>JAJZRV010000007.1 GCA_021850135.1 Pseudomonadota bacterium
GATCTGGCAATGACTCCTCCTCGTGCCGTGCCATCCAGTTTGGTGACAACCAGTCCCGTCAGTTGCAGGGCATCATCGAAGGCGCGGACCTGGGACAATGCGTTTTGCCCCGTGTTGGCGTCGAGAACCAACAGGATTTCGTGGGGAGCGGTCGGGTCTGCCTTGGTGACAACGCGTTTGACCTTGCGGATTTCCTCCATCAGGTGCAACTGGGTCGGCAGTCGCCCCGCGGTATCGGCCAGGACGACATCGATTCCGCGGGTGCGGGCGGCGCTGATGGCGTCAAAGATGACGGAAGCAGAGTCGCCTTTTTCCTGGGTGATGACGGGCACCTGGTTGCGTTGGCCCCAGGCCACGAGTTGGGCTACGGCGGCAGCCCGGAATGTGTCTCCCGCAGCCAGAAGGACGCTATGCCCGTTCTGCAGGAGGTGTTGGGCCAGCTTGCCGATGGTGGTGGTTTTGCCTGCGCCGTTGACGCCAACGAACAGGATCACAAAAGGATGATGCCCGTGGGTTTCCAGGGTGCGTTCCAGAGGCTGGAGCAGATCCACCAAGGCGGCTTTGAGCAGGGGCTTGAGCGCCTCGGCCTGGTCGATATTCTGCCCGCGTGCTTCCCGTCTGAGCTGTTCGATCAGCCGCTTGCTGGTTCCGACGCCCACGTCCGCAGCAATCAAAGTTTCTTCGAGTGCGTCAAACCAGGCCTCGTCCAGCTTCCCGCCAAACAGCCCCGCAAGCCCGTCCTTCAGCTTTTGGCGGCTATTGCCCAGTCCCGATTTGAGGCGCGCAATCCAGCCTGGAGAAGAGGTCTCTGGGGGGGCGGCGGGCTCGGGGGATTTCTTGAATAGGCCAAACATCGGACAATAGGGCTCTTATACAACACATATCGAAAGCGATTTTACCCCAAATGACTGGCCAGATTCGCATCATTGGAGGGCGGTGGCGAGGCCGCAATATCCGCTTTCGCGAGGCCCCGGGATTGCGCCCGACCCCCAGCCGGGTGCGCGAGACCTTGTTCAACTGGTTGGGACAGGAGTTGCCGGAATACCAATGCCTGGATTTGTTTGCAGGGAGCGGAGCGCTGGGGTTTGAGGCGCTGTCGCGGGGCGCGGCGCGCGTGGTCATGGTGGAAAAGCATCCTGCCACGGCAAAATGCTTGCGTGACAACGCCGAGCGCCTGGGAGCGACAGGGGCGGAGATCGTGGCGGCCGAAGCGCTGCACTGGCTGCGTCGGGACAAACGATGCTTTGATCTGATCTTCCTGGACCCCCCCTTTGCGGGGCAGGATCTCGAGCTGGTGCTGCCGTTGCTTCACGAACGGCTGAACCCGGGCGGGATGGTTTACTGTGAAAGTCCCGAGGGTGTGTCAGAATCACCCTTTTGGAGCGAATTCCGGTCCTCTCGGGCCGGACGGGTCACGCACCAGTTGCTCAAACCGGAACAAGGATCTGTTTGATGAATACCAAGGCGGTCTATGCGGGCACTTTTGATCCCCTGACGCTGGGTCACGAGGATCTGGTGCGTCGTGCTGCCCACCTGTTCGATGCCGTCGTGGTGGCGGTCGCAGACAGCCGAAGCAAACGTCCCTTGTTTACCCTGGAGGACCGGGTCGAGATGGCTCGGGAGGCCTTCAAGGCCTACGGCAATGTCGAGGTGACAGGCTTTTCAGGCTTGCTGGCAGACTTTTTACGGCAAACCGGCGCCAATGTCATTTTGCGCGGGCTGCGGGCGGTTTCCGACTTCGACTTCGAGTTTCAGATGGCAGGAATGAACCGCAAGCTGCATCCTACGGTCGAAACCCTCTTTCTGACGCCCTCCGACCAATTCATGTTCATTTCGTCCACCATCGTGCGCGAAATTGCTACGTTGGGGGGGGATGTCAGCCAATTTGTAAACCCCGACATCCGCATGCGACTCGATCGTCGTGTGCAAGCGTTGGGCCACCCTGGAAACTGAATCATGGCTTTGATGATTACCGACGAATGTATCAATTGCGATGTGTGCGAACCGGAGTGTCCTAACGAGGCCATCTCGCAGGGTGCCGAGATCTATGAAATCGACCCGGGGCGCTGTACGGAGTGCGTGGGTCATTACGATACCCCGCAATGTCGAGAAGTCTGTCCGGTGGATTGCATCCCGCTCAACCCCGAATATCCGGAAACGCGCCAGCAGCTGGAAGAGAAATACCAGCGACTGACCCAGAAAAAAAGCGCGGTGGCATGAGGGTGGCGCGCGTGTTCAGGCGCTCCCGCCATCTGGCGGGCGTGGCCATGCTGTTCATGGCGTTGGCGGTGCGTGCCGCAGATTTGCCGCGCCTGGCTGACGAGTCGCCATGGGTGGCCGCAGAACATGGCGGGGTTGCATTGCCCTCCCAGGAGTTGACGGCCCGTCTGGTTTATCAGTTGTTGCTGGGTGAAATCGCCGCGCAACGCGATAATTTTGGCGTGGCGGTCAAAACCTACCTCGATCTGGCCCGATCCACGCACGATCCGCGCGTGGCGCGCAGAGCCACCGAGGTCGCGCTCTATGCGCATGATCCGAAGGCTGCCCGGGAGGCGCTGGGTCTTTGGCTCGAGGCGGAGCCCCACTCTGCAGAAGCGCGGGAGGCGCTGGCGGCGCTGCTGCTTTCGCAGGGGAAGCTGCTGGATGTGGAAGAAGTCCTGGCGCAGCTGCTGGCAGCCAACAAGACGGATGTTGGCAGCGACTTTCGCAATCTTAGCGTCATTTTCACGGAACATCCGGACCATGAGGCGGTGCTCAAGATGGCGGAGCGCCTGGCGGAACCCTACCCGCAGGTTCCAGAAGCACATTATCTGGTCGGGTCCTCAGCCTTTCTGGCAGGCAAAAACGAACAGGCCCTGGAAGAGGCGCGCACCGCGTCGCGATTGCGGCCGGGCTGGGAGGCCTCCGCGCTGCTCGAGGGGCGGGTGCTGCAAGAACAGGACAGCGGCCAGGCGCGAGCCTTTTACCTGGATTTCCTGAAAACCTACCCCCATGCTCGCGACATGCGTTTGCTGTTTGCGCGGTACCTGGTTGAGCTGCGCGACTATCCAGCGGCACGCGAGCAATTTGCGACCCTGATGGGGGAGGCTCCGAACAACCCTGACCTGACCCTGGCAGTGGCGCTGTTGACCATGCAATTGAAGGACTATGCAGGCGCAGAGCCACTGTTTCTGAAGGCGCTGGATCAAGGCTATCGCGACCCGGATGTGATCCGTTTTTACCTGGGGCAGGTCTATGAGGAACAGAAACTCTGGGACAAGGCGGCGCTGTGGTTTGGCAAGGTCGAGGCGGGCGAGCAGCTGACGGCCGCCCGGATCCGGGTGGCGATGATGTGGGCGCATCAGAATCAGCTCCAGAAGGGGCTTGAACTGTTGCATGCGGTGCCGGCACCGACACAGGAACAACAGGAGCAGAAGGTTCTGGCAGAAGAGCAGATGCGGCGCGAGGCAGGGGATTACCAGGGCGCGTTTGACGCGCTTACGGAGGCGTTGCGCCACACGCCCAATTCACCGGATTTGCTGTATGAGCGGGCCATCGTGGCTGACAAGCTCAATCGCATGGATATTCTGGAGCAGGACCTGCGTCAGGTCATTGCGCTCAGGCCCCAGTACGCGCACGCCTACAACGCGTTGGGGTACAGTCTTGCCGATCGTTCGTTGCGTCTGGACGAGGCGCTGGGCCTGATCCAGAAGGCGCTCACGCTGGCGCCCAATGATCCGTTCATCCTGGACAGCCTGGGCTGGGTACAGTTTCGAATGGGGCATATTCCCGAGTCCATTGCGACGCTAAAAAGCGCTTACGCCCTCCAGGACGATCCCGAAATTGCGGCGCATCTGGGGGAAGCGCTCTGGGTTTCAGGAGACCAGGCTGCGGCCCGACAGACGTGGGAGAGTAGCCTCAAAGCCAATCCGGATAACGAAGCCCTGGTTTCTGTCCTGCACCGTTTCGTGCATTGATTCATGAAGCTGACCCGGGCCTGCGCCGCAGGTTTATTCGTGCTGTTATGCGGCTGTGCCAGTTTGCCGCGTACTTCTTCGAACCAGGATCAAAGCATTGGGCAGGGTGCGGTCCAGGGGTTCCGGTTTTCCGGCCGTCTTGCCGTACGCCAGCCCTCCGGGACGGAGACGGGCAAAATCGACTGGGTGAGCAGGGGGGCGGACCAGCATGTGGAGCTTTTTACGCCGCTGGGCTCCACGGTGGCTCAGCTGGATCGCACTCCCCAATCCGTTCATCTCGTCCTGTCTGACCACCGCGAATTTTGGGCCAATGACGCGGAGCGCCTGACGCAATCCGTGCTGGGATACGCCCTGCCCCTCGAGGGGTTGCCCTGGTGGGTCCTGGGGCAGGTGGCGCCGCTGGACGGGGCGACCCTCACGCGTGATCCGCAGGGGAATCCTGACACCCTTGTTCAGGCGGGGTGGCGGTTGCACTATGAGGACTGGCGACGTGTGGGGGATCAGTCGCTACCAGGAATCATTTCCATGCAGCACGAAGAACTGGCCATCCGTCTCAGGGTGGACCAGTGGATCATCGAGAAGGGTGGAAAGTGAGCGATCACTACGACCAGGTTCCTGCGCCGGCAAAGTTGAATTTGTTCCTGCATGTTACAGGGCGCCGTTCGGATGGCTATCACACCCTGCAAACCCTGTTTACTTTCGTGGACTATGGCGACACGCTGGACTTTGTCCGTACAGAGGATGGGGAGATCCGTCAGCGCCACCCCCTTCCGGGAATCCCCGCACAGGAAGACCTCTGCATCCGGGCCGCGCAGCTATTGCAGCAGGCTGGCGGGGTGCGCTATGGCGCAGTCATCGGCATTGACAAGAAAATTCCGCTGGGCGGCGGATTGGGAGGGGGGAGTTCCGATGCGGCCACTACCCTGCTGGCGCTCAATCGCCTTTGGGGGCTGGGTTGGGAGCGTGCGCGACTGGCCGCGTTGGGGCTGAGACTGGGGGCTGATGTCCCCGTTTTCGTTGGCGGGCATGCCGCGTTTGCAGAGGGCATCGGCGAACGACTCACGCCCTTTCGGGTGCCCGAATGCTGGTATCTGATTGCCCATCCCGGGATTGCCATCCCTACCCGGGAAATCTTCGAGGATCCTGATTTGACAAGGGATTCGATCCCGGTCAAAATGTGCGACTTTTCGGCGGGATTTGGGCGCAATGACCTGCAACCCGTAGTGGTGCGTCGATATCCGCGGGTCGCTCGTTTGCTGGAGTGGCTCGGTCGCTGGGGAGATGCGCGGATGACTGGTTCCGGGGCGTGCTGTTTTGTCCCGTTTGAAGAAGCGTCCGAGGCCCAGTCTGCACTGATGCAAATGCCGCCGGAATACAAAGGGTTCATTGCCCGCGGGATGAATAAACATCCCTTGCGGGATTGGGTGTAGCACGACAGGGGAGTCGCCAAGTGGTAAGGCACCGGATTTTGATTCCGGCATTCGTAGGTTCGATCCCTACCTCCCCTGCCATGGAAGCGCCCGACCACATCATGCCAGGAGCTCCATGTCGTCTGCCAATCTGATGGTGTTTACCGGCACCGCCAATCCCAAGCTGGCCAGCGAGGTGGCTGCGCACCTCAATATTTCCGTAGGTCGCGCCACAGTGGGCCGTTTCAGCGATGGGGAAGTGATGGTCGAAATCCTCGAAAATGTTCGGGGCAAAGACTGCTTCATCCTGCAATCCACTTGTGCGCCCACCAATGATCACCTCATGGAAGTCATGGTGATGTGCGATGCGCTCAAGCGTTCGTCAGCAGCGCGCATTACGGCGGCCATCCCGTATTTTGGCTATGCGCGTCAGGATCGGCGTCCGCGTTCGGCGCGCGTGGCCATTTCGGCCAAGGTGGTGGCCAATATGCTGCAGGGCGCGGGTGTGGATCGGGTGCTGACAATGGATCTGCACTCGGACCAGATTCAGGGGTTTTTCGATATTCCGGTGGATAACGTGTATTCGACGCCGGTGCTGCTGGGCGATGTTTGGCGCTCCGGACACCAGAATCTCACCGTTGTTTCGCCTGACGTGGGCGGGGTGGTACGGGCGCGGGCCATGGCCAAGCGCCTGGAAGCCGACCTCGTGATCATTGACAAACGGCGACCCAAACCCAACGTTGCCCAGGTGATGAACGTCATCGGCGACGTGGCCGGGCGCGTCTGCCTCATCATGGATGACATGGTGGACACGGCCAACACCTTGTGCGAGGCGGCTGCGGCCCTCAAGAGTCACGGTGCTGCCAAGGTGTTGGCCTATATTACCCATCCGGTATTGTCGGGTTCGGCGGTAGACCGGATCGCACAATCGGCGCTGGACGAACTGGTGGTGACGGACACCATTCCGCTGTCGGAAAAGGCTATGGCCTGTTCGCGCATTCGCCAACTGGGCATTGCCGGCCTGATGGCCGAGACGATGCGGCGCATTAGCGACGAGGACTCGGTCAGTTCGTTGTTTATGGAATAGTTTGCAGCACCCCGGGTTCTGGTCGCGGAGCTTGGGTTTTATTCACTGAAAATGAAGGAAGGTCATCATGGAAATCGAAGTCACCAAACGAACTGTGCAGGGCACCGGAGCGAGCCGCCGCCTGCGCCACAACGGACGCGTACCGGGCATCCTGTATGGTGCCGGCAAGGATGCGCAAGCCATTGAGCTCGATCATAACGAACTGTTTCACAAACTGCGCCAGGAAGCGTTTCATTCTTCCGTGCTGACCCTCAAACTCGGGGGCGAATCGCAATCGGCACTGCTGCGGGATGTGCAAATGCATCCCTTCCGGCCCATCGTCCTGCATGTGGACTTTCAACGTGTGGACAGCAACCGCAAAATCCACATGAAGGTGCCATTGCACTTCATCAACGGCGAAATCAGCCCTGGAGTGAAGCTGTCCGGTGCCAACATCAGCCACATCCTCAATGAAGTCGAAGTGCTCTGTCTGCCTGCAGACTTGCCTGAGTTTATCGAGGTGGACCTCAAGGACCTGACCGTCGGTCACTCCCTGCATCTTTCTGACATCAAGGCACCTGTCGGCATTGAATTCGCCGCAGTGGTCAAGGGTGAAAACCCCGCGGTGGCCGCTGCTGTCCTGCCGCGCGCAGCCCGCGTGGAGGACGAGGAAACCGCGGCGCCGGTTTCAGCAGCCGACGTTCCGGCAGCCAACCAGAAGGCGCCTGTTGCCGCTCCTGAAGCGGGCAAAGACAGCAAGAAGTAACATCCATCCAACCCCGGTCGGCACATGCTGGCCGGGGTTGCCTTTCCTGAGTCTGCCCGATGACCGCTGTACGATTGATTGTAGGGCTCGGCAATCCAGGTGCCGAATACCAGGATACGCGTCATAACGCAGGATTCTGGTTTGTGGATCGGGTCGCGCAGACCGGGTCTGCCACCTTTCGTCACGAATCCAGGTTTCACGGGGAAGTGGCACGCGCTCTTCTGGCGGGCCAGGGTCTATGGCTCCTCAAACCCAGCACCTATATGAATGACAGCGGCCGCGCCGTCGCTGCGATGGCCCATTTCTACCGCGTTGCACCCGAACAGATCCTGGTGGTTCATGACGAACTGGATTTGCCTCCAGGAGGCGTCAAACTCAAGAAAGGCGGCGGTGCTGCAGGCCATAATGGCTTGAAGGACCTGCTTCTGGCCCTGGGCTCCCCTGATTTTTGGCGGTTGAGGGTAGGCATCGGTCACCCGGGCCAGCGCCACCAGGTGGTGGACTATGTGTTGCACCGGCCTGCAAAGACGGAACAGGAGGCGATTGATGTCGCCCTGGAACGCGCCCTGGAGGTCTTGCCGCTCCTTCTCAAGGGGCAGGCGGAAGCGGCTATGATGAATCTTCACACCCCACCCAAAACGGGTGGTCTGATAACCAAGGATTGATGGCATGAGTCTCAAATGCGGCATCGTGGGCTTGCCCAACGTAGGTAAGTCCACACTCTTCAATGCATTGACCAAGGCGGGCATCGCGGCGGAGAACTATCCCTTCTGCACCATCGAACCCAATGTGGGAGTGGTGGAGGTTCCGGATCCGCGCCTCGCAGCCCTGTCGGAGATCGTGCGCCCGGAACGCGTGGTGCCTGCTGTGACCGAATTTGTGGACATTGCCGGGCTGGTGGCGGGGGCGTCGAAAGGGGAGGGCCTGGGCAACCAGTTTCTGGCCAATATCCGCGAAACGGATGCCATTGCCCATGTGGTGCGTTGCTTTGACGACCCCAACGTGGTGCATGTGGCAGGACGGGTCAACCCCGTAGACGACATCGAAACCATCAACACGGAGTTAGCGCTCGCAGACCTTTCCACCGTTGAAAAGGCGGTGGTCCGCACCCAGAAGGCGGCGCGCGCGGGCGACAAGGAAGCGGTGCGACTGCTGGCATTGCTTGACAAGGTGCAACAGCAACTCAATACCGGGCAACCCGTGCGTGCCATGGGGCTGGATGCGGATGACTTGGAACTGCTGAAACCGCTTTGTCTGATTACCGCAAAACCCACGCTGTATGTGGCCAATGTGCTGGAAGGCGGGTTTGACAACAACCCGCTGCTGGCCCAGGTCGAGGCCCATGCGCGTTCCGAGGGTGCACCAGTCGTTCCCATCTGCGCAGCCATAGAAGCCCAGATGGCCGACCTCGATGATGAAGACAAGGCGCTTTTTCTTGCTGACATGGGCCTTGCCGAACCAGGTCTGGACCGGTTGATTCGCGCCGTGTATCGTCTTCTGGGGCTGGAAACTTACTTCACTGCCGGTGTCAAAGAGGTTCGGGCCTGGACCATCCATGCAGGAGACACGGCTCCCCGTGCCGCTGCGGTCATCCATAACGATTTTGAACGCGGCTTCATTCGTGCCGAGGTCATCGCTTTTGCCGACTTTATCGCGTGCAGAGGCGAGCAGGGCGCCAAGGAAGCCGGGAAAATGCGCCTGGAGGGGAAGGAGTACCGCGTCCAGGACGGCGACGTCATGCATTTTCGGTTTAATGTTTAAAATTCCCATATATAATGCGGAGCGCGGCTGGAAGTTACAAAATATTTCAATGGTAGTTTTGAAGGACTGGAGAGGGGTGGCGAGCCATCGATACGATCAACTTGATGGGCAAGGGACGTGGTGCCGTGCTGCTCCTGCACGGCCTGTACGGCACGCCGCAGCAACTGCAGTACATCGGGCGAAAGCTTAATGTGGCCGGCGGATACACCGTACGCATCCCCAATATCCAGGGCTACTCCGTCTTTGACGAGGCCATCCCGAGCCAGACCACCCACTGGCAGCATTGGCTGGAGCAGGTGGAAGCCCAGTTTGATGCGCTGAAACGGGAACATGAGGAGGTCAGCGTCGCCGGGCTCTGCATCGGCGCGGACCTCTGCCTCCAGCTTGCGGCAAAACGCAGCGCAGATATCCACGCGCTCTGTCTTTATTCGGCCCCGTTGCGTTACGATGGCTGGAACGTCACGTGGATGCGCTGGTTCAAGTTTTTAGGGTACTACACCCCCGTGCGTTTCATGATGTCGTTGACCGAGCGCCCTCCCTACGGACTCAAGGATGAACGCATCCGGCAGTGGGTGGCCACACAGATGGCCAAACGTGGAACATCCGCACTCGGCTCGTCCCACTCTCCCCTCACGGGTGTGTTTGAGTCCGAGCGGTTGATGCGGGACGTACGCCGGAACCTGCGTAAAATATCAGCGCCCACGCTTATAATGCACGCCATCGAAGACGATCTGGCCAGCCCGCGCAACGCCGACATCATCGAAAAAAGCATCTCCTCCTTGCAGATCAGGAAAATTCTGCTGGAGAACTGCTATCACATCATTACCATGGATTTTGAAAAGGAGCGTGTGGCCCAGGAAACCCTGGCGTTTATCCGGCAGGTCTCCGCGCAAAATGCGGAGAGTGCGGGGTTACGACTGCAGCTGGTGGGCTGAGGCCAGTACTATGAGTTCATTACCCGTCATACAAAAAATGTTGGTGGAAGAGTTCGGATTAACCCCGGAGCAAGTCAAACCCGAGTCCAGGCTGGAAGAGCTGGGCGTGGATTCCCTGGCCACAGTGGAATTCATGTTCATGCTGGAAGACCGGTTCAAGCTAAAAATGACCGGTGAGCCCGTTCCCATCAAAACGGTGGGCGATATCGCCCATGAAGTGGACATCATGGTGGCGCAGCAAGGGGTGTCGCTCGACGAGGGAGGCGCTGCGTCCTGACCATGCGCCGTGTCGTCGTTACTGGTGTGGGCGCGCTGACCCCCTTGGGTGGAGACGCGGCAAGCCTGATCAATGGACTCAATCTGGGGGTCTCGGGGGTGCGACCTCTCGAAACCCCGTGGATACAGTCCCTGGCCTCGCCGCTTGCCGCCCCGGTAACGGTACCCATTGAATCACATTTTCCAAAATTGCGCCGGTTGACGCTGGATCGGGTGGCGCAATTGTCGCTGTTGGCCACCCGCGAAGCCATCGCCCAGGCCGGGCTGGATTTCAGCAGTGATTCGGGCCTGGACTGTGGAATATTCTGGGGGACTGGCATGGGTGGGGCGACCACCCTCGAGCAGGCCTACACCGAATCGCTGCTTCAACACGCCATCCGCCCGCGTCCCTCGACCATCGTGATGTTCATGGCCAATTCGTCGACGGGACAAATCGGGATCGAATATAAAATTCGTGGCCCGAGCCTGACCTACAGCTCCGCATGCTCCTCCTCTGCCGTTGCCATTGGTGAGGCGTTTACTGCCATACGATCGGGGCGCATCCGGTATGCGGTGGCAGGTGGAGGCGAGGCCCTCCTGACCCAGGGCGTGATGAAGGCCTGGGAGTCCCTGCAGACCCTGGCTCGTCCTGATCCTGAACACCCCGAAACCTCCTGCCGTCCCTTCGACAAAAAGCGAAGCGGGTTCATCCTGGGAGAAGGGGCCGCAGCGTTGGTGCTGGAGGAGGAGTCCTCGGCACGGGCGAGGGGGGCTGCAATCCTGGCCGAACTGATCGGGTATGGCAACAGTACGGATGCAGGCCACATCACGCAACCCGATGCCGCGGGCCAGGCACGCGCCATGCGCCAGGCGCTGGCCCAGGCAGCGCTCCAGCCGGACCAGGTTCACTATATCAATGCCCACGGAACCGGCACGGTGGTGGGCGATGTCATTGAGACCCAGGCAATCAAGGACGTTTTTGGTGCTGCCGCCCGGCAGGTTCCCGTGAGTGCCACCAAGGCCCTGCATGGCCATCTGATGGGCGCGACAGGGGCTGTGGAGATGGTGGTCGCCCTGGGCGCGCTCCAAAACCAGGTTATCCCCCCTACGGCCCACCTGCTGCATCCCGACCCGGAGTGCGATCTGGACTATGTAACGGAGGGAGCGCGCCACCTTGCAACGCTGGATACCGTCATGAGCAATTCCTTCGGATTTGGCGGGAATAACGCAGTCCTGATCGCGCGCCGCTATCCATCCTGAATGACCACTTCCCGGTAGCCTCGAATCGAGTCCCGGGCATAAAGAGGTTAATTTCTGAAGCAGGTCAGCGACACTGATGCTAATATTTACCCCGAATTGATGGATCAGGTCTAATACATTGCTAATAAATTCAGCCTGAATAGGGGCTTGTGGTCAGAGGGGAGCCATAAATATGTCCGACACCGTTGTTCAATCCGGGTGCCTGTTTGTTGGTGAGGGCGTCACTGTAAAAGGCAACTTTTCCGTTCCCAATATTGCCACCGTAGCTGGCGTATTGGAGGGCGATATTTCAGCGCACCAAGTCAATATTAGCGAGACGGGATTCATCAAGGGTTCGGTCAAGGCGGACGTGGTCCATGTCTTGGGCGAACTGCACGACTCCCTGGTCGCCAACAAGTCACTCTTCATCCGCTCCACCGGCGCGGTCATTGGCGACGTCAAGTACGTTGAAATCGAAATCGAAAAGAACGGCGTGCTGCAAGGCCAGATTGAAAAGATCAATCGCTCTGACACGGAACAGACGCCGCCGATGGAACCCCTCACAAACACCCCTGGCGAGGCGTGATGCGCTATGGCTATTTTCAGTAAAGGCGGTCCAAAGGACAAAGAGGACGAGGTGCTGGATCTTCCGGAGGCACCAGCTGCCCCGGAGGATCAGTCTGCCACGAATGCTGCCCCCCAACATAAACCATCAATCATCAGCGAAGGCTTTTCCTTTGTCGGAGAGGTCAATGCAACGGGATCGCTCTCGGTGGAGGGAAGGTTGAGCGGTACGATCAATCTGTCAGCGCTCAACATCAGTGCCACCGGTTCGGTGGATGGCATCGTGAATTCCGCGGTCATCAATGTGAAGGGAAAACTATCGGGAACGATTTCGTGCGGCGACTTGATCGTCGGCGGGAGGGCCACGGTATCAGGAAAGATCACCTATAAAAAACTGACCATCCAGAAGGGCGGTGTGATCATGGGCGAAATCAAACAGCTTTCAGCAAACTAGGGCGTGAAGACGGCGCCTTATTTCGTTGACTTTTTGATGAGATGCCCCTCAACATTGGCCCCATGCTCGACGCGGATGGACTTGAAAGAGATGTCACCTCTAACATGAGCCGTTTTTGCCAATTCAACATGCTCTGCGGCATAGATGTTTCCATGGACCGTACCCGCAATCAGCACGCGGTTCGCCTTGATGTCGCCGGAGACGTCGCCAGATTTTCCGATGGCAATCGTGATGCTGGTATGCGGGGGCGTTTCAAGGTCCCCCTGTACCTTGCCGTCAATCCGGATACTGGCATGAATTTCCATGCGGCCAAAGATTTTGGTGGACTGTCCTATGAATGAATCGAAATGCTCGATCTGGTTCGACATCTTGCCTTTGCCTCGGGATTTGAATATTCGTAATTTCATTGGGATCGGGATGCATCGGGACTGTTTTTCCCGCAAGTTTATATCTTCAACCTTTTCTTGTTTCGCTCCGCTGAAATGCAACTGATCTGGATCAGTGGCGCAACAGGAAGGGTCGTCAAGTTCTCGCTGACACGCAAGAAGCTTTATATCATTGCTTTGGTGTTGGGGCTGAGTTCTCTGGGCGTGGGGGCGTTGATTAATTTCATCGGGTTGCGTATCACCCTCAATCAACGCCCTGACATCGTCAGGGAAATTGGTGGCGTGCTCTCGCCTGACGACAAGTCTCGCCTCGAGTCCAAGTACAGCGATCAGCTGACAAAAATCCAGTCCGACCTCAAGGCCACTTTCGACAGCCTGAGGGATATTGATTCGCTAAAAAACAGCCTGTTGAATTATGTCCAGGCGAAAGGCGGGAAAAACCCGGCCAGCAAGGCCTCCAAGAATACAGGCGGCCCCTATATTCCGCTGGGTTACAACCAGTCTCCCGCAGATGCGCAGGATTTTAATGCCCTCTTCGACATTTACTCTCAGGACGCCGAGAAGATGAAGCGCCTTGCGGATCAATTGAGAAATGATCTCAAGGAAAATTATGGAGTGATTGCCAGTCTTCCCATTGGCAATCCTCTGGATCATGACCTGACCGTTTCAAGTGAGTTCGGCTACCGGCATGACCCCATCAACGGTCGTCTGGCATCCCACTCCGGCCTCGATCTGGAAAGCAAATCCGGAGAGCCCGTGTTTGCGACGGCCGATGGCGATATCGTGACGGCCGAGTGGTCTGGCAGCTACGGAAATATGATTGAAATCAAGCATGCCAATGGCTTCCTGACCCGCTATGGCCACCTCAAGGTCATCAAGGTCAAGCTCGGAGAACACGTCAATCGGCACCAGTTGATTGGGCAGGTTGGCAGCACAGGCCGGTCCACAGGGCCTCATTTGCACTACGAAATCATCACCGCATCTGGAAACACGATTGACCCGAAAGATTTTCTCGGGTGGTACTGGATCGGCAATCTCGCAGCAAAGAAGTAAGACGTTCAGGCGTCTCCAGCAGCTACGCCTGCAGCATGCGCCTGTTGGTCTGCATGATAGCTGGAACGGACCAGGGGGCCACAGGCGGCATGAGCAAAACCCATGGCCAGCGCTTCCCGTTCAAAGTCTCGAAAACGTTCCGGAACGACGAATCGGCTGACCGGTAGATGGTGGGCCGTGGGCTGCAGGTATTGCCCAATGGTCAACATGTCCACCGAGTGGGCGCGCAGGTCCCCCATGACTTCCAGGATTTCCTCGTCCGTTTCCCCCAACCCTACCATCAGTCCTGACTTGGTGGAAACCTGGGGATGGGCCTCCTTGAAACGCTTGAGCAGCAACAGTGAATGGCTGTAATTAGCCCCTGGGCGCGCCTGTTTGTACAACCGCGGCACGGTTTCGAGATTATGGTTCATGACGTCGGGCAGGGCCTGCCCAAGAACATCCAGGGCAAGGTCGAGCCGGCCCCTGAAATCAGGGACAAGGACCTCGATCCGGGTGCCTGGCGACTGGGTACGGATTTCTTCGATGCATCGGACAAAATGCTCGGCACCGCCATCGCGCAGATCATCGCGATCCACGCTCGTCACCACCACGTAGCGCAGCTTCATCCGGGCAATGCTTTGCGCCAGATGGTGTGGTTCATTGGCGTCGAGCGGGTCGGGTCGGCCGTGTCCCACGTCGCAGAAGGGGCAGCGCCGGGTGCAGCGGTCACCCATGATCATGAAGGTTGCGGTGCCATGGCTGAAACATTCGCCGATATTGGGGCAGGAGGCTTCCTCGCAAACGGAGTGAAGGCGGTTTTCGCGCAGGATGGCCTTGATCTCGTTGAAACGCGGGCTGCTGGCCGTGCGAACCCGGATCCAGTCAGGCTTGCGCAAGGGAGGCTGCGGAACGATCTTGATGGGGATGCGCGCGGTTTTGAGTGCGCCTTTTTCTTTGGTTGTCATGATGGCAGCGGGCAGGCCTCGAGACGTGTGGTGAGCTGATTGAGCAGTTGATGCTCCAGGTGTGCAACGGGTTCAAATATGCCGAGATCACGGGTTCGGGTCACCGGCATTCCTGAATAGCCACAAGGGTTGATCAGGCTGAAAGGCGCCAGATCCAGGTCCACGTTGAGGGAGAGGCCATGGTAACTGCAGCCGCGCTGGATGCGCAGGCCCAGCGCGGCAATTTTTGCTCCTTCCACGTAGACACCGGGGGCACCGGACAGCAGTCCGGCCTTGATGCCATGCGCCGCCAGGACATCCAGCACGGCTTCTTCCATCAGGCGTACGAGGCCTTTGACCGTCAAACGGCGACGACGGAGGTCAATCATCAAGTACACCACGATCTGGCCCGGGCCGTGATAGGTTATCTGCCCCCCCCGGTCCACCTTGATCACGGGGATATCCGATGCCTGCAGCAGATGCTCAGACTTGCCGGCCAGTCCCAGGGTATAAACCGGCGGATGTTGCAGAGACCACAACTCGTCGGGAGTATTTTCATCGCGCTGGCGGGTGAAGGCCTGCATGGCTCGCCAGACCGTCTCGTAGTCTGACAATCCGGCAGTGTTGCGGATGACCAGCGGCGCGGGATTCACAATACCATCACCACGGAGGGGTGGCCGGACAGGTCGCGATAGAGTGCATCAAGCTGCGCACGAGACACGGCACGAATGGTACAGGTTACGCTGAGATACTTGCCGGCACTACTGGAGCGCATTTCCAGCGTTGCAGGGTCGAAGTCTGGAGCATGCTGGAGCACGATGCCCATGACGGTTTGGGCAAAGCCGTCTATGGTTCGTCCCATGATCTTGATCGGAAAATCGCAGGGGAATTCAAAGATGTCTTCGCTGCCCGCTTCGATGAAGGGTCCGCTCATGTATGTTTTTGCTCCTGGTATAGCGCCAATAGCCGCTTGCCGACAGGGCCAGGACGGCCATTGCCCACGGGCTGGCCATCCAGTGTCGTGACCGGAACGACTTCGCGGGTACTGGAAGTCATGATGACCTCGGAAGCCCGGCGCAATTCGGATTCGGTCACAGGACGCTCTTCGAAGGGGATGCGGTATTTTGCTGCGATTTCCAGGATCAGATCGTAAGTAACCCCGGGCAACAGCAGGTGATTGCGAAGCGGTGCCAGAAGAACGCCGTCCACCACGACCATCACGTTGCTCGCTGCGCCTTCAGTCAGATAGCCATCCCGGATAAGCAGGCATTCTGTGGCGCCTGCATCAACGGCCATCTGGCGCAGCAAGACATTGGCCAGCAATGAGGTGGTCTTGAGGTCGCACTTCAGCCAGCGAAAATCATCATGGGTGATGGCCTTGATGCCTTCACTAAGCCATTGCGCAGGAGGCGGGGCCATGGGTTTGGCCATCGCAAAGACCGTCGGGGCTGCGTCTTTTGGAAAGGCGTGGTCCCGAGGGGCCACGCCCCGCGTGATGTGCAGGTAGACGGATTGGTTGGCTTCGGGCTCACGGGCGACCAGTTCGTGGACCAACGCTTCCCAAGCCGAACGTCCCATGGGATTGGAAATACGAACACCTTCCAGCGACCTCGCCAGGCGATCGAGATGACGCCCCAAAGCCAATGGCGTCCGATCGTAGACGGGGATCATCTCGTACACCCCGTCGCCAAAGATGAATCCGCGATCCATCACCGAAACCTGGGCCTGTTCCAGCGGAATGAATCGGCCATTCAGATAGACGTCGCTCATTTCAGCATCAATCGTACCGTGTCCCAACCGCGGGTAAAGGCGTTTCCGACGGGAACTGATTCCAGTGCCACCAGATCATGCGAGGCAACGGGTTTGCCATCATAGCTGATCTCCAGGGTGCCCAGTTTTTGTCCTGCGGCCACAGGAGCCACAATGGGTTGCAGTGTCGTGAGCGTTTGCTTCAATCGTGCTCCCTCACCAGAAGGGTGGGTCGTCCAGATTTCCTCTGAAAACCCTGCCCTGACCTCCCGTGCTGCCCCCTTGAAAACGGGCAGGGTCTTGATCGCAACATCCTTTTGAAACAGGTGCTGGGTTTCGAAGGTCTGAAATCCCCAGTTGAGCAGTTTTTGGCTTTCGGTCGTACGCGCCGAATCGCTGCTGGTTCCGAGAACAATTGCCAGAAGGCGGCGATCGCCACGTCGCGCGGAACTGATCAGGCAGTATCCGGCACTTTCGGTATGGCCCGTTTTGAGGCCATCCACCGTGGGGTCCATCCACAACAGCCGGTTGCGATTGGGCTGCGTGATCCCATTGTAGCGGTACTCCTTGATGGCATAGAGCGGGTAGTACTCGGGAAAGTTCCGGATGAGGGCGCTCACCAGAACGCCCAGATCCCGTGCTGTGGTGTAGTGCTGAGGGTTGGGTAAACCGGTGGCATTGACGAAGTGAGTGCCACCCATCCCCAGATCACTGGCCATTTTGTTCATACGTTCGGCAAAGGCATCTTCCGAGCCGGCAATGGCCTCGGCCAGGGCGATGCTGGCGTCGTTACCGGACTGGATGATGACACCATGGATCAGCTCATCTACGGTCACGGGTTTCTGGGGTTCGATGAACATGCGCGAGCCTTCGGCTTTCCAGGCGTGCTGGGAAACCGGAATGGTCTGCGAGGGGGAGAGGGTTTTCTCCCTGAGCGCCTTGAAGGTCAGATAGGCCGTCATCAGCTTGGTCAGGGAAGCAGGTTCGACGCGTTGATCGGGGTTGAGTGCGGCCAGAGGCTGCCCGCTTTCCACTTCGATCAGGGTGTAGGAACGCGCCGCCACGTAGGGGGCGGTCAGGGGCGCATCTGCCGATGCGGCAATTCCAGGGAGGAGGCAGAAAAGCAGAAAGAGCGGGGAGAACAAGCGATGCATGGGGGTGATCCGATAGCCAAAGCCATCATTATACCCCGCGTTATTTTGGAAACAGGCGCTCTACCTCCACTTCGGCGCTTCCCTGATTGAGATAACCCAGCTTCAGGGCTGCCGTGTAACTTAAATCGATCAGGCGGTCGGAGCGGAAGGGGCCGCGATCGTTGATGCGGACCACTACGGATTTGTGATTGGAAAGGTTGGTTACCCGAACGTAGCTGGGGATTGGCAGCGTGGGATGAGCTCCCGTCATGGCGTACATGTCGTAAGGTTCGCCACTGGAGGTTTTCTGGTTGTGGTAGCGCTTGCCGTACCAGGAAGCCACCCCCCGTTCCTTATAGGGTTTGTTGGCAGTGTCGGGAACGTAGACCTTGCCAAAAGCAGTGTAGGGCTTGTTGGCAAATTTATGGAGCGGCTCCTTTTTTGGGACGGCGTCCGGAATCTGGTCGAGATGCTCGGGGGGATGGCTGCCTGGACCATCGTCCAGATAATATCCGCCTTTACCCGAGCCGGCCGGGGCCGTTTGGGACGGCAGGGAACCGCAGGCACCCAACAGTGCCGAGACAAGGACGACAGATACGAACCGCAGGCTGCGTCTCATTGTTTGACCAATTTCCGGTGATGGTGCACGCTCATCAGGATACCAATGCTGATAAACAGGGTCACGAGTGACGTCCCGCCATAGCTCAAAAAGGGCAGCGGGACGCCTACCACGGGCAGGATGCCGCTCACCATGCCCATGTTGACAAAAGTATACGTGAACAGCGTCATGGAAAGAGAGCCGGCAACCAGCCGGGCAAAAGGTGTCGAGCCTTCGTTGGCGATGAACAGGCCACGTGTGATGATCACCAGCATGGCGGTCAGGAAAACCAGCGCTCCCAGCAATCCAAACTCCTCGCCAAAGACGGCAAATACGAAATCCGTAGTGTGTTCCGGCAAAAAATCCAGATGGGACTGGGTTCCACGTAGCCATCCCTTGCCGAACATTCCACCGGAACCCAGGGCGATCATGGATTGAAGCGTGTGATATCCCGCACCCAAGGGATCCTGAGTGGGGTCGAGCAACGTGAGAATGCGTTTTTTCTGATAGTCGTGCATGACGTGCCAAACCAGGGGCATGGCGGCAAGGCCCGCAGCAAACAGGCCTCCCATCACTTTCCATGACAGTCCGGCAAAATACAGGACGTAAAACCCTGAGGAGGCAATCAACAGGGCGGTGCCCAGATCAGGTTGCCGGACGACCAGCCCCACCGGAACGAGCAGCAGCAAGGCGGCCACCACGAAATCCCGCCAGTTGATGGCCTTGCCGCGCCATTCGAAATAACCGGCCAAAGCCAGGGGCAAGGCGATTTTCATCAGTTCGGAGGGTTGGACGCGCAGGGGGCCCAGGTGGAGCCAGCGTCGTGCGCCGTGACTGACTTCGCCGAACAGTGCCACGCCCAGCAAGGCCACCAGTGCTACGCCGTATATCGGGAAAACGATCCGTTCAATCTTGTGGGGCGGGGTGATGGCCATGGCCCACATGGCCATGAAGGCCAAACCGAGATTGCGCACCTGACTGAGGACTTTGCCCATGTCGGAACCAGAAGCGCTGTAGAGGACCACGAAACCCAGGGCCATCAGGAGCAGGCTGGTATTGAACAGCGTGGGGTCCAGAGGGGCGAGCAGTCGGGTGCGCAGTTCCTTAATCGTGGGCACTATCCTCTCCCGATTCATTGGCGGTTGGAACGGCTTTCACTTTCTGCCCCAGCAAATAGAAGTCGAGCACCTGGCGCGCAATGGGCGCCGCGATGGAGCCGCCATGCCCCCCATTTTCCACCAGTACGGCTACGGCAATTTTTGGCTGATCCGCGGGCGCGAAAGCAACGAACAGCGCGTGATCGCGGTTGCGCTCAGCCGTGCGGCTCTCGCTGTATTTTTCTCCCTGCCGCACGCCGACGACCTGCGCCGTGCCCGTTTTACCGGCAATGAGATAGGGTGCCCCGGTCCCTGCCTGGGCTGCCGTGCCTCCCGGCTTCATCACGTCCACCATGGCATCGCGTACAAAATCGATATCGGCCTGCTTGAGCTGCAAGCTGCGCACGGTTTCAGGGGGAATGGCGCGGATGCTCCCCGTGGCACGATCGCGAATGGCGCGGACAAGATGGGGCCTCATCATGACGCCATTGTTGGCCAGGGTGGCCATGGCTTGCGCCAATTGTAACGGAGTGGCCAACACATAGCCCTGGCCGATGCCGCTGATGACGGTTTCGCCTCCGTACCAATCCTGCTTGAAGCGTTTTTGCTTCCATTCGGTGGAGGGATAAAGACCCGGCATTTCGCCGTCAATATCCAGCCCGGTCTTCTGACCAAAACCAAACTGGGTGAAAAAGTCGTGCATGGCATCAATGCCCAGATCGTTGGCCAGGCTGTAGTAATACGTATCGCACGACTGCACGATGGAAAGATGCATATCCACCCAGCCGTGCCCGCCCTCACGCCAATCGCGGTAGCGATGGCTGCTGCCCGGAAAGGAAAAATAACCGGGGTCCGGGATTTTGTAGGCTGTGGAACGTTTCCCCAAAGTGAGCGCGGCCAGCGCCATCAGGGGTTTGACGGTTGAACCCGGGGGGTATTGCCCTCGCAAGGCCCTGTTGTTGAGTGGTTTATCGGGTGAGTTGTTGAGGGCATTCCAGTTGTCCTGATCAATGCCGTCCACGAACAGGTTGGGGTCGAAGCCGGGCTGGCTGACCAGGGCCAGAACTTCACCGGTGGCAGGTTCGATGGCAACGAGGGCGCCGCGGTGATCGCCAAAAGCTTTTTCTGCAGCCTGCTGGAGAGCGGCATCGATGGTCAGTGTCAGGTCGTTTCCTGCGACCGGGTCGATGCGTGCCAGGGATCGCACGCCATGACCACCTGCGTCAGTTTCCACCTGTTCCGAGCCTGTGACGCCATGCAGCTCCTGCTCGTAGTGTCCTTCGATGCCAAGCTTGCCGATATGGTTGGTGCCACGGTATTGGTCCGTCAGGTCCTGATCGTCGAGGCGATCCTGGTCGGCCTCATTGATTCGTCCGATGTAGCCGATGAGGTGCGATGCGCTGGCCCCGAGAGGATAGTTGCGGATCAGGCGCGCCTGGATCTCCACGCCGGGAAAGCGATAGCGATTGACCGAAAAGCGGGCAATTTCGGTTTCGGTCAGCCGGCTGCGGATGGGGGCAGGAGACAACCCATGGGCCTCATCCAGTAATTTGCGGAACAGCTTGCGGTCCGAAGGCGTGATGGTGACGAGCGCGGAGAGCTGGTCAATGACCGTATCGAGATCGCCGCTTCGGGCAGGATTGATTTCCAGCGTGTACGTGGAATTGTTTTCAGCCAATACCATGCCGTTGCGGTCCAGGATCAGCCCCCGATTGGGAACGATGGGAACGATGCTGATCCGGTTGGCCTCGGCCAGCGTATGGTAATACCCGTGAGAGACGACCTGGAGCCAGACCAGTCGCGCTACCAGCAGCAGGCACAGGATGACGATGAATCCCGACAGGACCTTAAGACGCAGTTGAAACTGCCACCGTTCCTGCTGCGGGTCGCGGAGGGTCTGACGCACCTTCAGGAAACCCTTGGCGGCTCGTCGCGGACCTGCTGATGCTCCAGCAGGGCGGGCAGAGCAATCCAGAGCAGGGCCGTGAAAGGGGCCTGAAACCACCACATCCAGCCGGGAAGCGGAAACTTGAGGATCAGGGCCGTGAGCGCGGTGACAAGCTGGCTGACGAACAGGATCGGCAAAATGTGAAGGGCCTGGTTGGCCGCGTAGAACGACAGGATGCGCGTTCGATAGTACACGGCCAGAAAGTAAATGATGGAATAGCCCAGCGCATGGATCCCCAGCGTTGAGCTGTCGGCCACGTCGGCAAAAATTCCCAGGCTAAAGGCAATCCAGCCCCCAATCAACATCGGTTCGCGCACTGTCCAGTACACCAGCAGCAATGCCATGAGGTCGGGACGCAGTAGCAGCCAGGGGCCGCTCCAGGGAAGCAGCATGAATAGAAATGCCAGCAGGAAGCTGAGCGTCACAAGCCGGACCGTTGCGGGACGCTTCAGAATTTGGGGTTCTTGTGCCGTGCCAATCATGTCAGGGTTTCTTTGGCTTTCGCAGGATACGCGTGGGTCCCGGCGCCGCGGCCTCGGGCTGATCCAGGTTGGGCAGATTGCCTTCCTGGCCTGGAGCGACATCGAGCACCAGAACGTAGCGATGGCTGAAGACGGCCGCAGTGGGAATGCACTGGATATGTGCAAAAGCTGACACGGAGTCGCGCTCGACCGTTTTGACCGTTGCCACGGACAGGCCCGGGGGGTAGATGCCATCAATTCCGGAGGTGACGAGCAGGTCACCCGCCTGGATGTCTGAACCTACCGGGACATAGGGCAGGGACAAGGTCCCAGGTTCGCCGTTGCCGAAAGCCATGGCGCGCAGTCCGTTGCGCAATACCATGACCGGCAGCGCCTGGTTTTTGTCCGTGATCAGGGTGACTTCATCGTTGAACGGATTGACCGTCGTGATTTGACCAACCAGTCCTTCCACTGAAATGACCGGCGAACCCGCACGGATGTCGCCGTTCTGGCTGGCCCGGACGACAATTTTTTGAACGAAGGGGTTGTGGGCCACGGCAATGATTTCAGCCACGGTGCCTGCCGTGGGTCGCTGCTTGCGCAAGTCGAGGAGGGTATTCAGGGTATCAATCTGGGACTGGAGTAATCTGCTTTGCTGCACCGCGTCGGCCTGCTGCAGCAGGCGTTGGTGTAACGCATCGTTTTCTGCCTGCAGATTGTGCTGGGAATCGAGGGCTTCCTGCGCGGTACTGATCAGCCAACCGGGCACGCTGGCGACTTCCTGGAATGGGTAGATGACAACGCTCACCGCCTTGCGGAAGGCATCGAGCCGGTGAAAACGGTAATCCACCACGATGCAGGCCACGGCCAGGGCACAATAAAAGGCCAGTCGCGCCAGGGGAGATGGGCCGCGGCTGAATAAATCGGGCGTGCGAATATCCATCTTCAGTCCGCCCCCTGGCTCAAGTCCGATGATTCGTGAAATGCGCTCAGGGACTCAATCGGAAGTGAAAACCATACCCAGGCGGTCGATTTCCTCCAGGGCGCGACCGCAGCCCCGAACGACGCAGGTCAGAGGGTCTTCGGCCACCAGTACGGGAAGCCCGGTTTCCTCGATCAGCAGCCGGTCCAGATCGCGCAGCAGGGCGCCCCCGCCGGTCAGGACCATGCCCCGTTCCGCGATGTCGGCGCCCAGTTCCGGAGGGGTCTGCTCCAGTACCGAGTGGACCGTACCAATAATGGAATTGAGGGGGTCCGTGAGCGCTTCCAGGATTTCATTGCTGGAAATGGTGAAGGTACGCGGCACGCCTTCGGCGAGATTGCGCCCTTTGACTTCCATTTCCCGAACTTCAGAGCCGGGGAACGCAGAGCCGATCTGCTTCTTGATCTGCTCTGCCGTGGTTTCACCGATCAGCATGCCGTAGTTGCGTCGAATGTAGTTGATGATGGCTTCGTCAAATTTGTCGCCACCGGTCCGGATGGAGGCCGCGTAAACCAGGCCGCCCAGGGACATGACCCCCACTTCGGTGGTGCCCCCGCCAATATCCACGACCATGGACCCGGTGGCGTCAGCGACAGGCAGGTTGGCGCCGATGGCTGCGGCCACCGGTTCCTCGATGAGATAGACCTGGCGGGCGCCGGCTCCCAGTGCGGATTCGCGAATGGCCCGCCGTTCCACCTGCGTCGAGCCGCAAGGGACGCAGATAATGATGCGCGGGCTGGGGGATAACAGGCGGGACTCATGCACCTGTTTGATGAAATATTTGAGCATCTGCTCGGTGATGGTAAAATCGGCGATCACGCCATCCTTCATGGGACGAATGGCGGTGATGTTGCCCGGGGTGCGGCCCAGCATTGCCTTGGCGGCCAGCCCTACAGCCAGGATGACTTTCTTGCCATGGGTTTCGCCGTCTTGCCGGATGGCCACGACGGAGGGCTCGTTGAGAACGATGCCCTTGCCCCGTGAATAGATCAGGGTATTGGCCGTGCCCAGATCGATGGCGAGGTCGGTGGAAAAATAACCACGCAAAAATTCGAACATAACGCGTCCTTAGGTGACTTGCTTCAAAGCTCTCCATGATACTCCATTACCCCCTCCATTTCCATGCCAGGAGTCTTGTCCGTGGCCTTGACTGAAAACGATCTGCGCCACCTGGCGCGCCTGGCCAGGATACGCGTCGAAGATGACGAAACGGGGCCCATGCTGGCTCAGCTCAGCGGGATCCTGGGGTTGATCGATCAGTTGCAGGCTGTGGACACGCGGGGTGTCGAACCGCTGGCCCATGCCCTCGACCTGGAGCAGCGTCTGCGCCCGGACGAGGTCACCGAAACCGACCGCAGGGAGCAGTTTCAGGCGGTGGCACCCCAGGTGGAAGCCGGCCTTTACCTCGTCCCCAAGGTCATCGAGTAGCCGACCATGAACCTTGCGACGACTTCACTGAGGCAGCTGGCCCAGGCCCTTCAGGCACGCCAGATTTCCAGCCGCGAACTTGCCGAGGCTTATCTGGGGAGGATTGCCCGCCTCGATCCCGGCCTGGGATCGTTCATCACGATCGATCGCGAGCGTACCCTCCGGCAGGCCGATGCAGCCGATGCCCGGATTGCGTCTGGGACGGCAGGACCGCTGACAGGCATCCCGATTGCCCATAAGGATATTTTCTGCGCGCAAGGGTGGCTCACCACCTGCGGCTCGAAAATGCTGTCCAATTTCGTTTCTCCTTATGACGCCCACGTCATCGAGCAATTCGAGGCGGCTGGAGCGCTGATTCTGGGCAAGACCAACATGGATGAGTTTGCCATGGGGTCCAGCACCGAAACTTCCTTTTATGGGCGGGTTAAAAATCCCTGGGACCCCACCAAGGTGCCAGGAGGTAGCTCCGGTGGATCCGCGGCTGCGGTGGCGGCACGGTTGGCGCCGGCGGCCACGGCTACGGATACCGGGGGTTCTATCAGGCAGCCCGCAGCCCTGTGCGGTATCAGCGGGATCAAGCCCACTTACGGACTGGTGTCGCGTTACGGCATGATTGCCTTTGCCTCCAGCCTGGATCAAGGCGGCGTGGTGGCGCCCAGCGCCGAGGACCTGGGAATCGTGCTCAATACCATGGCGGGATTCGATGCCCGCGATTCCACCAGCATTGCGCGGCCTGCCGAGGACTACACGGCGCAACTGGATAAGCCGTTGCAGGGATTGCGCATCGGCCTGCCGCGTGAGTTTTTCGGCGGTGGGGTCAGTGCCGATGTGGAGCGCGCCATCGAAGCGGCGTTGCAGGAATACGAGCGCCTGGGTGCGACGCGTGTCGAGATCAGCCTGCCAAACACTGCGCTTTCCGTGCCCGTTTACTACGTGTTGGCGCCTGCCGAGGCTTCCAGCAACCTATCCCGCTTTGACGGGGTGCGTTATGGCTGGCGCGCCAGCCGATACGAGGATCTCGGTGACATGTACGAACGATCGCGCGCCGAGGGATTTGGCGCGGAGGTCAAACGACGGATACTGACCGGAACCTACGTGTTGTCCCGCGGCTATTACGATGCCTATTACCTGCAGGCGCAACGGGTGCGCCGACTGATTGTGAACGATTTCAAAAGCGCCTTTGCGCAGTGTGATGTGATCATGGGACCTTCCACACCCTCGGTAGCTTTTGGTTTCGGCGAAAAGACCAGCGACCCGGTCCAGATGTATCTGTCCGACATCTTCACCATCAGCGTCAACCTGGCGGGCTTGCCCGGACTCTCCATTCCCGCGGGCTTTGGCGAGGGAGGCCTGCCGGTGGGATTGCAGATCATCGGTGATTATTTCAGCGAGGCGCGCCTGCTCAATGTGGCGCACCGCTACCAGCAAGCGACCGATTGGCATGCCCGGGTTCCTGCCCTGGCCAACGTTTAGGAGGCGACATGGATTGGGAAGTCGTCATCGGTCTTGAAACGCATGCGCAACTGGCTACGCATTCGAAAATATTCTCTGGAGCTTCCACGGCTTTTGGTGCGGCACCCAATGCCCAGGCCTGCGCGGTGGATCTTGCCTTGCCTGGCGTATTGCCAGTGTTGAACCGCGCAGCCGTGGAACATGCCATCCGTTTCGGACTGGCAGCCGAGGGAGTCGTTGCCCCGCGATCCATTTTTGCGCGCAAGAATTATTTTTATCCGGACTTGCCCAAGGGCTATCAGATCAGCCAGTTTGAAACTCCGGTGGTGTCCGGCGGGCGGATCATGATCGAACGGAACGGGTCTGAAATCCCGATTCGTCTGACCCGGGCGCACCTGGAAGAGGATGCAGGCAAGTCGCTGCATGAGGATTTTCACGGATTGTCCGGCATTGATCTCAACCGGGCCGGGACGCCGCTTCTCGAAATCGTTTCCGAGCCAGACATGCGGAGCGCAGCCGAGGCCGTGGCTTACGCGCGCGAATTGCACCGGCTGGTCACCTGGATCGGCATTTGCGACGGCAACATGCAGGAAGGTTCTTTTCGCTGCGATGCCAACGTCTCGGTACGGCCCAAGGGGCAACAGGCTTTCGGCACGCGCTGCGAGATCAAGAATCTGAATTCCTTTCGCTTCATGGAAAAGGCCATCGAATTCGAAATCAGGCGACAGATCGAGTTGATCGAATCCGGCGGGACTGTCGTCCAGGAAACCCGTCTGTACGATCCGGACCGGGATGAGACGCGCCCCATGCGCTCCAAGGAGGATGCACAGGATTACCGCTATTTTCCGGACCCCGACTTGTTGCCGTTATGCATTGATGCCGCCTGGATCGCGCGCGTCCGGGAAACGCTGCCTGAGTTGCCTGACGCCATGCGTCGACGATTCGTCGAAGACTTCGGGCTGTCGCACTACGATGCCGGCGTACTGACCGCGTCTCATGATCTGGCACAGTACTTCCGGGCGTTGATGCTCGTTGTCCCGGGAGAAGCAAAGTTATGTGCCAACTGGGTCAGCGGTGAACTGTCAGCAGCACTGCACCGGGAAGGAATCGAGGTCCGCCAGAGCCGCATCACGCCGACGCAGTTGGGCGGGTTGTTGCGCCGAATACAGGATGGCACCATTTCGGGCAAGATTGCCAAGGAAATTTTTGACGTTTTGTGGAGCGATGGCGGCGAGGCCGATACACTGATCGAGTCGAAGGGGCTCAAACAGATTTCGGATGTTTCCGCCCTGGAAAAAATCGTGGAGGAGTTGATGGCCGCACATCCCGACCAGGTCGCCGAATATCGTTCCGGCAAGGAGAAGGTGTTCGGATTTTTCGTTGGGCGCGCCATGAAGGCTTGCGGCGGCCGGGCAAACCCTGCGCAGCTCAATGCCATTCTCAAAGACAGGCTGGCCGGTTAAATGAGTTCCCCCCGTTCCTTGGGCCACGTGATGCCCCGGCAGGCTCGTTTTGACGAACCGCTGAAGCTTTCGTCGGGCACGGTCCTGGAACGTTTCGACCTGGTTTACGAAACCTACGGTCGTCTCAATGCGGCGCGCAGCAACGCCATTCTGATCTGTCATGCGCTTTCCGGCACACACCATGTGGCAGGGACTTACGAGGGCGATCCGCGTTCCACCGGCTGGTGGGATAACATGGTGGGGCCCGGCAAGCCGGTGGATACGGACCGGTTCTTTGTGGTCGGGGTGAACAACCTGGGCGGGTGCCATGGTTCGACCGGCCCCTCCAGTACAGATCCTGCCACCGGACGCCCGTTTGGGGCGCGCTTTCCCTTTGTGACCGTGGAAGACTGGGTTCATGCGCAGGCCCGTCTTGCCGACTACTTGAACATTGCCCGTTTTGCCGTGGTCATGGGTGGCAGTCTGGGGGCCATGCAGGCCCTCCAGTGGAGCCTGAGTTACCCCGAGCGGCTTGGACATGCCATCGTGATTGCGGGGGCGCCCAGTCTGTCGGCCCAGAATATTGGATTCAACGAGGTGGCGCGGCAGGCTATCACTACGGACCCCAACTTTCACGGTGGCGATTATTATGCACATGCAGTGATTCCGGAACGTGGATTGCGTCTGGCGCGCATGCTGGGCCACATCACCTATCTGAGCGACGACGCGATGATGGAAAAATTCGGTCGCGAATTGCTCACCAGCCAGCCACGCTTCTCCCTGGACGTGGAATTTGAAATCGAGTCCTACCTGCGCCACCAGGGGGATAAGTTTGCGGAGCGTTTCGACGCCAACACCTACCTCATCATGACCAAGGCGCTGGATTATTTTGATCCTGCGGCGAAGGCAGGAGGCAACCTTTCGGCGGCCATGGCCCCTGCCAGGGCACAGTTTCTGGTGCTGTCCTTTACCACGGATTGGCGGTTTTCTCCGGGTCGTTCCCGCGAAATCGTGAAGGCCCTTCTGGATAATTCCATCTCGGTAAGCTATGCCGAAATCGAATCCACCCAGGGACATGATGCCTTTCTGATGGAAAATGAAGACTACTTTTCCGTAGTAAGCGCTTACATGGAGCGGGTGGCCCGAGAGGTGGGCGCATGATTCGCGCTGATCTTGCCGCGATTGCCCACTGGATTTCTCCCGGGGCAAAAGTACTGGACCTGGGTTGCGGAGACGGTCAACTGCTGACATATCTGCATGAGGTCAAGCAGGTCAGCGGCTATGGGATCGAGATCGAGCCCGGACGCGTGGTGGCCTCTATTCGCAACGGCGTCAATGTCCTTCAGATGAATCTTGAAACCGGGCTTTCCGGGTTTGACGACCATTCGTTTGATACCGTCATCCTGTCGCAAACCCTGCAGGCCATGAAACAGACCGAGGGCATCTTGCGGGATATGTTGCGTGTGGGTCGCGAGGGCATCGTGACGTTTCCCAACTTTGGCTACTGGAAAAATCGCATGCAGGTCCTGACCGGGATCATGCCCAAGTCCGAGGCCATGCCCTACGAGTGGTATGACACGCCGAATATCCACCTGTGCACGCTGGCGGATTTCGAAAGCCTGTGTCGCACCATCGGCGCACAGGTGATCGAGCGTATCGTCATCAGTGCCGAAGGTCGACGCGTCCACGCGTTTCCCAATCTCATGGGAAGCCTTGCCATTTACCGGATACGGGCCTAGAGCGCGTTGAGCGCCCGTCGCTGGCGCCACACCAGCCATATCCCGGGAAAGGCGGCGGCCACGGCAAACAGAAAGAACGAACGCCATCCCAGGGCCGCCACCAGGACCCCTGAAACCGGCCCGACGTAAACCCGACCCATCGCGGAGAGCGCGGACAGCAGCGCAAATTGCATGGCACTGAAACGGGCGTTGCACAGCGCCATCAGAAGCGCAGTGAAGGCGGCCGTTCCCATTCCGGAAGTCAGGTTTTCAAGAAACACAGCCAGAACCATCAGGTCAAAACGATGCCCTGCCATGGCCAGCCAGACGAAGGACAGGGCAGATACGCCTTGCAGCAACCCAAACCATAACAGGGACCGGTAGAGTCCCCAGCGCACCATCAAGGCTCCTCCCAGGACGGCGCCGCCGATGGTGGCGAAAAGCCCCACTCCCTTGTTGACCGTGCCGACTTCGGCAATTCCAAAACCCGCACCCTGGATCAGGAAGGCGGTGGTGAGGGAGCCTGCAAAGGCGTCGCCGAGTTTATAGAGGATGATCAATGCCAAGAAGGCCCAGGCCTGGGGCCGTGCCATGAATTCCTGTAAAGGCAGCAGTACGGCATCGCGCAATGTGAGGGGAGCAGCGATCTGGAGCACGGGTTCAGGGGCAGTCAGCGTGGCATACAGGCCAATGCCCATGAGTGCGGCCATCACGGCATAGGTGGCGGGCCAACCCCAGAGGGAGGCCATGACGAGCGCCATCGCGCCGGAAGAGAGCATGGCGAGGCGGTATCCCAGGACCGTCAGCCCGGCACCCAGACCGCGTTCGGCGGCGGGGAGCACATCGGTGCGGTAAGCGTCTATGACGATGTCCTGCGAGGCAGAGACAAAGGCCAGTGCAAGGGCGGTCAGCGCAACCAGGAGCGGTTGCTCGCGAACGGAGAGCGTTCCCAGGAGCAGGATGAGTGCGGCCAGAAGAATCTGCGTCACCAGCATCCAGCCGCGTCGACGACCCAAAAAGGGCATGACGAAACGGTCCATGAATGGCGCCCAGACAAATTTCCAGGTATAGGGAATGCCCACCAGGGTGAGCAGACCGATGGTCTTGATGGAAATGCCCTCCACGGCCATCCATGCCTGCAGCGTGGCGCCGCAGAGGGCGAGTGGCAGCCCGGAAGAAAATCCCAGCAACAGGACGGCCCGTAGCCGGCGGTTGGATAATCGCTGCAGATGCTGGCGGATGCGGTAAACAAGCATGTCGCATGATGCCCCGTGAGGGAGAGCCGATGCAAGTCTGCTCATGCTATGCTTACCGCTGCCGATATTAGCCAGCAGTCATGAAAGATTTCCATTCCCGTTTCATCGAGTTTGCCGTCCAACATCAGGTCATTCGCTTTGGCGAATTCAAGACCAAGGCAGGACGACTTTCCCCCTATTTCTTCAATGCGGGGCTGTTCAACACAGGCGCCTCGCTGCACGCGTTGTCGGAATTTTATGCCGATGCCATCCTGGATTCCGAACTACCCTTTGATTTTCTGTTTGGCCCTGCCTATAAAGGCATTCCGCTGGCCGCAGCTATCGCCATGGCGCTGGCCGGTCGCGGGCGCGATACGCCCTTCTGCTATAACCGCAAGGAAGTGAAGGACCACGGCGAGGGTGGGGCGCTTGTCGGAGCCGCCCCGATCGGGCGCGCGTTGATCGTGGATGATGTGATCTCGGCCGGCACTTCTGTGCGCGAATCCGTGGCGTTGCTCAAGGCCGCAGGTGCGGTGCCAGTGGGCGTGATGACGGCACTCGATCGCAAGGAGCGTGGGGCCACGGCCTTGTCAGCAACGCAGGAAGTGACCGCACAGTTTGGCATTCCGGTATTCAGCATCGCCTCGCTCGATCACCTGATGGAATACCTGGTACGGGATCCGGCACGCGCTGACGACCTGCGACGCATGTCAGCCTACCGGGCTCAGTATGGTGAATTCAACAAGCCTGCTGATTGAGCCGGATGATCAGGTCGTTTAGCCGGTCCGAGTCGTAGGTATTGAGGATTTTCCGGATCAGTGGCTGCAGATCGGGCAGGCTGGTTTTGAGAATGATCTGCTTGATCTCCGGCAAATGGGCCGGGTGCATCGAAAATGCGCGAAGCCCAAATCCGAGGAGCAAGCGCGTCAAAGCGGGATTCCCCGCCATTTCACCGCATACGGCAACAGGAATCCCGGATTTCAGGGCCGTGCGGATGGTATGAGAGACAAGGTAGAGCACGGCCGGATGAGTCGGGTCGTACAGGTGGGCCACGCTGTCATCGGTACGATCGATCGCCAGAGTATATTGAATCAGGTCGTTGGTGCCGATGGACAGAAAATCCAGCTTTCCAATGAATACGGGGAGCGCCAGCGCGGCCGCAGGAACCTCGATCATTCCTCCCACGGGAATATCTTCCTTGAACGGGATTCCCTCCGCGCGCAATTCCGTTTTGGCCTGTTCCAGCAACGAGAGCGCCTGGCTGAGCTCTGTTCCGTTGGAGAGCATGGGCAGCAGCAAGTGGACATTGCCAAAACGCGATGCGCGCAGAATGGCACGCAACTGGGTTTTGAACAGGCGGGGTTCCGACAGGCAATAGCGGATGGCACGCAACCCCAGCGCCGGATTGAGGGTCTGGGCCTTGGGTGCAGGTTCAATGGGTTTGTCTGCCCCGATGTCCAGGGTGCGAATCGTCACGACATTGCCGCGCAGGGCCTCCGCTACGCGGCGATAGGCGTTGAATTGCTCTTCCTCTCCGGGCAGGTCCGTGCGATTCATGAACAGGAATTCGCTGCGGTACAACCCGATGCCGGTGGCGCCGCTTTTCTTGACGGCATCCACATCATCGGGCAGCTCGATGTTGGCCCACAGTTCGATGTCGGTGCCATCCAGGGTCGTGGCCCGGGTCGTACGCAAGCGTTTGAGTTTCTGGCGTTCGAGATGCCACTGCTCCTGGCGTAACCGATATTCCGTCAGGACCAGGGGGTCCGGGTTGACGATGACGATGCCCGCCATCCCGTCCACGATAATGGGTTCGCCCTCCCGAATCATGGCCCAGGCATGGTGCAGGGCCACGACGGAAGGAATGCCAAGGCTGCGCGCCAGGATGGCGGTATGCGAGGTGGCCCCGCCCATGTCGGTGATGAAGGCATGGAAGGACTGCTGTTTGAACAGCATCATGTCAGCGGGGCTGAGATCATGGGCAACCAGAATGCTGTCCATGTCTGCCTTGTGTTCCGGTACGACGGTCGCCGGCTGGCCCATCAACGCCTTCAGAACGCGTTCCACGACCTGTGTGACATCCTCCTTGCGTTCACGCAGGTAACTGTCTTCGATCTGCTCGAACTGTTCGATCAGCGAATCCATCTGCTGCTTGAGCGCCCATTCGGCATTACACCCCTGTTGCTGGATGAGTGCACGCGGTGCGCCTGAGAGCGTGTCATCATTGAGGATCATCAGGTGCAACTGCAGGAAGGCGGCAAATTCCGGCGGGGTTCCTGCTGGCGCATGACGCTCCAGTTCGTGCAATTCGTTGCGAACAGCGGCAATGGCATTGTCAAAACGCTGGACTTCGGCGTCCAGTCGTTCCAGGGGCACGGCGTAATGGGTGACCTCCAGCGAGGTCTGGAGAAACAGGTGAGCGTGACCGATGGCAATCCCCTGGGCAACGGCAATGCCATGCATTGAAAAGCTCACGGTTATTCCCCCTCGTCGAAACGGTTGTTAATGAGGTTCGTCAGGGATTCCATGGCCGCTTCTGCTTCCGGCCCGCGAGTTTCGAGGGTGATGATGCTGCCACGCGTTGCCGCCAGCATCATGACACCCATGATGCTTTTGGCGTTGACGCTGCGGCCATTGCGACTCAGCGTGACATCGCAGGGAAAGGTTGAGGCCATCTGGGTGAGTTTGGCCGAGGCTCTTGCATGCAGTCCCAGCTTGTTGATGATTTCAATGTCGCGTGTCGGCATGTATGGGGGTTATCGTGTGTTGTTTTGATCTGATTCAACGGACGGCGCGGAAATATTCTGGACGATACGCGCGGCAGCAATTCTGAAAGAAAAAGTGCTGCCTTTGCCCGGCTCGCTGGAAATTTCCAGTTTGGAATCATGGTGCATTGCGATCTGTTTGACAATGGCAAGGCCAAGACCGGTGCCACCCGTTTCCCTGGAGCGCGCCCGGTCTACCCGATAGAAGCGTTCCGTGAGTCGCGGGATGTGTTCCTGGGGAATGCCGATACCGGAATCCTGCACAGAAAAAACGCCTTCGCCGCGCTCGCGCTTCCAGGTGAGGACAATTCGCCCGCCCGCTGGGGTGTAGCGTACGGCATTGGTGACGAGATTGCCAAAAGCACTGAGCAATTCGGATTCCGAGCCCAGAATGCTGTCGGGGGAAGCAATGAACGATTCCAGCTCATGTTGCCCCTGGCTGAGTTGACGCCCCATCTGAACCAGTTGCTGCATCAGGGCGCTTACGGGGATGGGTGCATCGGGGGTGGGCGCCTGCTGGCTTTCCAGGCGGGATAGCGTCAGAAGTTCCTCCACCAGGCGTTGCATACGCTGGGTCTGGGATTGCATGGTGGAAAGCACCCTGCGTTGGGTAGCCTGATCAAGCGGCTCGCCTTCCAGCATGGTCTCGATGAAGCCGCCGATGACCGTGAGCGGGGTGCGCAGCTCATGGGACACATTGGCCACAAAATCCTGGCGGACCTGCTCATCCCGCTCTACCTGCGTGATGTCGTGGCTCACCAGCATGCGCTCTTCGGCGCTGTAGGGTACGACCTGAATGGACAGGGACAGATCGCTGCCCCTCACCCGGCGCAGGATGAGCGGCCTGTCCGAAGGCGGGGCCTTGAGATAGGCGCCAAACTCAGGCTGCCTGATCAGGTAGGTCAAGCTTTGACCGCGATCTTGTTTGAGCTGGATGCCGAGGTGGCTTTCGGCGCTGGGGTTGCACCAGCGGATGCGGTCGTCAGGGTCGATGACCACGACCCCGCTGGGCAAGGCAGCGCCGGCATGTTGGAACCGCTCCAGCGCCTCGCGCAGTTTCTGCTGGGTCTGTTCGGCATGTTTTTCGAGGCGGTGGAGTTGCCCGAAGACCTGGCTCCAGGTGCCGCCGGGCTGGTACCCTGAGCTCATCTGATGGCGTTGCAGCCAGCGATTGAGGGTCAGCAATTGCCAGGAATCACGCGCAGCCACCATTGTCATGAACAGGGCGAACGACATGATGCCCCACATCCAGCCAAAGGCCAGACCCAGCAGGGTGCTGAGCGACAGAACGAGCAGCAGGGGGCCCAGGGCGTATTTGATGAATTGTTTCATGGTCTCAAGGGGCTCACAGCCCTTGAGGTTACCAGACCTGGAGGGATCAGGGGAGTGCGGTCAGCCGATAACCTGAGCCACGCACGGTTTGCAATAACTGGTCGGTGCCGCTGGGTTCCAGGGCCGCGCGTAATCGCCGGATATGGACGTCCACGGTACGTTCCTCGATAAAGACATGGTCCCCCCACACGTGGTCGAGAATTTGGGTGCGTGAATAAACGCGCTCTGGGTGGGTCATGAAAAAATGGAGCAATTTGAATTCGGTCGGCCCCAGAACCACTTCCGTGCCCTGGGCGCTGACGCGGTGTGTGCCAGGATCCAGGGTCAGCCCCTTGAACTGGGCCAGGTCCTCGGTCATTTGCGGGGCACGCCGCCGCAAAACCGCCTTGATCCGGGCGTTGAGCTCCCGAATCGAAAACGGCTTCGTGATGTAATCGTCGGCGCCAGACTCAAGCCCCAACAACTTGTCAGCTTCATCCACTCTTGCCGTCAGCATGATGATGGGGACGTTTCTGGTGCGGTCATTCGTGCGAAGGCGACGCACCAGATCCACTCCACTCATCCCGGGCAGCATCCAGTCCACCAGCACCAGATCTGGAAGGGAGTCGCGCACACGCTCCAACGCTTCATGGGCATCCCCTGCCAGTACGGCATCATGGCCGGCCTGGCTGAGATTGAGGGCGATCAGTTCCTGAATGGCCGTCTCATCTTCGACGACCAGTATGCTGGCTCCCAAATGAACCTCCGAGTTTTGCGTGGGCAAGAGCGTTGTCGTTTCCATGGCGACTTCTTATACCCACGAGATATGACGCCCATGTTACAGCAACATTCCGTCGTAGCGGGATCAGGGGGTGCGATGCGAGCCCGCCACCACTTTAATCTGGAACAAACGACACTCCAGGGCGCCGTTGAAGAGCGGGGTTCGGCGTGACGTGGAGAGCCTGATCAGCTTGGGCAGGCGCATGTCCGCGGTAAAGAAGTAGGCTGTCCAACCCGTGTAGCGCTGCTTGAGCGTGTCCCCCAATTTTGGATAGAGCTGCGCCAGTTCAGCCTGCTCCCCCATGCGTACCCCGTAGGGCGGGTTGGTGATCAGCAGGCCCGAGGGTGCGGGAGGAGAGGACTCCAGCACGTTGACCTGTTTGAGTTCGACGCATTCCAGCAAACCTGCCGCCGCAAGATTGGCACGCGTCGCCTCCAGCGCATCGCCCTTAAGGTCGTAGCCCCAGATGGGCAAGGGACGTGCTGCCTGGGCGCGGGACTGGGCTGCAGCCTTGATGCGCTCCCATTCGGCCAAGTCCCAGCCGGCCAGGCGTTCAAAACCGAAAGTGCGCCCCAACCCCGGAGCGCGCAGGAGCGACCGTTCGGCAGCTTCCACAAGAAAAGTGCCGGCGCCACAAAAAGGATCCAGCAGCGGGATGCCGGGTTGCCAACCCGCCAACTCCAGAATGCCTGCGGCCAGGTTCTTTTTGAGGGGTGCGACACCGGATTCCAGGCGCGCCCCACGCTTGAACAGCGCCTCGCCGGAGGTGTCGAGATACAGAAAATACGTGCGGTCATTGAGAAACGCATGGATTCGCACATCGGGCTGGCGGGTATCCACGGAAGGGCGGCGGTTGCAAAGCGCCATGAAGTGGTCGCACACGGCGTCCTTGATGCGAAGCGTGACGAAATCCAGGCTTCGTAACGGGCAGCGATGTGCGTTGAGATCCACCATCAGGGTTTGCTCGGCAGTCATCCACTGTGACCAGGGGAGTTGCCGTGCGGCCTCGTAGATCTGCTGTTCATTGGCGTAGGGCCCTGTGGCCAGTTGCCATAACACGCGGCTCGCGATCCTGCTTTCCAGGTTGACACGCATGGCCAGGGAGAAGTTTCCCTGGAACGTTGCGCCAGCATCGGAAGCCTGTGCAGATCGGGCTCCCAATGCCGTCAATTCATCGGCCAGAACACCTTCCAGTCCGCGAGGGCAGGGGGCAAAAAAATGGTGAAGTGGCATGGTCATCAAAAGGGTTTCACGACGGCCAGAATCACCGCTGGAATGAGGATCAGGACCGGGGCCTCATTGAACCAGCGGTACCAGACGTGACTGTGGGTATTGCGATCCAGTTTGAAATCCTGAAGCAGGCGGCCGCACCAAACGTGATAGATCACCAACAGCAGGACCAGCGCCATTTTTGGGTGGAGCCAAGCGCCCTGATCCCCGAATCCGAAGGCCAGGATGAGCCCCGAGGCTACCGTCAGGATCCCGCCGGGCGTCATGATGCCCCAGAACAGTTTGCGCTCCATGATCTTGAATCGGTCGCTGCCGACTTTGTCCTGGGGGGACATGGCGTGGTAGACAAACAGTCGCGGCAGATAAAACAGGCCGGCAAACCAGGTCACCATGAACATTACGTGGAAGGCTTTGAGATAGAGCAGGGACATGCGTAGGCTCCAGAGGCATCAGAATCGGCAAGCCAGGGTCACCCATTCGCGGATGAGGTGCAGGCGGCGGTGGAAAAAGTGGTCGGCGCCGGGCACGACGACGATGGGAAGGTCTTGCGGCGCGGCCCAGCGCATGACGTCAGCCAGGGGAATGGTTTCGTCCAGTTCCCCGTGCATGACGAAGGTATTCGCGGGAACGCTGCCTAGGGGACAGGTGCCTACGGCAGGGCCGATCAATACCAGCTTTTGGCACGGGATGCGGCGCGCAACCTCGCTCTGGACGTAGGCGCCAAAGGAAAACCCCGCCAAAAACAAGGGGAGGTCCGGCGTGTAGCTGCGCGCATATTCATGCACTGCCAGCCAGTCCTCCGTCTCGCCCCGTCCCCCATCGTGTACGCCCTGGCTCGCGCCGACCCCTCGAAAATTCATGCGAAAACTCACGCATCCCAGGCCTGCAAACGTTTTGGCCAGGGTTTGCACGACCTTGTTGTCGAGTGTGCCGCCGTGGAGCGGGTGGGGGTGAGCTACCAGGGCCAATCCCCGCGCTTCGCCCGCAGGCAGGGTGATGACGGTTTCCAGCTTGCCCGCAGGGCCGTCAATGAGAACCGTGGTGCGTTTGTCCTGCATGGGGTGGGGCTCGTCGTCCTGAAACCGCCATTCTATTCGGATTTTTGGTCGTCGACGCGCCGGAGCTGGGTTTTGAAGAGTTTTCCCCGTTGGGCATAACTCTCGGCGTTGTTTTGCAGGCTGGCGATTTCCGCGGGAGTGAGGGCGCGGACGACTCGGCCGGGACTGCCGATGACCAGGGAGCCGTCCGGAATGACCTTGTTTTCCGTGAGAAGGGTATTGGCGCCAATCAGGCAGTTTTTGCCAATGACTGTATTGTTCAGGATGACTGCCTTGATCCCGATCAGGCTACCGTCCCCCACGGTACAGCCGTGCAGCATGGCCATGTGGCCTATGCTGACGTTGTCGCCGATGGAAAGCGGGACACCAGGGTCAGTGTGAAGGACGGCGCCGTCCTGGACGTTGCAGCGTTGGCCAATCGTGATTGGCGCGTTGTCTGCGCGAAGGACGGCATTGCTCCAGACCGTGGTTTCATCACCAAGCGCGACTTCGCCGATGATGACGGCGTTTTCATCCACATAGCAGGTGGGCGCGATTGCGGGCGTCCGTTGGCCCAGGCAGTAAATCATCTCGTTTTCTCGCGGTGTTCATGAAGCGGGTGGCATTGTGCCAAAGCATAGCAACTTCCTGCTTGATCTGGATCAGGGGCGGTATCCGGATTTCGCTGGTATACTAGGGAAAGGGCCGTGTGTTAGAATGCCGCACGGCTCTAGGCAGGTATCATGCCGCGGAAACTATATAAAAGCCAGACTCTACTACGAGGAGAAGATCATGCATTTTGCAATCCCCAAATGGGCAGCCCCGCTGTTGGGCGCCTCCCTGGTGACCCTTGCGCTGGGCGCTTTTGCTGCAGACCCGATCAAGATCGGCGTTTCCGGACCCTATACGGGCGGTTCGTCTCCGATGGGGCTATCGATGCGCGACGGCGTCCGCCTGGCTGCTGAAGAAATCAACAAGGCCGGGGGCGTCCTGGGGCGTCAGATTCAACTGGTCGAGCGGGATGACGAAGCAAAAAACGAACGGGGCGTGCAAATTGCCCAGGAGCTCATCAACAAGGAACAGGTAGTTGCTGACGTGGGTTTCATCAACACCGGTGTCGCACTGGCTTCGCAACGATTTTACCAAGAGGCCAAGATCCCGGTCATCAACAATGTGGCGACGGGTTCTCTGATCACCAAACAGTTTTTGCCGCCGGAGTTTGCGGATAACTACGTATTCCGTACCTCTGCCAACGACACCATACAATCCGGGATGATCGTGGAAGAGGCTGTGGTCAAGCGTAAATTTACCAAAGTGGCTATTCTGGCGGACTCCACCAACTACGGTCAGTTGGGTCGCGAAGATCTGGAAAAGGCGCTTGCAGCCAAGGGCATCAAGCCGGTTGCCGTTGAAAAATTCAACATCAAGGATACGGACATGACGTCCCAGCTCCTCAAGGCCAAGGCGGCCGGAGCGCAGATCATCCTGACCTATGGCATTGGGCCGGAATTGGCTCAGATCGCCAACGGAATGGCAAAACTGGGCTGGAAAGTCCCCATGGTGGGTAGCTGGACCTTGTCGATGGCCAATTTCATTGACAATGCCGGAGCCAACAGCGAAGGGGCGCGTATGCCGCAAACCTTCATCCAGGAACCCAACACGCCCAAGCGCAAGGCTTTCATTGACGCTTACATGAAGGCCTATCATCCTGCCAATGGACGCATTCCGTCACCGGTCTCTGCGGCCCAGGGTTATGACTCCATGTACCTGCTGGCAGCCGCCATCAAGCAGGCCGGTTCCACCGAGGGGCCCAAAGTGCGTGCAGCACTGGAAAACCTCAACCAGAAAGTGGAAGGTGTCGTGACGAACTACAACAAGCCTTACTCCCATGACAATCACGAAGCCATCAGCGCCGGCATTCCGGTGATGGGTGAGGTCAAGGGCGGGCATGTGGTCTACGCTTACGAAGAAGACAGAAAGAATCCTTTCCATACCAAGTAAGCAAATCGCGTCCCGCCTTTTGGCGGGACGCGTCGTTTGAAGATTTGCTCTACGTTCTCACCACCAAGACCAGGACTTTCAATGGATATCCTGCTGCAACTGCTGATGAGCGGTGTCGCTCTCGGCATGATTTACGCCGTGATCGCCTTCGGCTATCAATCCACTTTCGCCACTTCAGGAACGCTTAATTTCGGTCAGGGAGAGGCCCTGATGCTGGGTGCCATGGTCGGTCTCAGCCTGTCCGGGGATATCCTGGGGGGGCCCTTCGTCAACTACTGGCTGATGGTTCCGCTGGTCCTGCTGTTCGGGGCCTTGCAGGGGGCCGTGGTGGAGTTTGTGGGGGTCCGGCCCGCAATCAAGACCAAATCGGAATTTGGCTGGATCATGTCCACCATTGCGCTGGGCATCATCTTTCGCAATACCGCAGAAAACCTTTGGGGCCGGGATGATTTGCCCTTTCCCTCGCCGCTGCCTACGGAACCCATCCATATCTTCGGAGCCAACGTGTTGCCTATGGAACTCATGGTGGTGGTTGGCGCCATCCTGATGATGGTATTGGTGGAGATGTTCAACCGGCGTTCCATTTATGGTAAAGCCGTGGTTGCAACGTCCAGCGACCGCGATGCCGCGGGTTTGATGGGGATCAATACCGGGCTGGTCATTACATTTTCATACGCGCTGTCTTCCATGTCGGCTGCTTTCGCCGGGGTGCTGATCGCCCCGATTACGCTGACGGGCGCATCCATGGGGGCTGTACTTGGGCTGAAGGCCTTTGCTGTTGCAATTATCGGGGGACTGACTTCCGGTTTGGGAGTTATCGTCGGCGGTATTCTGTTGGGCGTTGCAGAAACGACTACGGGATTCTATCTATCCACCGGTTACAAGGACGTCCCAGGACTGGTCCTGTTGCTATTGGTGCTGGCGGTCAAACCCAGCGGGCTATTTGGCAAGACCACTATCAAGAAGGTTTGATTCGATGAAAGCTGTTCAAACGCTGGCGCTGCTGGCGGGGATCGGCCTGTTGGCCGTGATTCCGCTGTTCATTCATAACGAGTATTACATCCATCAGGTGGTATTGATTGCCATCTACGCCGTCCTGCTGTTTGGCCTGGATATCGTTGTCGGTTACACCGGCGAGGTTTCCCTGGCTCACGCCGCCTTGTTTGGCATCGGAGCCTATGCGGCGGGAATTCTCAACTGGAAGCTCGGATTGCCGTTCTATCTGGCCATCCCCTCCAGCATCGTGGTGACCGGGTTTTTCGGGGTACTGCTGGCCCTGCCCGCTTTGCGTGTCACGGGTCCGTATCTCGCCATGGTTACGCTGGCTTTTGGCACCATTGCCCAGATCCTGATCAACGAGATGGATTTCCTGACCAATGGCCCGCTCGGCATCACCATCAAGAAGCCCATGCTGTTTGACTGGGTCCTGGAAGAGCAGCATTACTATTATTTCGTCATCGGCGTTTTTCTGGTGGCCATGCTGCTGGTCAATCGTATCCTCAAGTCGCATCTTGGGCGGGCTTTCGAAGCTTTGCGAGGCAGCCCGGTGGCATCCGATTGCATGGGGGTGAGCGTTTATCGGTACAAGGTGTATGCCTTTGTCATCAGCGCGGGTCTTGCCGGTCTTGCGGGCGGGATGTTCACCTTCAACGAACTCTACATTGCGCCCAATACTTTCAACTTTGAGCTGACCGTATTGTTCCTCCTGGCCATCATCATGGGCGGACGCAAGACGCGCATGGGGCCGGTGCTGGGCGCTGCCATTGTGGTGCTGTTGCCCAATCTTCTGGATGACATCAACCTGTTTCGCGATCTCGCGCTGGTTGCCGCAACCGCCGTGGGCATTTACGTGGTGCGCCACTTCATGAGCGGTCGGCGCAACCTCAAACCGCTGGTCGTGCCGGCACTGGGTGGGGTGGCCTTGTTGTCCAGTGCGTACACCCTGCAGGAAATGACCAACTGGCGCATTACCATTTTCGGGTTCCTGATCCTGTTTGTCGTCTATTACCTGCAGGAAGGCATTGTGGGCTGGATTCGCAGCATCATCGGGCACTACAGACCGGAATGGGTTGGGCGTTCACGCATGCGGGTCTCCTCGCACGGTGTCACGGCGTGGGCTACGCCGGACCATTCGGTGGCACGCGAAGGTATGCTGCTTGAAGCTCGCCGGATCCTGATGCAGTTCGGTGGCCTGAAGGCGCTGAATGAGGTGGATCTGAAAATCAAGGAAGGGACCATTCATGGGTTGATTGGGCCCAATGGCTCGGGCAAATCCACGATGATGAATGTGCTTACCGGGATTTACACGCCCACCGAGGGCGAAGTCATGTTCAACGGAAAGACCATTTCAGGACAAACCCCCTCGGCCATTGCGCTGCAGGGAATTGCACGCACTTTCCAGAACCTGCAGTTGTTCGGCGAAATGACGGCATTGGAAAATGTTCTGGTGGGACTGCACCACACCTATCGTTCCACGCTCCTTGACGTCATGCTGAATACCCCGCGCTATCGGCAGGAAGAAGCCAGAGCGCGTGAGCGCGCGGCCAGTATCCTGAGTTTTGTCGGTCTGGAAGCCTTCATCAACGAGGAAGCACGCAACCTGCCTTACGGACGTCAGCGATTGCTGGAGATCGGGCGTGCGCTGGGACTCAACCCGGCACTGCTGCTTCTGGACGAGCCCGCCGCAGGCCTGACATCGCCAGAGATACAGGATCTGATCGAGATCATTCGTAAGATTCGCGAGCATGGCATTACCGTCATACTGATCGAACATCACATGGACGTCGTCATGGGTATCTCGGACACCGTGTCGGTACTCGACTTCGGGCAGAAGATCGCCGAAGGTCAGCCCGCCGCCGTTCAGTCCGACCCCAAGGTGATCGAAGCTTATTTGGGCGGCCAGTCCGCCTGACCGAGGAGAGCGAATCAACATGCTGGAAATCAACCAACTCAAAGCGGCCTACGGTCAAGTACAGGTACTGCATGGCATTGAATTGAAAGTTCCAAAGGGACAAGTTGTGACGCTGATCGGCTCCAACGGCGCTGGTAAAACCACGACCATGCGTGCTATTAGCGGGATGCTCAAACCCACGGGGGGCACCATCAAGCTGGGGGGCAGGAGCATCGCGGGTTTGCCGGCCTATCGTATTGCACGGATTGGCCTCGCGCATTCACCTGAAGGACGCAGGGTGTTTCCCACCCAGACCGTGAGGGACAACCTGTTGCTGGGCGCCTTCACGCGGCTGACATTCGGCGGCAAGAGAGCGCGGGGGGATATCCGTGGAGACCTGGATCGGGCATTGGACCTGTTTCCGCGCCTGCGGGAGCGGCAATTTCAACTGGCCGGAACGCTGTCCGGCGGTGAGCAGCAAATGCTTGCCATGGCGCGGGCCTTGATGCTCAATCCCGACGTACTGTTGCTGGACGAGCCTTCCATGGGGCTGGCGCCGATCCTGGTGGAGGAAGTATTCCACATCATCGGGCGCCTCAAGGAACAGGGCATGACCATGCTATTGGTGGAACAGTTTGCCGCAGCAGCGCTTGCAGTCGCAGATTATGGCTACGTGCTGGAGAATGGCCGCATCGCGGTTCACGGGCAGGCAGAACAACTGCGCAACGATCCCAAAGTACGCGCAGCCTATCTGGGCATCGCCCATTAGCGACCAGCTAGCTAGTAACCGCCCTGTAGCACCAGCAGCAGGAGCGCGAAAGCTACCCCCACGATCAGCCCAAGCAGGACCAGAATCCCTGTCAGCCAACGCTGCAAACTGCGCTGCTGCAGCTGCAGGGATTCAATTTCCTGACGCAGGTCAGGGGAAGGAGAGGCCGTCAGCGCGCGATGGACCAGGCGAGGCAGCTCGGGAACCAGAGTCACCCACTGTCCTCCCTCTTGACGTAACGCGCGCACCAAACCGCGCCAACCCACCTGCTCGCTCATCCACCGCTCCAAAAACGGCTTGGCCGTTTTCCACAGATCCAGGTCGGGGTCCAGATCGCGCCCCAAACCTTCCACATTGAGCAATGTTTTTTGCAGCATCACCAGCTGGGGCTGGATTTCCATGTTGAAGCGGCGCGAAACCTGGAACAGGCGCAACAGGACCTTGCCAAAGGAGATTTCACGTAGGGGCTTGTCAAAAATGGGCTCGCACACGGAGCGTATGGCGGATTCGAATTCATCAGCCCGGGTATCTGGAGGCACCCAGCCGGCTTCGATGTGCGCCATGGCCACACGGTGGTAATCGCGTCGGAAGAAAGCCAGAAAATTCTGGGCCAGATAATTTTTGTCAGAATTGTTCAGGGTGCCGATGATGCCGAAGTCCAGGCCGATATAGCGACCATCGTCGGCCACCTGGATGTTGCCAGGATGCATGTCGGCATGGAAAAAACCGTCGCGGAACACCTGGGTAAAGAAAATTTCAACGCCATCACGGGCCAGCTTGGGGATGTCCACACCTTTGCTGCGCAACAGGTCCACTTGGCTGATGGGGGTTCCCGCCATGCGTTCCATGACCATGACGCGCGTATCGCAATAGTCCCAGAAGACCTCAGGGATGATCAGGAGGCGACGGTCTGCAAAGTTTCGTCGGAGCTGGCTTGCGTTGGCAGCCTCCACCATCAGGTCGAGCTCCTCTCCCAAGTGTTTTTCGAATTCGGCCACCACTTCCGCAGGGTGCAGGCGACGCGCCTCGGAAAACCAGCGCTCCATCAGGCGGGCCAGGGTGTACAGCAAAGCCACGTCACGGGCGATTGCGCGCGCTACATCGGGCCGCAGTATCTTGACCGCGGCTTCGCGTCCATTCTTGAGCACGGCAAAATGGACTTGGGCGACAGAGGCGCTGGCTACAGGAACGGTGTCAAACTGCGCAAAGACGGTGTCCAGTGGGCGGCCGTAAATGGCCTCCAGCATGGCTTTTGCCTGTTCCCCGGGAAAGGGGGGGACGCGATCCTGCAACTGGGCCAGTTCGTCGGCGATATCGAGGGGAATGAGATCGCGACGGGTCGAGAGGGCTTGGCCGAATTTGACGAAAATGGGCCCCAGGGTCTCGAGCGCGCGGCGCAGGCGAACCCCTCGCGATTCATTAAAGCGTCGCCAGAACAACAGGTTGCGCGTGAACGAGCGTGCAGTCGCGGTCCTGGGGTGGAAGAAGACGAATTCGTCCAACCCATAGGTGACGAATACGGACAGGATTTTGAACAACCGCAGTAGCCGCATCAAAACCGTCCTGCCATGCGTCGTTCAAGGCGTTGTACATCCTGTGCGAGGCGCTCCACTTCGCTGGCAAAACGGTTCAGGCTCGAGCGGCTGGCAACCAGGCGTGCCTCCTCGGTAGCGTACTCTGCCAATGAGTCGGTCAGCCTGCGCAGGCTGTCTTGGGCCCAGGCCCGCCCGGAGCGTGCAGTTTGCGCCATGCGATGCGCCATGAGATCGCCCACCACACGGCTGAGCAACTCCTCGAGGTCTGGCCGAAAATTCTTGGCCAGAAAGCCCACCTCGGCAGCGAGGCCGCTGCTGCCTTCCAGATGCAGTTGGCGCAGAGCCGCCGGTTGATCGGTCAGGAGCAACGGCAGGGCGCTCAGGGGAATCCGTATGGACAGGTCGGCTCGTTCCGGGCGTGCGGCCGCCAATGCGGGGATGCCTTCCGGGCCGATGACGAAGGGGACGGTCAGTCCACCCAGATCAAGCACGATCTGGCAGCCTGTAAAGGGCTGGAGGCGGTGTGTCGCCCAAGGGGCTGTGGAGAGCAAAGTGCGCAGGCCGTTTGAAAGGATCGTCTGCAATGCATTTGTCACCATTTGTAGCCTCGATGCAGGGCCACCACGCCGGCAGAGAGGTTGAACCATTCCACGGACTCAAAGCCGGCCGCTTCCATCATGGTCTTGAGTGTTTCCTGGTCCGGATGCATGCGGATAGACTCGGCCAGATACTGATAACTGGTCTCGTCGTTGGCCACCCACCGGCCTACCTTGGGGATGACCTTGAAGGAGTAGGCATCGTACAGCGGACGCAACGGCGCCCATATTTTCGAGAATTCCAGAACCAGCGCGCGACCGCCCGGTTTGAGGACGCGAGCCATTTCGGAGAGGGCCTGTTCCTTGTGGGTCATGTTGCGCAACCCGAAGGCCACGCTAACGCAATCGAAGGTATGGTCAGGAAAGGGCAGGCGCTCGGCATCGCATTGCGTGGTAGGCAGCGCATGCCCGGCATCCAGCAGGCGGTCCCGGCCGCGTGAGAGCATGGCATAGTTGATGTCGGTCATGACGACCCGGCCCGTTGCCCCGGCAGCCCGCGCAAAACCACGGGCCAGATCGCCGCTGCCGGATGCAAGGTCGAGCACTTGTTCGCCGGGGCGGACCTGGGCCACGCTGAGCGTGAAATGCTTCCAGAGCCGATGCATCCCGGCCGACATCAGGTCGTTCATGAGATCATAACGCGAGGCCACCGAGTCGAAGACTTCGGCCACCTTGCGCGCTTTGTCGGTCTCCTCGACCTCGGTAAAACCGAAATGGGTGGTACTCATGGGGTCAGTGGGTATCCCGGCTGGCACCGGCGGCTTCCATCCGGTTGAGATAAGCGGCCCAGTATTCTTCCTGGTTGACGCCGAGATCCTTGAGATAATCCCAGGAAAAAATACCGGTATCATGGCCATCGGAAAAACGGATCTGGATGGCATACGTTCCCACCGGAATGATTTCCTCAATGGAGACGAGGCGTTTTCCGGTTTGCAGTGTTTCCTGACCCGGCCCGTGGCCGCGGACTTCTGCCGAAGGCGAATAGACCCGCAAGTACTCGATCGGGAACTGGTAGTGTTGGCCATCACTGAAAGTCACGTCCAATCGGCGCGAGGCCTGATGCAGCGTGATTTCGGTGGGCCAGGGGGTTTCAGGGGTCAGTCCGGCCATGGAACGCCTAATATAAGAGGATTCGAGTCGAGTATGATAAACCATTTGGTCGGAAACGATGTCTGTCGCTGAAAATCTTCGACAGGTGCTCAAAACAGTGCAGCAGCTGGCTGCGGGGCGCCCGGTCACCGTGCTGGCTGTCAGTAAGGGGCAATCCGCTGCAGCAATCCGGGAAGCCTGCCTTGCGGGTCAGGTGGCTTTTGGTGAAAGCTACCTGCAGGAGGCTTTGCCAAAACAGGAGCAACTTCAAGACTTGGCACTGGAATGGCATTTCATCGGCCCGGTGCAAAGCAACAAGACACGGGCCATTGCCCGGCATTTCGACTGGGTGCATGGGGTGACGCGATTGAAAATCGCCGAACGACTCTCCGAGGCGCGGCGGGAGGCCCTGCTGGCACCGCTCAACATCTGCCTTCAAGTCAATCTTAGCGGCGAGTCCAGCAAGGCCGGAGTGGCTCCCGAAGAAGTGGCAGACTTGGCAGCCGAAATAGCGGGGCTGCCGGGTCTGCGGTTGCGCGGTTTGATGACGCTGCCCGAGCCAACCGCAGATCTTTCCCTCCAGCGCCAACGCTTTGCCGCGCTGCGCGCGCTGAAGGCCTTGTTGGTAGACCAGGGGTACGCCCTGGACACGTTGTCCATGGGGATGTCCCAGGACTTTGCCTCAGCGATCGCAGAAGGCTCTACAATAGTGCGAATTGGCACAGCCATTTTTGGGGAACGTCGGAAGACATCATGAGTATCGTATTCATTGGAGGTGGCAACATGGCCTCGGCGTTAATCGGGGGGCTATTGGCGCACGGCCAGGCCGCAACCGATATCGGCGTCGTCGAAATCAACCCTGAGGCCGCGAAACGATTGCGTAGCACCTGGGGAATCACCACTCATCAGGAGGCCGCCTCGGCATTGGAAGGTGTCGGAACGCTGGTGCTGGCCGTCAAACCGCAGCACATGGCGGCAATGGCGAAAGCCCTGCCGCCACTGTCCCAGGACGTGCGTGTCATCAGCATCGCGGCGGGCATCCAGACGACGCTGCTCTCGCGTTGGCTCAAGGGACACGCCAACATCGTGCGTGCAATGCCCAATACGCCTGCACTGATCCAGCATGGTGCTGCGGGGCTCTATGCCATGCCGCAAGTGACGCAGGAAGACCGTTTGCACGCACAGTCCCTGATGCGCGCAGTAGGCTCGGTTGTCTGGGTGACACGCGAAGCCGACCTCGATGCAGTGACTGCCGTGTCTGGCAGCGGTCCGGCCTACGTTTTCCTGCTCATGGAAGCCATGTTGAAGGCGGCCCGTGCACTCGGGTTGGACGAGGATGCCGCAAAAACCCTGGTGCTGGACACGGTGCAGGGGGCGGCCATGTTGGCCAAGGCGGGGCACGATACCCCGGCGGAGTTGCGACGCAAAGTCACCTCTCCGGGAGGGACCACTGAAGCCGCATTGGCCGTGCTCAACGGTGCCCGCCTGGAAGAGACCATCAGTCTGGCCATGCACGCAGCAGCAGCGCGGTCCCGCGAACTGGGCAATGGGCTGGCGCGTGAAACGGGAGAATCCAATTGAGTGGTATCTTGCAATCCCTGTTTGAAATCGTCGTTGGTTTGTTTTCTTTTGCGGCACTGTTGCGGTTTCTTCTGCAGCTTTTTGGTGCTCCCTACCGGAATCCGGTCAGCGAATTTTCTGTGTCCCTCAGCGACTTTGCCGTACGCCGCCTGCGCCGGGTGATCCCTGGCATCCGGGGCGTGGACTATACGCCGCTGATCTGGGCCTGGGTGCTGGAGTGTCTGTTGCTGGTAGCCAACCTTACCCTGTTCGGCATGGTTCGGCCCTTCGAGTTGCTTCACTTTCTCCCCTGGATTCTGGCGATGGGCGCCGTGACCGTTCTGCGTCACGGCCTGTATATTCTGATGGGAGCCGTCTTCGTCCTGGCGGTTTTAAGTTGGGTCAATCCCTATAGTCCGGTCATGCCTGCAGCCGATGCCTTGACGCGCCCGTTTCTCAACCCCCTGCGGCGCCTGGTCCCGATGATGGGAACCGTGGACCTGACCCCGGTGATCCTGATGGTGATTTTTCAGCTGACGCTGACCATCCTGGTGGGGGCCCTGGAAATGATGGCGCAACGCCTCATGTGATCACATGAGGATGACATCGTACTGTTCCTGATTCGACCCTGATTCCACCTGCAGGCTGATGGGCTTTCCGATAAAGTCGCTGACACCGGCCAATCCCTGAGATTCCTCGTCCAGAAACAAGTCGATCACCCGCTGGTGCGCGATGATGCGATATTCCCGGGCTTCGAACTGACGGGCGGCGCGCACGATCTCACGCAAAATTTCATAACAAACGGTTTGCGGCGTTTTGAGCTGCGCGCTGCCCTTGCAGCAGGGACAGGGTTCACACAACACGTGTGCCAGGCTTTCTCGGGTGCGCTTGCGCGTCAATTCGATCAGGCCCAGCGTGGTGAATCCGTTAACCGAGATGCGGGTTCTATCGCGTGACAGTGCCTTGCTGAACTCGAGAT
>JAJZRV010000058.1 GCA_021850135.1 Pseudomonadota bacterium
TCCGATCCGTTATTGAGGGCATGGCCCGACTTGTGGCCGAAGAAGGAACCGATCAATGGGTGTCCCAGGAGGTAGAGATCGCCCACGGCATCAAGGATCTTGTGGCGCAGGAACTCGTCGGCGTAACGCAGCCCATCCGTATTGAGCACCCGAAACTCGTCCATCACGATAGCGTTTTCAAGGCTTCCCCCAAGCGCCAGGCCCTGGGAGCGCAGCATTTCCACATCCTGGGTGAAGCCGAATGTCCGGGCGCGGGACACTTCGCGCACGTAGGACGTGTCGGCGAAATCCACCGTGACCGATGAGCCGGTCTTGTCGAATGCGGGGTGATTGAACTGCCCTTCGTAGGTGATGCGGAAGCCGTAATAGGGCTCGAAGCGCGCCACCTTGTCGCCCTGCGTCACTTCCACCGGTTTGACTACGCGGATGTAGCGCTTGGCTGCAGGCTGCTCCACCAGGCCTACCGACTGCATCAGGAAGACAAATGGCCCGGAACTGCCGTCGAGGATGGGAACCTCGGGGCCGGATACGTCAACGAACGCATTGTCCACCCCCAGCCCGGAGAAGGCCGACATGAGGTGCTCGATCGTGCTGACGCGGGCACCGTGGGCCTCGATCAGCGTGGACAGGCGGGTGTCCGTGACATTGCCTGCCAGCGCAGGGATGGCCGGCGCGCCAGGCAGGTCGGAGCGCACGAAAACAATCCCGTTATCCACCGGTGCGGGACGAATGTTCAACACCACCTTGACGCCGGTATGGAGCCCGACGCCCGTGGTCTGAACGGCAGTCTTCAAAGTGCGCTGTTTCAACATATCCGCCATTATAGGCTAAAAACCCCAACCCTTCCCGTGCGGTAACGCCTTCAGTCAGCCTGTTTGCGCAGGAAAGCGGGGATATCGAGCAAATCCATGCCGTTGTCGCGCATGGCTTCGACCATGGTATTGCGCCCGCGACGCATGACCGCCGGCTGATCCAGGGAATCGTAGTCCACTTCCACGGGGGCGTTGTCCGTCCCGGTGCGGACCACCACCAGCGGCTGGGGCTGCGCCCGCTTGACAGGCTGGCCCAGGCCGGTGGCCACGATGGTCACGCGCAGCGAATCGCCCATGGACTCGTCCACCACGCTGCCGAAGATCACCGTCGCGTCCTCTGCCGTGAAGGATCGGATGGTGTTCATGACATCGTGCACCTCCTTGAGCTTCATGCCCTGGCTTGCGGTGATGTTGACCAGCACGCCACGTGCACCCGTCAGGTTGACGTCTTCCAGCAGGGGGCTTGCGATGGCCTGCTGAGCCGCCACATGGGAACGATCGATGCCGGCGGCGACGGCCGAACCCATCATGGCCACCCCCATTTCGGACATGACCGTCTTCACGTCGGCAAAGTCCACGTTGACCAGTCCCGGGCAGTTGATGACTTCGGCAATGCCCGCCACCGCACCCTGCAGGACATCGTTGGCGGCCTGGTAGGCCTCCAGCATGCCCACGTCATCGCCCAGCACGCTCATCAGCTTTTCATTGGGAATGATGATGAGGGAATCCACATATTCGGATAGCGCCTCGATGCCCTCCTGCGCCGTCTTCATGCGACGGCCTTCGAAACTGAAGGGCTTGGTGACCACCGCGACGGTGAGAATGCCCTGTTCGCGGGCAATCTGGGCCACGACCGGGGCAGCGCCGGTACCGGTGCCCCCACCCATGCCTGCGGTAATGAACAGCATGTCGGCACCGGAGATCATTTCGGCGATGCGTTCGCGATCGGCCAGCGCCGCCTGCCGGCCAATTTCTGGGTTGGCACCGGCACCGAGTCCCTTGGTCATGGCACCCCCCAGTTGCAGCAGTTTTCCTGCCTTGCTGCGCTTGAGCGCCTGGCTGTCGGTATTCATGGCGATGAACTCCACGCCGGAAACGCCGCGCGTCACCATATGCTCCACCGCGTTGCCGCCACAGCCCCCTACCCCGACCACTTTGATCACGGCATCGAGGGCTTCGCTTTCCTGAATCTCAAAATTTGGCATGTTAAGTTTCTCCTTCCCGACAGGACGAATAGTACCGAATTAAAACGCACTCTTGAACCAGTTTTTCATGCGATCAACCAGTTGTGTGAGTGACCCGATGTTGGCGCGCGACACCTGCGCTTTCTGATGTTGTTCAAAACCTGAAATCAGCAATCCCATGCCGGTGGCAAAACGGGGATTGCGCACGACTTCGGAGAGTCCGCCACGATAATTGGGCAGCCCGACCCGGACCGGCATGTGAAAAATTTCCTCGCCCAGCTCAAGCATGCCGCTCATGGCACTGGTTCCGCCGGTGAGGACGATGCCCGACGACAACAACTCCTCAAATCCGCTGCGGCGCAATTCGGCCTGGATCAGCGTAAAGAGCTCCTCGACGCGCGGCTCGATCACCTCGGCCAGCGTATGGCGCGACAGCTGACGCGGCCCGCGATCGCCCACTCCCGGCACTTCCACCATTTGATCGGCATCGGCGAGCTGGCGCAGGGCGCACCCGTGGACAATCTTGATTTCCTCGGCTGCCGCCGTGGGCGTACGCAACGCCATGGCAATGTCGTTGGTGATCTGGTCTCCCGCAATGGGGATGACCGCCGTGTGGCGGATGGCCCCCTGCACGAACACCGCAAGATCCGTGGTCCCGCCCCCGATGTCCACTAGGCAAACGCCCAGATCCTTTTCATCTTCGGTCAGGACGGCCGTGGCGGAAGCCAGCGGCTGCAGGATCAGGTCGCGCACCTCCAGCCCGCAGCGACGGACGCATTTCATGATGTTCTGCGCAGCGGAAACCGCACCGGTGACGATGTGGACTTTGACTTCCAGACGCACGCCGCTCATGCCCACGGGTTCGCGCACGTCTTCCTGCCCGTCAATGATGAACTCCTGGGTCAGGATGTGCAGGATCTGCTGGTCAGTGGGGATGCTCACGGCCCGCGCCGTTTCCAGCACGCGCTCCACATCCATGGGAGCCACTTCCTTGTCCTTGATGGCCACCATGCCGTGGGAATTGAAGCTCTTGACGTGGCTGCCGGCAATGCCGGTGATCACTTCGCGGATCTTGACGTTGGCCATCAGCTCCGCCTCTTCCAATGCCCGCTGGATGGAGTTGACGGTGGACTCGATATTGACCACCACCCCACGCTTGAGCCCGCGGGACGCGTGCTGGCCCAGGCCGATCACCTCGAACCCGGTGCCATCCGGTGCTGCCTCAGCGACGATGACCACGATCTTGGACGTGCCGATATCGAGAGCGACGATCAGGCTGCGATTGTCTCGATTTTTTGGAATCATGGACATTTACCCTCGTACCCCCGCGCTGCGCAAGGCAAAACCGCTGGGATAGCGCAAATCCACCAATGCGCCGCGGGGCGACTCGTCCTTGAACACGATGGGATAGACCCCGACGAAGCGCGTCAGGCGCTCGTGAATGCTGTCCCGCCCCAGCGACAAGGTCAGCCCATTGTCCAGCCGAACCGTCCAGGCTCGGCGTTCGGACAGATCCAGGGCTTCCACCTGGCGTCCGATGGGCGCCAGTTCGCGATTGAATTGCTGCACCTCGCGCGCCATTTCAGGACCGCTCCCGGCAGGACCATCAAAACGCGGCAGCGCATCCGCAAAATCCGCCACGAACACCTCTCCCCACGTGTTGAGGAGTTCCTCGTCGCCCCAATGCGCCAGCGGACGTTGTTCTTCCACCTGCACTTCGAGGCCGTTGGGCCACAAGCGGCGCAGGCTGACGGCGCGTACCCAGGGGATGGCGCGCAGTTCCGCGGCAGCGGCATCCAGGTTGACCGTGAAAAAATTGCCCCGCAGCGCAAGCGCGCGCTTGGCGACCAGATCGCGGTCCACCTGCTGCATGTCCCCACTGACGACCGCGCGTTGGATCTGGAACATGGGACGTTGTGCCACCCAGCTCATGAGGGCCAGCACCAGCGCCAGCACGAGGCCGACGACCATGGCCTTCGATGCCAGCAACAAGGTCCGGCGCAAGGGCGGAAACAGCGACGCTTGCGGTTCTTCGCGTCGGCGCGTTCCCATCGAGGCCCCGCGCCTGCGTCCCACGCGCACCGGCGCTTCGCGTTCGCGCTGCGGACGCGAAGCGCGGCGCCCCCAAGTCATCCAACCAGGTATCGTCAGTACCGCCATCTCAGAACCTCCCTCGCTTCATGCTGCCTTCCCCACGATCCTGACCTCGGTCACCAGGGCCACCCCGCATTCCTGCAAGACGCGTCCCTGGACCCGCTGGATCAACGTTTCGATATCCCGGGCCGTCGCACCGCCCAGGTTGACAATAAAATTGGCGTGCTTGCGCGACACTTCGGCTGCCCCCACGCGCTCGCCCTTCAACCCGCAGGACTCGATCAATTGCGCGGCATGGCTCCCGGCGGGATTGCGGAAAACCGACCCCGCGTTGGGTTGTCCCAACGGCTGGCTTGCCACGCGGCGCGCCAGAAGCTCGCGAATGCGCTCCAGCGCTTCTGTGGAGGATCCCGCGGGAAAAGCCAGTCGCGCCGCAATAAACCATTCCGGTTCCGGTTCCAGCGGCGCCAGCCCCTCCCCTCCAGGCCGCTCGACGGCATCGGCGGCGCGCAGCGCCACATGCCGATAGCCAATGTCGTAGTCGGCAGCAGTGCGTATCCGCATGCGGCCGGTGCGGTCCAGGGTGGTCACCGACACCACGAAATCCCAGGTTTCCGAGCCATAGCAGCCGGCATTCATGGCCAGCGCGCCGCCCATGGTGCCCGGAATTCCCGCCAGAAATTCGGCACCCGACAGCCCCAGACGGGCTGCCATGCGCGCCACCTTGGGTGCCGGAACGCCGGCCTCCACTTCAATGAGCGTGCCCCCCCTGGCATCCGGGCCCACCACCTCGCAGGTGCGCAGTGCCCCATGGGTCAGCACGACCGTGGCATCGAGTCCGCCGTCCCGTACCAGAAGATTGCTGCCCAGCCCCACCACGTGCAGCCGCTCATCGGCTGCGCGAGTCATGACAAAGTCCACCAGGTCATCCCGATGGCTGGGGACATAACACCGCGCCGCGACCCCGCCGGCACGCCAACTGACGTGGCGGCTCATGGGCTCGTTCTGGCGCAACACGCCGTGAGGCTCGTGAAAGGCGTTCATGTGCCTCCCCCGGTGAGCGCGCGCAGTTGGGCTGGAAGCTGCCCGATGCTTCCGGCGCCCATCGTGATCAACACATCCTGCGGCTGCAGGACATCCAGGGTGCGCTGCGCCAATTGGGACAGATCCTCCACAAGGACCGGCCGCACAGGACTGACCGCAGCCAGCGCGGCAATCAGGGCGGCGCTGTCGGCGCCCGCGATGGGCGCTTCGCCCGCGGCATAAACGGGCGTCAGCACCAATGCATCCACCGAGGACAACACCTTGACGAACCCTTCAAAGCAATCGCGCGTACGGGTGAAGCGGTGCGGCTGAAAGGCCAGCACCAGGCGCCGTCCCGGGAATGCGCCGCGCGCCGCATTCAAGGTGGCCGTCATTTCCACCGGGTGATGCCCGTAATCGTCCACCAGGGTAAAGCGCCCCCCCGCGGGCAAGGGCAGATCGCCGTAACGCTGGAAACGCCGCGCCACACCATTGAATTTTTCCAGGGCCTTGATGATGGCGGGATAAGGCGCACCCACTTCGATGGCCACGCTGATGGCTGCCAGGGCATTGAGCACGTTGTGATGTCCGGGCAAATTGAGCGTGACATCCAGGCGGCGCGCCACGCGCTGCGTCCGGTCAGCCCGCAACTCCACGCCAAACCGCATGCGCCCGTCTTCGGCCATCACGTCCACGGCGCGTACGGCAGCCTCGGCCGAGAACCCGTAGGACACCACCGGCTTGCTGACGCGCGACAAAATGTCGCGCACCACCGGGTCTTCAATGCAGAGCACCGCCACGCCATAAAACGGCAAATGCTCGAGAAATTCCACGAACGCCGACTTGAGACGCTCGAAATCATGGCCATAGGTGTCCATGTGGTCTGCATCGATGTTGGTCACCACCGCCATTACGGGCTGCAGTACCAGGAACGATGCATCGGATTCGTCCGCTTCGGCCACGATGAACTCGCCGCTGCCCAACGCCGCGTGGCTGCCTGCACTGTTCAGGCGCCCCCCGATGACGAACGTCGGGTCGAGACCCGCCTCGGCCAGCACGCTGGCAATGAGGCTGGTGGTGGTGGTTTTGCCGTGGGTACCCGCCACCGCGATCCCTTTTTTGAGACGCATCAACTCGGCCAGCATGGTGGCCCGCGGGACCACGGGGATGCGCTGCGCCCGGGCCGCAACCACCTCCGGGTTGTCTGGCGTGACTGCGGTGGAAACCACCACTGCATCGGCACCTTCGATCTGCGCCGCATCGTGCCCCTTCCAGATCACGGCGCCCAACCCTGCAAGACGCTTCGTGGCGGCATTGCTGCCCAGGTCGGAACCGCTCACCTCATAACCCAGGTTGAGCAGGACCTCGGCGATGCCGCTCATGCCCGAACCGCCAATCCCGACAAAATGCACGTGGCTCACTTTATGTTTCATTGCGCAATCTCCCTGCAGGCCGCGGCGACGTCTTCGGTAGCCTCGGGTTTGGACAGCGCACGCGCAGCTTCGGCCATGGCAAGCAGCATGGGACGCGTCATCTCCTGCAGCCACTCCGCCAGTTGCGCCGGATCCAGCCGGGACTGCGGCATCACGCGTGCAGCCCCCCGGGATTCCAGAAAACGGGCATTGGCGGTTTGATGGTCGTCCACCGCTGACGGGAACGGCACCAGGATGCTGCCTACGCCCGCGGCCGCAAGCTCTGCCACGGTGAGCGCACCGGAGCGGCAGATCACCAGGTCACACCCCGCGTAGGCCGCTGCCATGTCCTTGATGAAGGGCCGCAAATCCCCTTCCACGCCTTGCTCGCGGTAGGACTGGCGCAGGGTGTCCATCAGCTTGACCCCGCCCTGATGCAGCACCAGCGGGCGCTGTTCCGGGGGGATCAGCGCCAGCGCCTGCGGAACCAGGGTATTGAGCGCACGGGCGCCCTGGCTGCCTCCCAGCACCAGAATCTGCAGCACGCCACTGCGACCGGCAAACCGCCTGGCGGGCGGTGCGAGCCAGCGAATTTCTGGACGCACGGGGTTTCCCACCCAGGTGACTTTGCGTGGCGCGCCGATCAGGCGCGCCAACGGGTGCCGCGAAGGGGCCTCGAAGGATTTCGGAAACCCTTCGAAAACCCGGCGCGCCAACCGCGCCAGCACGCGATTGGTCAGTCCGGCCACCGCATTCTGCTCATGGATGATCAGGGGACGCATCAGCAACGCCGCGGTGAGTCCGCCGGGGAACGCCGCAAAACCGCCGAATCCCACCACCACGTCGGGACGCTGACGCAACAGAACCATCAGGCTCTGGGCACAGGCCCACAGCACCATCAGCGGAGCGAGCACGGCGCGCAGCGCGCCCTTACCGCGCAGGCCGCCCATGGAAACGGTTTCGAGCACGAACCCCTGTTCCGGCACGAGGCGCGCCTCGATCCCGGCCCGTGTGCCCAACCACACCACCCGCCATCCCTCGAGGCGCAGTTCCTGAGCCAGCGCCAGCGCGGGAAACACGTGGCCACCGGTTCCGCCCGCCATGATCAATGCGCTGCGGCTCATGGTGCCCGCCCCCGCATCATCTGACGCGATTCGTAGTCAATGCGAAGCAATACGGACAGGGCCACGACATTGGCCACGATACCGCTGCCCCCATAGCTCAACAGCGGCAGGGTCAGCCCCTTGGTGGGAAGCATCCCCATGTTGACGCCCATGTTGACCACCGTCTGGACGGCAAACCAGACCCCCACACCTTGCGCCGTCAAGGCCGCAAAGTAGCGCTCCATGGAAGCAGCCCGGTTGCCGATGGCAAATGCGCGCCACACCAGAAACACGAACAGGGCAATGGTTGCAATCACCCCCACAAAGCCCAGCTCCTCGGCGATCACCGCCATCAGAAAGTCGGTGTGCGCCTCGGGCAGATAGAGCTGCTTTTCCACGCTGGCGCCCAGCCCGACCCCCAACCATCCGCCGCGGCCGAAGGCGATCAGGGCGTGCGTGAGCTGGTAGCCCTTGCCGAAAGGATCGGCCCAGGGGTTCCAGAACCAGATCAGGCGGTTGAAACGGTAGGGAGACAGCACCACCAGCAGCACAAACCCCACCGCCAGCACTGCCATCAACACCACGAACAGGCGCCAGTTGAGCCCTCCCAGGAACAGGATGGCCGCGGCGATGGCTGTCATGACGGCCAGCGCGCCGAAGTCCGGCTCGCGCAACAGCAGGGCTCCCACAAGAAACATCACGATGAACATGGGCACGAAGCCTTTCTTGAAACTGTGCATGAACGCGGCCTTGCGCACGGTGTAATCGGCGGCATACAGCACCACGAAGCATTTCATGAACTCGGAGGGCTGCAGGTTGAACACCATGAGCGACAACCAGCGACGGCTGCCGTTGACCTCCTTGCCCAACCCCGGGATCAGCACCAGGACCAACCCCACCAGGCCAGCCCCGAACAGATAGGGGGCCCACTTCTGCCAGACCTCGATGCGGACCTGAAACGCGATCAGCCCCGCCAGCAAGGCCACCCCGACGTAAACTACCTGCCGCACGAAGAAGTAGGTGGAACGGTAGCCGATGTGGCGATCAGCCTCGGCAGAAGCAATCGACGCCGAATACACCATCACCACCCCCAGGGCCAGGAGCGCCAGAACGGTCCAGATCAGGGTGAGGTCGTATTCAGAACGCAGCAGGCGTGGGGTGGCGAAGGCGGTCATGTCCCCTCCTTCGCACCGTATTGCGGGAGCGCGTGCACGGCATCAATGAAGACCTGTGCGCGGTGCAGGTAGTTGCTGAACATGTCAAAACTGGCACAGGCCGGGGACATCAGCACCACGTCTTCGCGTTGTGCCAGTCGCGCGGCCTGTTGTACGGCATCTTCCATGCCTCTGGCGTGCACGAGCGGTACGCCGCAACCGGCCACCGCCGCCTCGATGCGCGGTGCATCGCGACCGATGAGGACGAGGGCACGGGCATGTCGTGCAAGCGCCGCCTTCAGTGGCGAAAAATCCTGACCCTTGCCATCCCCGCCGGCAATCAGCACTACCGGCGTCGTCATTCCCGTCAGGGCGGCCACCGTGGCCCCCACATTCGTTCCCTTGGAATCGTCGTAATAGGTCACACCGGCAACGGTGGCCACGGGCTCGACCCGATGCGGCAACCCCCTGAAGGATTGCAGGGCCTGCACCGCCGCCGGGCGCGGAATGTCCAGCGCATCGCACAGCGCCAGTGCCGCCATGGCGTTGGCCGCGTTGTGGCGACCACTCAGGGGCAGCGTGGCGAGCGCCATCACGGGCGTCGTGCCGCAGCAGATCCACTCATTGGAAGACAGCCCCCAATCCCGTGCAGTGGGGGGTTCATCGAGCCCGAAGGTAATCGCACCAGGGTTGGCCATGGCCAGCGAGCGCGGGTCTTCCCGATTCAGGACGCGCTGCTCACAATGGGCAAAAATGCGCGCTTTGGCCGCCGTGTAGGCATCCATGTCGGCGTAGCGATCCAGATGGTCTTCGGTAATGTTGAGCACGGTGGCAGCGCGCAGCGCCAGATTGTGTGTGGTCTCGAGCTGGAAACTCGAGAGCTCGAGCACATAGACCTCGGCGGGCGTTGGCGTATTCAACGCTTCCAGCACCGGGGTACCGATGTTGCCGATCACGGCAGTGCTGCATCCTGCGGCGCGCACCATTTCACCCACCATGGTGGTGACCGTGGTCTTGCCGTTGGCGCCGGTGATGGCCACCACCCGCGGTGGCCGGGATAGCGACTGGATCGTGCGGGCAAAGAGTTCCACATCGCCCACCACCTCCTGGCCGCGCTGCAACGCGGCGGCCACTTCGGGCTCAGCCAGGGGCACACCCGGGCTGGCCACGATCAGGGACACCCCCTCGAAGCTGGCACGCATGAACGGCCCCGTGTGCAGCGCCACCTCCGGCGCTTCGCGTCGCAGGACGTCGGCATGAGGCGGTTGCGCACGCGTATCCGCCACCCGCACGTGTGCGCCCTGGGCGCGCAGCCAGCGCACCGTGGCAAGCCCGGTGTCGCCCAGCCCCAGCACCAGCACCGGGCGGGCCTTGAGGGTTGCGGGATAGGTAGCGTCGAGCATGGTTCGATCAGCGCAGTTTGAGTGTGGACAGGCCGGCCAGGACCAGGATGATGGTGATGATCCAGAATCGCACCACCACCTGGTTTTCCTTCCAGCCCTTCAGTTCGAAATGATGGTGCACAGGCGCCATTCGGAAAATGCGGTTGCCCGTCAGCTTGAAGGAAGCCACCTGCAGCACCACCGACAGCGTTTCCAGAACGAATACGCCACCCATCACGAACAGCACGATTTCCTGGCGCACGATCACCGCGACCAGGCCCAGCGCCGCACCTAATGCCAGCGCGCCGACGTCGCCCATGAACACCTCGGCGGGGTAGGCGTTAAACCACAGGAATCCGAGGCCCGCGCCGGTCATGGCCGCGCAAAAAACCACCAGCTCCCCGGCGCCGGGAATG
>JAJZRV010000059.1 GCA_021850135.1 Pseudomonadota bacterium
GCTTTACACTGTTTTTGAACAGCTTATGCTGGCCGATGGGGACGTGGGGCCTAGCGAAAAAGGAGCATCGCAATGGCCAAAAAAACCCCTGGTATCTCAGAAACAAATGACGGCAGATGGCGGGTGGACAAAACAATCGCAGGAACTCGACTTCAAGGCCGTTTTACAACACTTAAAGAAGCAGAATACTGGCTCCTGAATGAAGTCGAAAAGCGTCGTCAAGCCCAGTATCGGCGGCCTGACTATCCTTTCGAACAGGCAGCAGCCAAGTATTTGTTGGAAAGTGAAGGGAAGATTTCCCTGATGACCGAAGCCACACTGCTGGAAGCGATCATGCCTTTTATTGGTCATATGAACTTGCAGCAGGTTCACGACGACTCCTTGCGCCCGTTTATCAAGGCGCGGAAGCAGCAAGGCCGCAAAAGCAAGACGGTCAATGCATCGTTGGGCGTGGTCCGGCACATCCTGAACCTCGCGGCCCGAAAATGGCGCGACTCGCAAGGCCGGACCTGGCTGGAGGCAGCGCCGATGATCTCAATGCTTCCTCTGGACGACGTACGGAAGCCGCGTCCGATCACTTGGGCCGAGCAGCGCAGGCTGTTGCCATTGCTGCCAGCGCATCTGCAACGCATGGTGCTGTTCAAATTGAACAGCGGGGTGCGCGATGATGTGGTGTGCAATCTGCGTTGGGAATGGGAAATCTTTTTGAAGGAACTGAACTGCAGCGTGTTCATTGTCCCGCCCCGCTTTGTCAAAGGCCGTAAAGGTTGGCGGCCTCTGGTGTGTAACCGTGTTGCCCAGTCACTGATTGAGGAGCAACGCGGAAAGCACCCGGAATATGTGTTCACGTACCAGCATGGCAGGGATCAAAAATCTCATGCCATGGAGACGATGAACAACAGCGGGTGGCAGAAAGCCCGAGCGGCGGCAGGTCTTCAGGATGTCCGGGTTCATGATTTGCGGCACACCGTGGGCATGAGGTTGCGGGAAGCCGGGGTGGCCCAGGTCACCATATCGGACATTCTGTGGCACAGCAGGGGAACGATGACGGAACTGTATAGCGTGGCCCAGGTCCGGGAGTATCTGGACGCCTTGAATCTGATTGCGGATGAGGGCAACCGGATCAATGCGAATCTGGAGATGCTGTTCAGGGAAAAGGCAGAGTCCCTTCAAAGTCCCTTCAGAAGGAAAACGGGCTAGACCATTTCTGATCTAACCCGTTGATTTATTGGCGCGCCCGGCAGGATTCGAACCCACGACCCCTTGGTTCGTAGCCAAGTACTCTATCCAACTGAGCTACGGGCGCATCCGTCGAATTATAACCTGTTTCTTTGCCAACTCGCTAGGGCGTCACTTTGACCGCCAATCCCAGGGCTTCGATGCGCGCCCCCAACGCCTCCAGCCAGGGCAGCGGCAGGGCAGCGATTCGGGCCGCCTCAGGCTGGTGTGAAGGGCGTGCCAGGCTGTACAGCAGCACCCCGCGCAGCGGAATCTGCCGCACCAGCGCCTGCCGCAGCAAGTCCAGGTAGGCATCGACTTCCTGCCCGGAAGGGGGCGCGCCATCCCAGGTCACCATGCAGGTCTGTACCCACGTGGGGCAAGCAGAGGCCGCAGCCGCCAGGCGTTTGAGGATCAATCCGGGACTGAGATGGATGTTGTTGATGCGCTGGATATCCTCGGTACGGCCCCGGTCCACCTTGAACCATACCTCGCCATTGGCGCTGGCCATGGCATGAAACGCTCGCTGGACATCTGGTTGCAGGGCAAAACTGCCGTTGGTGATGACGACGAGCTTGATCTTCCCCTTCAGCCCATGGACTTCCAGGGCCGCGATGGCAAGGTTCACCGCCTCTTCAAACAGGCGCGCGCTGGTGGGCTCGCCATTCCCTGAAAAAGCGACATCGTTGAGCCGGCGCAGCCCTTCCGCCACGTAGGTTTCCATGAAGCGGCCGCGCGTTGCCTCGCTCAGCATGAAATCAAGCTCGGCACGAAGCAGTTCGAGATCGAGGTCTGGCGCCGAACCGCGGGTCAGATTGGGCACCTGGCAATACACGCAGGCCCAGTTGCAGGCATTGTTGGTGTTGAGATTGATGCCGATGGACACCCCGGCGGCCCGACGCGAGACTACCGGGTAGACATGGGTCAGCCCCATGACCTCCCTGTTGTGATTTTCAAATGTCAGCGGCGGTTGGGGCATGGCATCCGTCAGACAAACCGGGCATCGAGTTGGCCCAGCACGCCGAAATCGCAGTGGATCGCATCTCCCGACTCGACCCGGACCGGGACGACCACCGTTCCCGTCGTCACAACATCTCCGGCACGCAGGCCCAGCCCCAAAGCGGAGAGCTCATTGGCGATCCAGACCAGGGCGATTTTGGGGTCTCCCAGCACCATGGCGCCTGTCCCCTCTCCTGCCAGTTGGCCATTGCGGTAAACCTGCACCGCATGGGACTTGAGGTCCAGGCGATGCCAGTCTGTAAGCGCTTCCTTACCCAGAACAAACCATGCAGCACAGGCATTTTCTGCAATCAGTTGCGCATCACCCACCACGCAGAAGTCCTCGTAACGGGAGTCAGGGACTTCAATGCCCGGCAGCACGGCATCAATGGCAGCCATGATTTCATCCTCGGCATAGGGCGTCGCACGGGAAGGCAGATCCACGGCAAAACGAAACACCAGTTCCGCCTCGGCCACCCTCATGTGGTTATTGCCCAACGGGATCGCCGCCCCCGGCGCCAGGACTTTTTGGCGCAGCAGGCGACCGGCAATGGGGCCATCCACGTTGATGTGTTTCTGCCCCGAAAGGGTGGTCGCCGCGATTTTCCAGCCGATGACGGGTTGCCCTGACAAGGCCGCCATGGCGGCTTGGATGGCATATCCTTCCCTGCGGTCGCGCGGGCGGCAATCCTCTGGCAGGGCGGTCAGGCGTGTGACGTGCTGCCAGTGATTCCATAACAACTGGGCGGCGCGATGCGCGGTTTGAGGCGTCATGATGGCCATCGAAGTTCGGTAAGACCGACATTCTGCCATTGAACGGGTTTTGCGGTAACATATCGGTTTTTTTATGGCCAGGACTGGCCGGCTAACGGTTATGGCATTGATCGTACAAAAATATGGCGGCACCTCGGTCGCCAACCCGGAACGGATCAAAAATGTGGCCGAACGGGTCGCACGCTTCCGCGCACAGGGCCATCAAGTGGTGGTCGTGGTTTCGGCCATGAGCGGCGAAACCGACAGGCTGATCAAACTCGCCAGGGAGATCCAGGAACAGCCCGATCCCCGCGAGCTCGACGTCATGGTCTCTACGGGCGAGCAGGTCACCATCGGCATGCTGGCCATGGCCCTGATCGCGCGTGGCATTCCCGCCAAGAGCTATACCGGCAGCCAGGTCCGCATCCTGACCGACGAAGCGCATACGAAGGCACGCATCCTCGATATTGACGAGCAGCGCATGCGCGCAGACCTCGATGCCGGCAAGGTTGTCGTCGTCGCGGGTTTCCAGGGAACGACTGAAGCCGGCGACATCACCACGCTGGGGCGCGGCGGCTCGGATACCACCGGGGTCGCGCTGGCAGCCGCGCTCAAGGCCGATGAATGCCAGATCTACACCGATGTGGACGGCGTATATACGACTGACCCCCGCATCGTGCCGGAAGCGCGTCGCCTGGAGACCATCACTTTTGAAGAAATGCTGGAGATGGCGAGCCTGGGCTCCAAGGTCCTGCAAATCCGCTCCGTGGAATTTGCAGGAAAGTACAAGGTCAAGCTGCGGGTTCTATCCAGCTTCGAGGACAAGAACGACGGCACGCTGATCACCTTTGAGGAAAACACCAACATGGAACAACCGATCATTTCCGGCATCGCCTTCAATCGCGACGAGGCCAAACTGTCCCTGCTGGGCGTGCCTGACCGCCCCGGCATTGCCTATTCGATCCTCTCCCCGGTAGGAAAAGCCAACGTGGATGTGGACATGATCATCCAGAATATCGGGGTGGACGGTTCGACCGACTTTTCCTTCACAGTCCACCGCAACGACTACCAGAAGACGCTGGACCTGCTCAACAACACCATCAAACCTGAGACCGGCGCGCGCGAAGTACGCGGCGACAACAAGATTTGCAAGGTGTCGCTGGTGGGCGTGGGCATGCGCTCCCACGCAGGGGTGGCAAGCCGGATGTTCAAGACCTTGTCGGAAGAAGGCATTAACATCCAGATGATTTCCACGTCTGAAATCAAGATTTCCGTGGTGATCGACGAAAAATACATGGAGCTTGCCGTACGCGCGCTCCATAAAGCTTTTGAACTAGATAGCGCAACGCCGCTGGCTAAGGGATAATACGCAATCCGGAGAGATGGCCGAGTGGTCGAAGGCACTCCCCTGCTAAGGGAGCATGCGGTCAAAAACTGCATCGAGGGTTCGAATCCCTCTCTCTCCGCCAAATACAAAAGGGATTCGTGATGCGCAACATACTTCGCACCCTGACGTTGTTGACCCTCGTGATGGGACTGGCAGGCTGCGCCGCCACGGCCTTTCAGGTGGGCAAGGACTTCGACCAGAACACCTTTGCCGTCAGAGTGGAACGCGGCAAAACCACGCAGAGCGATGTCCTTGGCTGGATGGGTTCGCCCTCGGGCACCGGCATCCGGGTGGATACCGATGGCAAGCGTTACACGGTGTGGACCTACTATTTCGCCCACGGCCAGCTGTCCGAACTTTCGGATGCCCGGTTGAAAACCCTGGAAATCAAGTTTGACCAGAACAGCCTGGTCCAGGGCTACGCTTGGTCCACCCCCAACCGCTAGATGCAGCCGAACACTTACTTGCTCTCCAGCGTCCTTTCAATACGCCGATCCGGCACGAGCCACATCAACGCGACAAAAACATAGAGCGCCTGAGCCACCCACGCGTCCACGAAGGTGGACAAAATGGCAACGGCATACAGCAGTGGTGACAGTTTCCCTTTGACGTCCTTTCCCACTGCCCTGGCCAGCAACGAACCGCCCCCCTGACTGGCAATGATCGCGCGCTGCAGCAGCCAGTAGGCCGTTGCCGCCATCAGCAGCACTACACCGTAGAGCGCGGTCGGGACCCGGGCAAAGTGATTTTGCCCCATCCACCCCGTGGCAAAGGGAAACAGTGACAACCAAAACAGGAGGTGCAGGTTTGCCCAGAGAATGCTGCCATTGACGTGCCCCATGGTATGGAGCATGTGGTGGTGGTTGTTCCAGTAGATCCCGATGTATACGAAACTCAGGACGTAGCTCAGAAACACGGGGACCAGTGGGGCCAGCGTGGATAATTCTGCGCCTTGCGGCACCTTCATCTCCAACACCATGATGGTGATGATGATGGCGAGCACGCCGTCGCTAAAGGCCTCCAGTCGTGATTTCCCCATCATTTCCCCCTTCCGGTAGGGCGCCGGCGCATTTTGATCAATTTTTCAAGGTTACCCGACTTCGGCCAGATTTGATAAATTGGTCTCATCCCCACCCTTTGAGATCACCATGGCCACCCCAAAAATTCTTGTCTTTGCCGGCAGTGCCCGGAGTGAATCGCTCAATAAGAAGCTGGCGCACGTGGCTGCAAATGCGGTCCGTGATGCAGGCGCCGAGGCCACGTTCATTGACCTGGAAGATTACCCCATGCCGGTTTACCACGGCGATCTGGAAGAAAAAAGCGGGCTACCGGAAAATTGTCGACGTCTGAAGCAGGTGTTTTTGGAGCATGACGCCCTGTTGCTGGTCTCTCCTGAAAACAACGCCTCGGTTTCTGCCTTGATGAAAAATACGTTGGACTGGATTTCGCGGCAGGATGGCGAACAAAGCGGCTTGTTGCCTTACAAGGGAAAGGTCGCCGCCCTCATGGCCGCGTCACCGGGTGGCTTTGGAGGCCTGCGCGGGCTGGTTCACTTGCGTCAGATACTGCAGAATTTCAATGTGCTGGTACTGTCGGAGCAATTTGTGCTGCCTCGTGCTCATGAGGCGTTTTCAGAAAATAACGTGTTAAAAGATACCAAGCAGTCTGTCGCCATCTCGGCTTTGGCACAGCGCCTGGTTGCCGTAACGACAAAAATACAGCTTTCGTAGCGTCAATTAACCGGAAGCCCCCCGCTAATGCGGAGGGCCTCAGCCTGTAGCGCCTTGAACGACTTTTCCCAGGCATCCGGATGCGGTTTGGACAGGATCAGGCGCCGCACGATCGACTCGAGAACCTTGTTACGCTCCTGCAGGCGATTGAATTCATCCGCCAGGACCACCTGCACCCTGCGATCCTGGCAGACGCCCACGCAGGGGCGATCCACGTCAATCTTGCCACACCCGATGCACTGCCAGCCCTCGTATATTTCAGTCATCATCCCATCCCCGACCACCGTAGTAATACGGGGCAGGATACACGGGCTGGACATAGGCAGGTTGGGGATAGACATAGGCGGGTTGCGGTACCGCCATATAGGCCGGGGGAGCCATCATTGGTGCAGGCTGAGCATAGACCGGGCCCTGTTGTGCCAACATCCCGCCGATCACACCACCCACGAGAGCGGAACCGATGGCCCAACCCATTCCATCGCCGCCCCACCCCTCGCCGCCACGCCACCCCTCACCTCCGTGCCACCTTTCACCGCCGCGCCAACCATCTGCGTGTGCCACGTTGATCGTCAATCCCAGGAGGATCATCACAAGGATCTTTTTCATTTTGACCACCTTTCAATTTGAAGCGTGCCTGCTTACTGAACGTCTGGGATCGCATATGCGTTGACTTTAAAAAATGGCCCGGGTAAAAATGAACCCACTCATCAGATCAATCACGCCACAACCTAGGAAACTTTCCATGGAAACCAAACCCCCTCTCCCGCCATTCACGCAAGAAACGGCCATCCAGAAAGTTCGCATGGCGGAAGATGCCTGGAACAGCCGCGATCCGGATCGCGTCATTCTGGTCTACACCGAGGACACGCAATGGCGCAACCGGTCAGAGTTCCCGGTAGGGCGCGAAGCCGTGCGCGCGTTTCTGCAGCGTAAATGGGCCAGGGAGTTGGACTACCGTTTGATCAAGGAGCTGTGGATTGCCCAAGGCAACCGCATTGCGGTGCGCTTTGCCTACGAGTGGCATGATGACGCCGGGCACTGGTACCGCAGTTACGGTAACGAAAACTGGGAGTTCAACGAATACGGGCTGATGCAAAGACGCTTCGCCAGCATCAACGATCTGCCCATCAAGGCGGAAGACCGGCTATTTCACTGGCCTCTGGGACGGCGCCCAGACGACCACCCAGGGTTATCAACACTCGGGTTGTAGGGAAACGCCCCGGGTCCATCTATTTTTTTGCGCCTGGGCCAATCCTGTAAAGGTAGAGGCTGGTCTGCCTGCGATCAGGTACAGGAATGACGCGTTCCGGTTCTACACCCGGAATGGCAAAACTGTTGCTCACCAATAGCGTGCCTGGACGCATCTCTGCACGGGCCTTGTTCCAGACTCTGGTCATGGGAACCGGCGACAAAAAAACATAGACGATGTCCTGCTCTGCAAACGACCAGGACCAGAAACTGCCCCACCGGACCAGGCTATTGGGCAATTTGCGCAGCTTCAACCAGGCCGCCAGCCAGGGCAGGGGCGCCACCTCCATTCCCTCGAAATAACTTCCAGGCCGGCCCTGAGCAAGCTGCAACAACAAGCTTCCTGTACCGCAGCCCGCATCCGCAATGCGCAGTCCAGAATCCCCAGGAATCAATTCAAGCAACGCTTGTGCGGTGGCTGCATTGGACAGATAGAGGGGAACACGACTTTGGAATGTGCTCCAGTAGATCAAAACCAGAGCTAAAAACGCGGCAAGAAACCATCCGGAATCCAGGTGCATTCCGCTAACCAACACGACTCCTGGCAGGAAAATCAAATGGAGTGGAATCCACCAACGCGGTCCTCGCAGCGCAGCACTGAACGCTGCGGAACAGACGCCCTGCAGCAAGGCAAACGTCAGGAGAGAGTGAATCGCCAAGACCTGGGCCACCACAAGACCCGCAATCACCCCCCCTCCCAGCAACTGAGCTACGAAAAACCAGAGCATATTTTCAGTTCTTCTCTTTCCGGAAGAAGTACAGCCTCAGTGATGTGCGCTCGGTGACGCAGGCGGCGTCACCGCGTTGACCAGGGCCTTTAATGTTTCTGCGTCAATCGGTGCCGATACTCCCGAAGTATCGGTTGCGGGCTGTGTCGTCGCGGAAGCGTTCCCTGTCGGGGCACTTGAAGGAAGATTCTGCAGGAGATCGCCGGCGCTCGAGGAAAGCACGTCGTTCACCGGCAGCGGGCCCGCCTGGTTTCCTGATGCGGGGGTGTTTGGGCTGCCCGTACCGGTCTGATTGGCCGAAAGGTTCAGGGCCACATCGGCTTGCGACGGAATCAGGCCAGAGAGATCCGGGACCGCACCTGCGGACGCTGTTTGAACAGTGTCCACGACATAAGAATGGCTGGCCGAGGCAGTGACGCTGTACCCTGAGCCGTCGTGTGCAACAATGGATGCATTGATGCTGCTTGATCCGGCCAACACATCACTGGGTACAGAGACATTGAAATTGCCGTCAGCACCCACCGTACCCGTGAAGGCATTGGATCCCACGCTTAACGTCACCACGTCGCCCGATTCAAATGTTCCCGTAACCGAACCGGACACCACGACGTTCGAATGCGCATTTTGGTCGGCCACGGTGACTTCGTTGGTGGCGCCCACGGAATTGATGACGATTTGGGGCAACGCTTCGACCGAGTAATGGCTGCCAGGGTCCACAGAAACGCTGTTCCCCTGCGAGTCATGAGCCAGAATGGTGGCGCTGACCGTATTGTTTTCCGACAGGACGTCCCCGGGCACCTTGATGCTGTAGCTTCCGTCCTCATCCACCTTCCCGGTATAACTGTGCGATCCTACGGCAAGCGTCACGACATCACCTTCGGTGAAGGTTCCCGTCACTGAACCCGTCACGGCGATCCTGGAGTTGCCATTCTCCTCGCCAATATTGATATTGCCGATCGGGTCTACGGTAATTTGAGGCAGGGGCTCGACAGTGTATGCGTGTGTCGTGGAAACGGTCGCAACATTGTTGTTCGCATCATGAGCCGCCACGGTAGCAGTAATGGAAGTCCCGGTTTCCAGCACAGATCCCAATACGCTGATGCTGTACTTTCCGTCGCCATCCACGGACCCTGTGTAATGCTGCGAACCGACTGCCAGCGTCACCACGTCCCCCTGCTGGAAAGTTCCCGTCACGGTGCCGTGAACGATAACGTTTGTGGATGCGTTTTCCTCTGCGATATTCACCACGTAGGACGAACCCAATCCGTCCACGGTAACGTGGGGCATGGCTTCCACAGAGTATGACTGGCTTGCCGTTGCGGTGGTACTGTTTCCTGATCCGTCATGTGCCAAGACCGATGCACTGACGGTATTTGTTCCTTCGAGCACCGAGACAGGAACGCCAATGCTGTAGTTGCCGTTAGCATCAAGCAATCCAGTGTATTGTGCATTCCCCACAGTCAGCGTCACCGTATCATTCTGGTGGTACGTGCCCGTGACCGTACCCGTAACGGCAATGCTTCCATTCGCGCTTTCCTGACCTATGTTGATGACACTGCCTGAGGACCCGATAACATCAATGGAAATCTGGGCAGAAATCTGGTTATCTCCACCATAATTCCCACCGCCATCGCCATGATGGTGTTCATGCCCACCGTCTCCGCCGCCATCCCCTCTGCCGTCGCCACCACCATCACCGCCACCATCACCCTCGCCGCCACTGCCGCCACTTGTGTAGCTTTGCGTCTTGCTGACGATCAGATCGCTTCCTGCTGCATCATGCGCATCCACGGACACGGTGACAGAAGAATTCGCGGTCAACGTGCTTGTGGGCACGCTGACGCTGTAGGTGCCATCTGCATTCAGTGTTGTGGTGTATGTGCTGCTACCAATGGACAAGGTCACCGCATCGCCTGCGGTAAAAGTGCCGCTGACGGTGCCTGTCACGGCAGCCGTACCACTGCTGCTGCCACTACCTCCATCGTCGTCGCCGCCTGACCCCGAGACCAACGGCACGTTCACCGTGATCGTCGGCGTCGTATCCACCGTGTACGCCTGCGTCGTGCTCACCGTATTGAGCGCGCCCGCCGCATCATGCGCCGCCACCGACGCCGTCACCGCCGTGCCTC
>JAJZRV010000008.1 GCA_021850135.1 Pseudomonadota bacterium
ATTCCTTCACAACAGAAGCAACGATCTTGGGATCCTGTTGCGCCAGCTGTTTGGCCGTACCCAGGTTGGACTCGTAAGATGCGCCGAACTGCGCCTGGGCTCCGGCCTCGCTGTTCATGGCCATCGCATCATTCCTGGAAATCCTGGGTTCTGGTACGGTCGCCAGTACCCGGGCCAGATTCCTGAATGCCGGCCGGATGATCCCCATCAGGAGAAACAGGGTCACGCCCGCAATGGCGGCATATTTCAGGCCTTCCTTGGCCATGGACAGGGTTTCGGGCTGTTTCCACAGCGGCACTTCGGTCAGGACTTCTTTCTGTTCGTCGAAGGGGCTGTTGAGCAGGCTCAGGGTGTCTCCCCGCTTTTCATCAAAACCCACGGAATCCTTGACCAGGGTGGTAATTTGCGCCTTTTCGCCGTCGCTCAAGGGGCGTGTACTGGTCTTGCCGGCACTATCCGTAATGGTTCGGTTGTTCAGCACGACGGCGACGGAAAGCCTGCGAATAGCGCCCACGGGCAGTTTGGTGTGACTGATGGTGCGATCCACCTGAAAATTGGTGGTGGATTCCTTGCGCGTACTGGCCGTGTTCTGGGAGGTTATCTCCGCGGCTGGCGCAGCCGCCGGGGTAGCACCTGCGACTGCGCTCTTGGCGCTGGCCTGGGGGGTGACAGGTGTGGGAGCGGTCAAGGGTGCCGTGGCCGGCACGGGGGGCTGATTGGTGAGCGCCCCGGGAATGCCGGTACCCTGCTGAACACCGCTGGGGCTGCTGGATTCCAGCGTCTGCTGGCTCAGAATGGCGGCCTGGTTGGGTGGTTGGTTGGGTTTATAGGTTTCGGCGGTCTGTTCAGCCTGGGTAAAGTCGATGTCGGCGGTGACCTGGGCACGCACGTTCCTGGCTCCCACCAGGGGGGCAACCATGTCCTCGATGCGCTTGCTGAAATCCTGCTCCACCTCATGCACATACTTGAGCTGGCTGGCATCCAGAACCCCGCTTCCGCCTTCCGTGGGGGCGGAAAGCAGGGTACCACTTTGGTCCACCACCGTGACGTTTTTAGCAGGCATATTGGGCACGCTGCTGGAAATCAGGTGCACGACGGCATTGACCTGCCCTGCATCCAGCGTCCGGCCTGGATAGAGGGCCAGCACCACAGAAGCCCCTGGGCTTTGCTGCTCCTTGACGAATACGGTGGGCTTAGGAATGGCCAGGTGGATGCGCGCGGTCTGAACTGGGGCCAAGGTTTGCACGGAGCGCGCCAACTCTCCCTCCAGAGCCCGCTTGTAGTTGACCTGCTCGAGGAACTCGCTGGTGCCGAATTTCTGGTTTTCCATCAGCTCAAAACCCACGGTGCCCCCTTTGGGCAGACCCTGGGACGCCAGGCGCAGGCGCACTTCGTGAACCTGGTTGGCAGGAACCAGGAGCGCCCCCCCTCCTTCGGCAAACTTGTAGGGCACATTCATCTGCTGCAGGGAGTCAATGATGGCACCGCCATCCCGATCGGAGAGATTGCTGTACAACACGCGGTAGTCCGGCGTGGAACCCCAAAGCCACAACCCAACCGCCACCGCAACCAGTGCAGCCACGGCCATGATCAAACCCATTTTTTGCTGACCGGACATCTGGCCTAGCGAGCGCACCAAGGGGGAAGCGGAGTTATTTTCTGCCATGTCTTCAGCTATGGATCAATACGTCCGGGAACTGCATCAGGCCCATTATCTCCGGGACCCTCCAGACTATTGGCCCAAACAGGGGGGAAATCCGGAGGCTATTCCCGAATTGATACTGCTGGCACGGATGATATGGTGTCCGCATTATTCGCGGAGACTTCCCATGAACGTTCCTGCAATCGATAGCCTCCTGGCCCAGATGCGCGCCGCTGTGGTTGCCGCCCAGGGCAACGTCACTCCGGCCGCCTCCCCCGTGGCCGGAGGGGGCATCGATTTTGCCAGCGCCTTGAAGGCCTCCCTGGACCAGGTATCGCAGGTACAAAACCAGGCTGAGGGTCTGGAACAGCGCTTTACGCTGGGGGACCCCCAGGTCAGCCTGAGCGACGCCATGATTGGCATGCAAAAGGCCAATATCGCACTGCAAACCACGATCCAGGTGCGCAACAAGGTCGTGGCGGCCTACAACGACATCATGAACATGCAGGTATGACGTCGTGAACACCACCATGGCGGTTGCCTGCTAAAGGAGGTTGGCCTTCTGTTGCTGGGTAATGTAGCGTTGCAACAAAATCCCCATCTTGCCGTCCAGATCCGTAAACCCGCAACCGGCACAGCCCCGCCCCCCCCCGGATTGCAGACGGGTCACTGAAATGTACCGAACCTGGATGCCCACCGTCAGTTCCACCTCTTCGTCCAGCCTGATCTTGCAGCCTGGAATGACTTTTCCAGGCTGCAGGTCCGGGTCATTCTCTTCGCAGTACAGGGCGATACCCCCGCGACTGATATCCCTGACGGACAGTTCACGGCGTCTGGGGGGCTCCCCCTCCAGGATCAGGATGCATTTGAGCGCACCGGCAGGCAGAAACAGCCTGAAGTAGTCCCGGCGCTGGATGCGCAACAAATAATCCGGAATGGGAAAATAAAATGCTTCCAGATTATCCAGCTTGGTCAATTCCAGCTGGTCAATTTCAAACTGCACCTTAGCCTGATGGTGCGAACTCACGAAAATACAGCCCTCGCTCTTGGCCACCTGCATGTTTTCGTCGTGGTTCTGCGAGGCATCCAGCCACACACCCTCTTCGTCCACCCCAATGACCGAGGTCAGAATGAACTGACGCCGCTTGTCGTAGTACAGGGCAGCCCGCGCAGAATTTTTTTCGATGTCGCGAAGGATGAAATAGATCTCCCGGGAAGACTGGACTTCAAATTGCTCTTCGTCGCCACCGGGGAACAGCTCAATCGTCAGTGATACGTCGTTGCTCATAGCCTGGGTTTCTCATCTGCGAAGGACTCACCGCGCTCCAGACGATACAGCCAAGCCAGCAATTCAGCAACGGCCAGATAGAGTTGCGGGGGAATGCTCTGGTCGAGTTCCACTTGCATGAGCAGACCCACCAGCTCTTCGGATTCATGCACAAAAACACCGTGTTCTCGCGCGTGCTCGATGATGGCCTGGGCAATCAGCCCCCGGCCCTTGGCCACCACGCGCGGCGCGCTGTCCTGGCCCTGGTAGGCCAGTGCAACCGCACTCTGGCGCTTCCGATCAGGAGGATTCATGCTGCACCACCAAGGCACTGTTGACCTTGAGCCCAGCCTCGGTCAGCGACGATACCAGGCGCGTACTGGCGCTGCCCATCAGCGCACGCGTCTGGGGTGAACCCGCATCGAGCGCGAGCGTCATGCCGCCCGCAGACAACCGCATCTGCGCAGTGACGGTTCCCAGGGTAGGGAGCTCCAGCTGGAGGGAAGTGGCCCAGGTGCGCTCCTGCTCCACCCCTGGGGCCTGACCCTGTTCCCCCCCGGGTTGCTGCCAGATTTGCCATTGCAGGGGCTGGTTTTGAAATACCTGGCCCTGCCACAGGATCCGCCCGGTCTCCAGGGCATTGAGCTGCTGCTGGACCAGGGGCTGCAGGTGGGGAGGAATGGGAATGCTCGCGTTCTGTGATGATGCCCCGACAGCATCCGCGGTCACTTCTTGTACTCCGGCACTGCTTGCGGCGCTTGCAGTGTTTGCAGCGATGGATAAAAGAGGTGGCCTTCGATCCCCAGCGGGAGCAGGCTGATTTTGCGGCTCCTGCAGCAGTTGCGCGGCGGTACGCCCGCCATCCAGCCACTGGGCCTGGTGGGACTCGTAGAACAGACCGCTGTTATTGATGGCTTCGCGCAGCATATTGGCCAGGGGCTGCGCCTGGGGAAGTTCGGCGGTCGTCACCAAGGGTGGCTTTGGGGGGGCGTTCACCAGGGTCTTTTCAGGCTGTTGCTGCGACAGTGCTGAGAGCATGCGCGCCGTCGTGCTCAACTGCTGCGAGGTGGACAAGGGGTTTGTCGAAGCCACCATGCTGAAGGTCAGCCGGGGCTGCAGTGACACCACCTGAAGCTCCACCGTATCTCCCGTATGCACCAGGGTGGGAAGCTTCATCTGTACCAGTTGGTTGGCCACCCGGACTTTGAAGAGTCCGGGGGAGATTTCTGAGAGCACGGCCCCCTGCAGTTTCTGGCCTTGCGCAAACGATGGCGCCGCTGCTTCATGGGCGGGAGTGGCAGCTGGATCTGTGGCTGCTACAGGGAGCGTTTCCTTGGAAAGCGCGTAGGCTCTCAACGCACTGAGCAATTCGACAGGAAGCATACCTTACGGTGCAGCAAGCCTGGACAGCATATTCAGCGCCCGGCGTAAGCGCGGCGTATTTGTTGTTCCTTACTGGTCACCCGCATGGCCCATTCCAGCTTTTCCATCCAGGGCTGGGCATGCCGACGAATGGTGGCATCGTCTGCCAGCATCTTGAGAATCAATGCCTTCTTGCGTGCCCGGCCATCCTCCGATAGCGACACCTGCTGCGTATCCACTTGCTTCATCAATGCCACCTGCTCACGACATTGCGTCTCCAGCGCAGTAAGGCGATCCCACTGCCCCTGGGCCGCCGCTTCGCTCATGAGCCCCATCAGGGATGACAGGGCTTCATAATTTTGAACGATGGAAGTCACGCCATCACACGCGTTCATAGAGCCGGGACGTTGCGGGGCGTTCGCCGTAGAGCTTCGCCGGTGCCGAAGGTTGCGCCGGAACTTCGGGTACGGTGGCGGAGGCGGCAGCGCCTGGCTTTCTAATACTTTCCCAGGCACCACGCAACTCCACCAGCAGGCCGGTGATTTCGTCCAGCGCCGCGGAATCGTTGTGCAAGTTGGCATGGAAAAGGCGGCGACTCATGTATTCATAAAGCGCATCCAGGTTCTTCGCGAGTTCACCGCCTACTTCCTTGTTCAGGCTGGCCCTGAGGCCGCTATCGATGATTGAAATAGCCTGCGAAATGGATTTGCCCTTGCTGGCAATTTCCTTGCGTAACATATGGTTTTTTGCCGCAGCAATGGACAACAACGCGCCCTGGTACAGCAGCTGGATCAGTTTGTGCGGATCCGCCGAAATCACGCTGGATTCCACGCCCACATCAACATATTTCTTCAGGTTTGCCATCGCGCTCATGTGGTCGGGCCTCATCTAAGTAGTTGCGATAATTGTTGCGTGAGATAGGAACTGGTCTGGCTCATGGTGCCCAGCGTGGTATTCAGTGCCGAATACTGCGCCGTCAAAGCCTGCTGGATGCCGGTCAACCGGGTCTGCCATGTTGCAATCTGACTGTTGATTCCCGCCACCGTCGTATTGATGCCGTTTGTTTCGGCTGCCAGGGGCCCGCTGTACGGATCGAGCAGGCTATTGGCCAGGCTGTTCAGTGTGACGGCATAGCCTTGCGAGTAGCCCACGGTACCGCGACTGCCCGTGGTGCCCCCGGTCACCTGAACTGCAAGTCCGTTGCTGCTGCCCGTCGTGGAAGTCAGCAGCTGACCGTTGCCCGTGGCCGTCGCACCATTGATGGTGCCCGCCACATCCACCCCACTGACCGGGGTGGCGGTACCGAAGAGGCCCGCAGCAGCACTGCCTCCCGATGAGGCACCCAGGATCACGCTGGAAGCCGCACCGTAATCATTGGCAGTGACGCTCAGGACGCCTGCATTCTGGGTCACCGATACCGACTTGCCCGCCGCGGTCAGCCCTGACGAGCCGTTGATCATGGACTGGATCTGGGTGGCCAGGGAGGCGGCCGTGTAGGTTCCCGGGGGAATCACGACCGTGGTGGCAATTCCATCCACCAGGAGGTTCAACGTGTCATTACTGTTTTGAGTGATGGTCAACCCGGCTGCGGTTGAACCTTTCAGATTGCCCTGCGTGGCCAACTGGCTGACGTTGACGGCATAGGAACCAGGCTGCGTGCTGGCTGTGGCACCTGAATAAGTGATCAGGCTGTCGGAGGCTTTGCCCACGGTGGAAAACAAGCTGGCAATGTCGCTCGCATTGGTGTTGATGGCATTGTTGAGCTTGGTGGTGTCCACCGCCAGACTGCCGTCTTTCTGAAACGTCACGCCAATGGCATCCAGCGTGGTATAGGTACTGGTTGTATTGGAAATGGCATTGTTCAATGCCGCGTGCATCTGCGTCTGGATGGCGTTGATCATGGGATCTCCCATCAATACGCCGCCCGTGCTGGTAGAGCTGTTGTAGCTTGATACGCCTTGAACTGCGGTATTCAGTGCATTGTAGGCGGTCACAAAGGAATCGACCGCCGAGGCGATGCCCGTGGTGTTGTTGCTCACGCTCACCGTGGCGGGCGTCGTGGTCGTCCCATTGAGCGTGAAGGTCAGGCCATGAATGGCATTGGTCACCGTGTTGGAACTTTGCGTGACGCTGATGCCGTTGACCGTCAACTGGGCATTCTGACCGGCTGTGGTTTGCGACAGGCTTTGTGTTCCCGCCGGGTTTTCGCTCAACAGGCTGCTGAGCGTGGCATCGCCACTGACGGCGATCTGCATGCTGTTGCTGGCCCCGGACGCACTGGTCAGCACCAACCGGTAAGGCGTGGCGCTGCCGTCATTGACGATGCTGGCAGAAACACCCATGTTGGCCGCATTGATCGCGTTTGCGATGCCCGACAGGGAATTGTTGCTGCTGTCGATGGTCAGCGTCTTGACGCCATTGCCATTGGGCGTAAACGTCGCCCCGCTGTAGGACCCATTGCTGAGCGTCCCGCCTGAAATCGTGCCAAAGGTAAAGGACAGGGTGGTGGGTGACCCCGCTCCAATGGCAGCCGTCGAACTCGTCTGCCCGGTAGCCACCAGGCTTTGGGCCTGGGCCAGCGCAGAGACGCCAACAGAGTAATTTCCGAGTGCGGCGCCGGTTGCAGCCGAAACACCCACAGCGCTACTGGAAGAAAAGGCATTTAGCGCCTGGAACTGGCTGGCACTCGTCAAACCCTGGACAGCCGTCTGAAATGAGGTCAAAGCGCCATTGACGGTACCCAGTGCCGTCAACTTGGTTTGATAACCCGCTTCCTGCTGTTGCAACATGGTGACCGGCTGGCTCTCCACCGTCATCAACTGGCTGACGATGCTGGAGACGTCGATCGACTGCGTCGTGACGGGCGCTGCGGAAACCACCGAAGTAGAGGCAGTAACGGCCACGGAAACTCCTAAACCTTATGCTGCAGCAGCATACCCTGCTGCATGGTGTCGATGGCCTGGGCGATGGCCAGTACCTGTTCCGACGGTATCTGCTTGATCACTGTTCCCGTGCCTGATTCCACCACCTTGACGACGGTTTCCTTGGTACTGGGATCAACGCTGAACATCACCCCACGATTCATGAATTGCATGGACTGGTTGATGTTGTTGACCGCTGCTTTCACCTGAGCGGCAGTCTGCTCCTGGGGCGGCTGTGACGCCTGTTGCAGGGGTTGGGGCTGCTGTCCCGGTGACGGCGCCAAAGGCAATGCCGGCCCATCGCTTGCTGACTGGGCCGGAACAGTGCTACCACTCAAATTTTGGATAATCATGGTTGATATCCTCGATGGTAAAGCCCGGGGGAGCAGTCATGGACTGCTCCCCCGGGCTAGCTTACTTTACCCCCCACGCCCGCTTACTTCAACAACGTCAGCACGGCGTTGGGCATGGCGTTGGCCTGCGCCAACATGGCCGTACCCGCTTGCTGCAGAATCTGGGCCTGGGTCAGGCTGGCCGTGGTAGCAGCAAAATCCGTGTCCTGGATTCGGCTTTGTGCTGCGGTCAGGTTCTGCACCCCCGTCTGCAGGTTGGTCACCACCGACTGGAAGCGGTTCTGCACCGCACCCATCAGGCCCATGGCCGTATTCACCGTGTTGATGGCGCCGTCGATGGCGGCAATCGCGTTGCTGGCGTTGGTCTGGGTGGTCACATCCACGCTGCTGACCGCGGAAGTGGCGGTTGCAACGGTTGCCCCCACCGTGAAGCCGGCGCTGGCCGCAGCATTACCGCCAATATTGATACCCGACGCGCTCGAACTGGTGAGCGACACCGTGCCTCGCGTGGCTGCGGCGAGTGCTGCAGAAGCGGCATTACCGCCCAGTTGCGCCGTACTGAAGCCCGACTGCGCCGAGAGCGCGCCTTGGGCCGCCATCAGTTGCGCCGCGTTCAGCGTCGTTGGCATGGTCAGCGCCGTCTGGGATGTGCCGGAGATGACGCTCACCACCCCTGTCGTCGCGTCAGCCACGGCCTGGCCGTTGACAGCCGCCCCACCGGTTGCTGCCGCCAGTGCGGTGGAGATCGCTGCGGCGATGGCGATGCCATTGCCTACCGCGCCGCCAGAGGCCCGCGTACCAAAGTAGCTGTTGCCTAGGCCCAGGGCCGTAGATGCCTGGGTGAGATCGGATGCTGCCGTGGTCGTGTTCTGCGAAACCCCACCCAGACCGAAAGTGAGCGCCTGCCCAGAACTATTCGTAATAACGCCCGTGGAGCCATTGGCCCAGACCTGACTGGACCCGGTCAGGCCCAGTGCAGAGTTAATCGCAGCGGCAATGGTCACTGCGTCAGTTGCAGCCGTCCCCGTCAGATGAATGTTGCCCAAAGCCTGCGCTGTTCCTGCCCCCAACTGCACGGTCAAATCAGAGAGATTTTGTGCCGAGCCGGCTGCGACGGTGAACGTCCCCCCATTGGCCACGGACGAGGTGGCCGCTGTGGCGGCGACGGAAGCATTCAGGGTGATGGCCCCCACACTCTGTCCGTTGGCCAGGAATGACCCTGCGGCAATGGTACCTGCTGTAGCTTGTGGCGCAGCTGTGGCCGTGGTCTGGTACCCCAGCTGTGCCGTGCTAAACCCTGTTGCGCTCAGGTTGGAAGCAGCTTCGCCGCTGGCCATGGTCAGTACGGCAGCCGAGGTTCCGCTGGTCACGGTCACGATACCCGTCGTGGTATTGGCCGAGGCCGTGCCGTTGACGGCTGAGCCACCTGTAGCATTGGCCAGCGCTGTGTTGATGGCGGTAGCGACAGCATTCGCGTTGCCACCCAATCCCCCGAATGCCTGCTTGCCAAAATACGTACTCCCCAAGCCTGTCAGCGACGTCAACTGATTCACATTCGCTGTGGCTTGGGCAGCACTGAGGTTGGTCGCCGTCGTCAGACCAAAACCGATTGTATTTGTACCGCTAGCATTGGTAATGGTGGCGCCAGAAACAGTCACCGCACCAGAAAATTGGGCATTGATAGCTGCTGCGAGTGTGGCCGCATCAGTGCTTGCGTTCCCCGTCAGAGCCACAGAACCAATTGTTTTGGTCGTGCCCCCAATCGTAGCCGTCAAGTCAGTCACGGTACCCATTTGGCCGCTGGCCACTGTGAAATTTCCGGTCGTCGCTGCTAACGTTCCGGTTGATGCAACAGCAGCCGTGCTTGCTGCCAGTTGGATGGAACCCACATCAATGCCATTGGCGAACAGCGAACCCGCACTGATGGTAGACGCAGTCGTAGCAACCGCTCCAGAAACTATCGTGCCCCCCCCCGCAGACGCCACGTTGTTGCTGGCCGTGTCGATGGTTCCTGCGTTTGCGGAAAGCGCCTGGGTTCCGATCTGCGTGGCCGAAAGACCCAGCTGCGCGCCCAGCGCCGTAACACTGGTGTAAGCGCTCGACAACGTGGTGGTGGTCCCGTTCATGCCAACGTTGATGTTCCGTCCATCGCTGGCGGTCAGGGTCAACGCACCCGTGACGGCGTCCGCGGTGGCAGTGACGCCGGTTTGCGCGGAAATCAGGTTGATGGCCGCAGCAGCGTTGGCGCCCTGACCCGCGGCATTGCTACCGGCTGCGATAGCCCCAACATTGAAGCCATTGATACTGAAGGTGTTGGCAGTCACGGCCGTAAAGGCAGTAGGACCCGTTCCCGTCAGCGTGGTGGCATTGGCGATGGCGTTCACACCAGATTTGGATGAAATGCCATCGATGGCCTGGGCGATCGAGAATGCGCTGTCGGCGGTTTGACCCGGCGCGCCAAAGACCTGGGAAGCGCCCACTTGGAAACCATTGAGCGTGAGATCGCCGGCGTTGAGCGCGGCAGTGGTGGCGGTGCCCGCCACAGCGGACGAGTCGCTCTGCAGGCTGGAGGTCTGCATGTTGCCGATTGCAGCCACCTGGATCACGTCATTGGAAGTGTTATTGGCACCCACCTGGAAATTCTTGGCAGTGAACGAACCATCCAGCAAATTCACGCCGTTGAACGCGGTGGACGCAGCCACCCGGTCGATTTCATTCTTGAGCTGCAGCACCTCTGCGTTCATGGACGCGCGGTCAGAAGCGGAATAGGTGGCATTGGAAGCCTGCACTGCAAGGCTACGCATGCTCTGCAGGTTGGCCACGATGGATTGCATGGCCCCTTGTGCCGTTTGCGACAGGGAGATCCCGTCGTTGGCGTTGCGGATGGCCTGGTTCTGCCCCGAGATCTGGCTGCCCATGCGAGTGGCAATCGCCATGCCGGCCGCATCATCCGCAGCGCTGTTGATGCGCAAACCAGAGGACAGACGCTGAATATCCGTAGCCAGCGTGCTCTGCGAATTGGCCAGGTTGGCCTGCGCGTTAAGTGATGCGATGTTGGTGTTGATGTACATTGCCATGGTGATTGCGCTCCTTATAAACTGGACGGGTACGGCGTTCTTGCCGCACTGCCGGTGCCCACTGGATTGCACACAATGAGCAACCCTTTGGTCCAGTTATCGGAAGCGTCCGGGGAAACTTTAGCGGCTTTTTCAGAATGTGCGACCAGACACACCCGTGCCGCATCGCTCACTCTGCCTTTACCACGCGGTTTTTTCCGGACGCCTTGGCGTGATACATGGCGCGATCAGCCCGCGCGATGACCTCCTCGGCCGGCTCGCCACCGGCACGCACCGCCACCCCGCCACTGAAGGTGATGACGAGTTCTTCATGGTTGTAAACAAAGAGATTTTTTGACAAGAGCCGCTGCAGTCGGCTGACGATTTCCACTGCTTCGTTCAGTCCCGTGCCGGGTAGCACCAGTAGAAACTCCTCGCCGCCGTAGCGCGCCACATAGTCCGTGGGGCGTAACGCATTCTTGACCACTTCCGAGACGTGCATGAGCGCCTGGTCTCCGGCCTGGTGCCCCAGAAGGTCATTGAACAGCTTGAAGTTGTCAATGTCTATCAGCGCCATGCTCACCGGCGATTGGCTGCGGTCGGCTCGCATGCTCTCGCGTTCCAGCATTTCATCCAGACCGCGCCGGTTGAGCGTCCCGGTCAACTGGTCCTCGCGCACCAGCTCGCTGACCTGTTCCAGTTCCTGCTCCAGCTGGCGAATGCGATCTTCGGCATCGTCCACCTGGCGCCTGGCAGTGACCAGTTCCTCGTGGGAGCGCAGGGCGCTGGCCTGGATCACGCGCGTGTCCTGCATGATGTCTTCCAGGATATGGCCCAGCTCGGTCAGGTTGTCCGCCTGACCGATTTTCTGGGTATAGTTTTCGATCTTGGCGTGATACTCCCCGGTGCTTTCCGTCAGCTCGCCCATGCGATCGATGAAGGTGGTCATCAGGCTCTTCAGGGTGGCTTTGGCATCCGCGAGGCTCTTCTTGAGGGTACTCTGCTTGATCAGGGCATCGCGCAGACTGCGTTCAGCATCGGCAATACTGCGCTTGTCCAGGGGCTGGGCAATGATGTCCTGCAACATGGCAATCTGTCCGTGTAGCCATTTGTCGTCTGCCACCAGCTCGCCTACATTTTCCACCAGAAGTCGCAGCAACCGGACCAGCCCCTCCTGGATCTTGGCCTTGTCGCCCCCACGCAGTTCCAGCTTGACCCAGAAGTGACGCAGCTTCTTGGCAAGATCGGTGACCTGCTCATGCTCCCGAACCGAGCGGACCTGCTGCACCAGCGCCGTGATCTCCTCCGCCATCCCGGGTTCCAGCGCCTTGTTGCTCTCCAGGGTCTGCGCCAACAGTTCCTGAAGGTCGGCCATCATCTCGTGGCCCACCACGATGCCTGAAACCGCAGGCGTCTGCAGCGGCACGGCAACGATCCCCAATTCGGGTTCCTTGGCCGTTACAGCCGTTTCGGATGACGGCGAAACTGCCGGCGTTGCTGCAGGTGTCGCCGGAACACCGGCCCCCGCCCAGGAGCGCAACAGGCCATGCAGCTTTTCGTAGAGAACTTCCGGGTTGGCCGCAAATTTGGTCAACACCGTGTCGAGTCCGTCCTTTTTGCGCGACAGGGTCACGCCCTTGTGATGCGCTTCCAGTTGGCGCAGCAGGTCGCGGATCAGGCCCGACCAGGCCAACGCCGGACGGGCAGGCGCCTGTGACACCCCGGGCTCGACCTCCTTTTGTGCCACCACGGCATTGGGCTTGCCACTGATCTCCGCATAGACACGCGCGTAGTTTTCCGGGGTGGGCGCAAGTTTTTGCGTCACCAGTGATTTCAGGGTCTTGCTGGCGATTTCAGCCGTGCTTGAAGGTTTGTCCGGGGAGGCCATGGGTGAGAATTGGGTTCAGGGTAACGTTGGAACCAGTGCTTTGAGTGAGGACAGCCATGCGGGGTTACCGAGCACCAGTACCCCGCCCATGGCGCCCCAGGTCAGCAGGAGCGCCGCAAGCAGCCAACGTCCAAGCCATGTGCTGCGTTGCAGTCGGCGCCGCAACTGCAGGGTCCCTATCGTGTCCTGAACGCCCTGCAAGGTTTCACGCTGGGTGGCTTCCATTTGATGTTCCAGCGCTTCCTGCTGCCGGAACGCTTCCACCAGTTCGGCCTGCGCCACCCTGCGCGCCACGGCCGCTTCCAGGGCGCGCTGTTCGGCCGCAATGCGCTGTCTGGCCTGCACTGTCACCCTGACTTCCTCATCCATTCTGGAGCGCGTCAGATGCAGCGCCTCCTCTGCAGCCTTCAGCCGGGTTTCTGCAGCCTCAGCCGCCTGGACTTCCAGCAGAATCCGGTCATTGTCTGCCTCAATGGCGCGCAACTCCACTTCCATTCGCCGCTCAATTGCGGAAATGGCCTGGTTCTCCGCACGAAGGTGCTCCTGCTCCAGACGCAGCAAATCCTGTTCTCGGGACAGCCGTAATTCGGAAGGCGCCACGGCACGTGCCTGGGCATCCACGCGAATGCGGGCCTGCTCGGCAAGCCGCGCCTCCGTTTCGGCTTCAATGCGGGCGCGCGCCATGCGGATGGTTTCGATCTCCGCAGGGTATTCGTGCGCCAGTGCATCAAACCGATAAGTGCTTCCGTGTGCCAACATGTTCTTCTCCCGATAGGTAAGTAGGTATTACTGGCGCATCGGTTCAAAAAATCCGCCCTTCAGCAACTCCTGGGTCAGCGCGTTGTAATCGGCCGCGCCACCGCTCTGGGAGGCGTAGCTGAACACATCCTGCCCATGCATCGGGCTCGCCGCCAGCGCCACGTTTTCGCAAATGCGGGTATCGCACACCCGCGCTCCGTAGCGCTCCTTGAGCTTTTGATAAATGTCGTAGGACAGCTTGCGGCGCGGGTCAAAGCGGGTGACCACGATACGTCGTCGGTACACGCGACCCAGCTTCTTCTCCAACACATTGAGCGCACCTTCCAGGCGATGCACCCCTTCCAGAGACAGGTAGTCCGCCGAGACCGGGATCAACACCCGGTCCGACGCAAGAAGCGCATTGAGCGTCAGGACGCCCAGCATGGGACAGCAATCGATCAGGATGGGATCCCCGCTTTGCGTCAGGTCAGCACTCAGGCCTTGGCGCAACAGGGTGGCCGCTTTGGCATCACTGCCGTACAACGCATCCACCTTGGAAAGCTCGAGCGAAGAAGGCACGATTTTCCAGCCGGAAGGGGTGTCGCGCAGCAGCCTGGAAAGCGGCGTCCTGTTTTTGAAAAATGCCGCCATCCCCGTCCCCAGCGCGGAGTCCCGAATCTTGCAGGCCAGGCTCAGATGCGCTTGGGGGTCCATATCCAGCGCAATCGGCCGGCGCCGCTCTTTCGCCAATGCCGCAGCCAGATTGAGGCAGGTCGTGGTTTTACCTACCCCCCCCTTCTGGTTGAATACTGCGATGACCGCCATGCGATGCACTTCCTTCTTTTTTAAGAAAAACTCCTCGAACAGAAGGATTATTGCAAACCAGGCCACAAGCCAATCGCGTGAATTGAAGGTGTTTTACCCCCGTTAGCCTCATAAAAGCCCTTGAGTCCCTTCAAAGGTGGCGTACAATTGTTTTTGCTCGATGCCCTAAAGTTTTGTCAAGTCCTGCCGAAAACAGGTGCTATAAGGCTAGTTATCAGGAGATTTTCGTGAAAGTCGAAAAATCCGGCAAAACACCCCCCGTCACGCCCATTCGTGATGGGGCGTCGCGCGCGCAAACCTCTCGCACCGCCGGAACGGGGTCCAGCAACACCAATGCTGCCAACAGCACCAGCGTTCACCTGGGGGAAACGTCTGCGCAACTGCAAAGCATGCAGTCCAGCATGGCCAATTCTCCTGTCGTGGATGCCACCAAAGTGGCTGAAATCAAACAGGCCATCAGCGAAGGCCGGTTTCAGGTCAACGCGGGCGCCGTAGCCGACCGCCTCATCGCGACCGTGACGGATCTGATCAACAATCGGCGGCATTGACCATTGATGGGTGACCCTGCGTCTTTTGCCATGCCCACGGATTGGGCGTCCTGTCTGCGTGCAGAACATGGCGCCCTGAAATCATTCATTGATGTTCTGGAAAGCGAGCAACGCACCCTGTTGTCCGGACAAACAGAGACGCTCATTGACCTTGCCGACCGCAAGATCGGGCTGGTAGACCAACTCACCCGGCTGGCCGGGCAGCGCCGAAAGCTTCAACCAGCCCCCGGCATCCCCCCTTCTGGCCAAAACGACGCGCCCTCGCAGCAACTCTGGACGGATGTGCGCCAGATGGCCGCGCGGGCGGAGCAACTCAATCGCACCAATGGCGAGTTGATTCAGATTAAATTGCGCCACAACCAGCAGGCATTGACCGTGCTGCACAATGCAGCACAAAGTGCCACATTGTACGGGCCCGACGGTCAACCCAGTATCCCGGTTTCAGGCCGCACCCTGGGCAGCGTCTAGCCGCTCCTCCTACACCTTCATCAGGGACTGGCTTGTTCCTGTGTCTGGGGGGTCAAAATCGTCACGGTCACGCGGCGGTTTTTGGCCCGATTTTCAGGACTGTCGTTGGGAACCAGCGGCTGGTTGTCTGCAACCCCCGCCGCCGTCAGGCGCCTGCTGTCCACACCCTGCCTGATGAAGAGCCTCACCACACTGCTGGCGCGGGCCGATGACAGTTCCCAGTTGGAAGGAAATTGTGCCGTACTGATGGGAACGTTATCGGTATGGCCTTCCACCTCAATGGCCAGGTTGCCAGGCTGCAACACGCTTGCCACCTCCGACAGTGTTTTGGCCGCCTTTTCCTGAAGTGTTGCATCCCCCTCATGAAACAGGGCCTTGACGTTGATGTCCAACACGATACCGCGACCGCTTTGGATGACGCTCACCTGTCCCTTGCTTACCAGAGGCGAAAGGATATGGTTGAGGTCCTTGACCAGGTTTTCCAGATATTCCTGCTGTTTTTGCTGTTGTTTGGCGAGGCGCGCGTTGCGTTTGTCCACCAGGGTTTTCAGCAGACCGTCCTGATCCAGGGACTGCATGTCCCCATCGGCCGGAATGAGCGTGCGGCTGAATGCCGTATTGAGCGATGTGCTGAAAACCTTGTACTTCCCTTCGTTGACGGAGGAGATGGCGTACATCACCACAAAAAACGCAAACAGCAGCGTGATGAAATCGGCGTATGAAATCAGCCAGCGATCGTGATTCTCGCGATCGGCGCGCTTGGGACGGCGAGCCATCTCAGAATAGATACCCTTGAAGTTTGCCTTTGACAAAATGGGGATTCTCACCGTTGGCAATCAATTCAAACCCGTCCACCAGCATCTCATAGTACGCAATCTGTTGCTGAATCAGCATTTTCAACTTGTTGGCAATGGGCAAAAAAACCAGATTGGCAAAACCAACGCCATAGATGGTGGAAATGAAAGCCACCGCGATTCCTGCACCCAGTTGTGCCGGCTCGCCCAAGCGCTCCATGACATGCACCAACCCCAGTACAGCGCCCAGCATGCCGATGGTCGGCGCATAACCTGCGGCAGCTTCCCACACCCTTGCAGCGGCCCAACGAAAACGCTCGTAGGCCTGGATATCCACCTCCAGGACCTCACGGACCCTGTCCGCGCCATAGCCATCCGCAAGCAGTTGCAGGCCTTTCCTGATGAACGGATCTTCGTTTTTCGACGCCTGAGCCTCCAGGATGAGCAGGCCTTCGCGCCGCGCATGGTTGCTCCATTCCAGGATTTGATGCTGCAGATCCTGCACAGACAGGGTAGGGGGAGCGAAGACCCATCGGCCCATGCGGAGTGCCGCGACAAAAATCCGGAAAGGGGTTTGCAGCATCACGGCCCCCAAAGTGCCCCCAAACACAATGACAAACGCGGTCCCCTGCACCAACGCAGAAATGGCGCCGCCTTCCAGCCACTGGCCGCCAATCACCCCCAATACGCCAACCAGCAACCCTGCAAGGCTGAGCTTGTCCATCAGTGTCCTTTCAAGCGACTGCGCAATCGTGCCACGGCTTGACTATGAAGCTGGCAGATGCGCGACTCGCTGACACCCATCACCTCACCAATTTCTCGTAGATTCATTTCCTGCTCGTAGTGCATCCCCATCAGCAGACGCTCGCGCTCCGGAAGCTCCTCGATGGCCCGGATCAACGCGGAACGAAACCGGCTATCCCGCAGCAGATCCATCGGATCCGGGTCTCCTCCCACCTCATGGCGCTCGAAAAAGTCCTCTTCATCGCGTTCGTGGAAGTCTTCGTAATAGATGAGCTGGGCACCGCGCGACTCGTACAGCATCTGTTGATAATCGGTGAGGGAAAGCCCCATCTCCTGGGCAATATCCGACTCGCTTGGGGGTTTTCCCATCTGCTGCTGCAGCTTGCTGATGGCTTGTTCGATGCGTCGTACATCACGTCGCATCGTCCTCGGCATCCAGTCGGATTGACGCAACTCATCCAGCATGGCGCCACGAATGCGCTGGGCTGCGTAGGTCTCGAACTGTGCACCCCGCAATTCGTCATAGCGACCGGCCGCCTCCAGAAGCCCCATCATTCCGGCCTGGATCATGTCGTCCACTTCCACGCTGCCTGGCAGTCTGGCCTTCAGATGATGCGCGATACGCTTGACCAGCGGGGCAAACTCCTTGAGGCATTGCTCCTTGTCATTCAGTCCGGTTGGCGTGTACATATCTCGTTATCAGGTACCGTAAGCCCAGTTTGGCGGCCGTGTCTGCTGCCCAATCATGCGTTTGATCATGCTGGGCAGGCCCCAATCCTCGCCTTGCCCAGAAGACGGCAGCTGCATCATGGCACGTTCCAGCCCCCCCAGCGCAAGCGACGCCTGTGCTTCCGGAAATGCGGCCACCACGCAGCTGCGTAATTGTGTCGCACGATTCATCTGTTCATCAACTGGAATATGCCCCAGATAGTCGATTTGCGCTTTTAGGTGGTATTGGGCCACTCGGGCCACATTGTCCACCACCGTGCGCGCTTCGTGTTCATCCTGCGCGCGATTGACGACCATGCTGAATTTGCGCAACCCTTCCTTCAGGGCCATCCGTTTGATCAGGGCGTAGCTCGCTGTAATCCCGTTGGCCGTGGCATCGGTGACCAGCACAAGCGGTTGGGTGGGTGCAAGACAGGCCATCACCGAGCCCCCCTCCTGCCGGGTTGCATCCACCAACACCACATCCACGCCGCGTGAAACCGTAACGAGACTGTCCAGCAGACGCTGCCGCTCAGTCACGGAAAGACGGGGCACTGATTGGGCCACACGGGCAACGGGCAGCACATGCAACCCCGGGGTTGCTCGCAACAGGACCTCCTGCAGGGATTTATCGCAACGCAGCACGCTGAGCAGATCATGACGCGGCTTTAACGCAAGCATGTTGCCAACGTTATTGTGCGCCAGATGTTCGTCCAGGATCAGCACCTCCTGACCATGCTGAGCCATTGATGCGGCAAGATTGACGACCAGGCTTGTTGCACCCATGCCCTGCTGGGCACCCACGATCGTCCACACGCGCAAGGCATTGCGCGCCAGTAGCCGGCGCAGTCCGGCAGCCTGATCACCCGACTTCACCTCAGAATGCATGGGCAGCCAGCGCAGTTTGTGGAAACTCCAGCGCATTGGGCGCCGCATGTCCCGCCGTTTCAAGACTGTTGAACGTACTGTGCAGCAGGTAGGGCAGACTGACTTCCTGCAGATCTTCCGGTACCCTTTGGCCATTGGCCAGATAGTGCATGACGAGCTTGTGCCGGATCACCACGTCCAGCACGCCCCCCATGGAGACGGTTTCGTCCAGCTTGGTGGGAATGCACCCGATGACTCCCGCGTGGCGGTACACGCGCACGACATCCTCCAGGGTGTGCAGATTGCTGGTGGCATTGAGCAACAGCAAGCGTTGCACCCCTGCAGCATCCAGCATGGCGGCCTGATCCACCACGCGACTGTCGCGCTGGCCCATGCCTATGGTATCAATCAGCACCAGGTGCTTTTGCTTCAGGGAAGCCAGGGTCAACTGCAAATCGGACGTGTCGCGCACGGTCTGGACTGTCACGCCCAGAATCTGGCCATAGATTCTCAATTGCTCATAGGCGCCGATCCGGTAGCTGTCGGTCGTAATGAGCGCCACCTTGTCAGCACCGTACTGAACCACGGCTCGGGCAGCCAGTTTGGCCGTGGTCGTGGTCTTTCCAACACCTGTCGGCCCCACCAGGGCATAGGTCCCGCCACGCACGACGATGTCCTCTGATCCGCTCACGCACCTGAGGTTTCTCTCCATGACCTTGAGCACCCAATCCAGCCCGGCACCCGTCGGCATCCGCTCCAGGATCTGATCTGCCAGCGCCTGACTGAACCCGACCTTGAGCAGGCTACGCTGAACCCTGGCTTTTTGCGGGTCATGACGTTGCTCCCCTGTGCCGGTCAGCGCTGAGATCTGGCTGAGCAGGTTTTCGTGAAGGGCGCGAATCTCCCCCAGCAGCCCCGAAGGGGGGGAAGGCTGTGTCGGCTTTGCCTGCGCCAGGCTGGTCAGGGCCGCATGGTGGGCCGCAACGATCTCGACCTGTTCACCCACTTTACGATTGGAAAGAATGATGGCATCGTCTCCCATCTCGGCACGTACCATGCGCAATGCCTCTCGGGAATTTGCCGCCAGAAACGACTTTGTGTTCATGCCCTACCTCCAACCATGGCGGTAACCCGGACCGTTTTGAAGCCGGGCACCTCATCCTGTGAAATCACTCTCAACTGCGGCAGCGACCGTTTGAGGAAACGCGCCAGCAAATCCCTGATCTGGGACGGCACCATCAACACGGTGGGTAACCCCAATCTTTCCTGGGTCTCCGCAGCCGTGCGGGTTTCCCTCAACAGGGTGTCTGCCAGGCCGGGCTCGATCGCCTGGCTGCTGCCCCCCGCCTGCAATGCCTGTACCAGCAAATATTCCAGTTCCTTGTCCATGCCGATGACCTGGAGCTCCTGGGCAGAGGGATAAAGCTGTTGCACGATTGCCGGACCCAAGGCCACTCGGACTTGCGCCGTGAGCTGGTAGGCATCCTGGGTCTGTCCCGCAAATTTTGCCAGGGTTTCCAGGATGGTCCGCATGTCGCGAATATGCATTCCTTCATCCAGCAGATTCTGCAAAACCTTTTGCACCGTCGCCAGGGGCAGCAGCTTGGGCACTAGATCTTCGGTCAGCTTTGGCGACTGTTTTCCCAAATGATCAATCAACTGCTGCAGTTCCTGCAGTCCCAGCAACTCGGCAGAATGGGCGTTGATCAGATGGCTCAAGTGCGTCGCGATGACGGTACCCACATCCACCACGGTGTATCCCTGGGCCTGGGCATACTCCCGCAAGGAGGCTTCGATCCAGACGGCCGGAAGCCCAAAGGCTGGATCACGCGTGGCATTTCCCTGCAAGGGTCCGCTGGCATTGCCCGGGTTGATGGCGAGGAACATGCCGGTAAAGGCTTCTCCTGAGCCAATTTCTGCCCCTTTGAGGGTAATGCGATAAGCGTTGGGCCTTAAGTCCAGGTTGTCCCGAATATGAATGGCAGGCGGCAAAAACCCGATGTCCTGGGTAAATTTCTTGCGGATTCCCTTGATGCGTCGCAGCAAGTCGCCGTCCTGCGCCTTGTCTACCAGTGATATCAAGCGATAACCCACTTCCAGCCCCAGAACGTCCACCTGCGAGACATCCTCCCAGCTGGCCTCGGGGGCTTCGGTGGCAGTGGGTACGGCCGGACTGATTTCGGCTACGGCTTCGCGCAGCTTGGCACGCTGCATCAAGAGGTAAGCCCCCCCACCCAAAACACCGGCCAGCAGCAAAAATGCGAAATGAGGCATGCCGGGCACCAGACCCAACGCCCCGATGATGATGCTGGTCAGAAGCAGCACCAGAGGCTGACTGAACACCTGTCCCACCAGTTGCTGTCCAATGTTCTCCTCTGTGGTGACGCGGCTCACCACCACACCTGCTGCCGTGGAAATAACCAGCGCCGGAATTTGTGCCACCAGCCCGTCCCCGATGGTCAGCAGGGTATAGTTCTTAGCAGCAGTGGCCATGTCCAGATTGTGCTGCAGCACCCCGACGATGAACCCTCCCACGATGTTGATGAGCAGGATCACAATGCCGGCCACGGCATCACCGCGCACAAACTTGCTGGCGCCATCCATTGAACCAAAGAAGTCGGCTTCCTGCGCGATGGTGGCGCGTCGTCGGCGTGCCTCGTCTTCGCCAATCAACCCTGCGTTGAGGTCGGCGTCAATGGCCATCTGCTTGCCTGGCATGGCATCCAGGGTAAAGCGGGCCCCCACCTCCGCAATACGTCCGGCACCCTTTGTGATCACCACAAAATTGATGACCACGAGGATCATGAAGACCACGATGCCCACCGCATAGTTGCCTCCCACCAGGAAATGGCCAAAGGCCTCGATCACTTTGCCCGCAGCATCAGGACCCGTATGCCCTTCCAGAAGCACGATGCGGGTGGATGCTACGTTGAGCGAAAGGCGCAGCAAGGTGGTAATTAGCAACAGCGTGGGAAATACTGAAAAATCCAGAGGTTTCAAGGTGTTCATGCTCACCAGCAGCACCATGATGGCCACCGCAATGTTGAAGGTGAACAGGATATCGAGCAGAAAGGGGGGCAAAGGCAGCACCATCATTGCCAGAACCATCACGATCAGCATGGGGCCGGCCAGCCCGCGTACCCCGGATTGCCTGAAAAAACCCTTCAAAATGTTCAGTAGATTCATCGCTTATCTCAATAGGCCTGAGTTTCAGGATCGAGTTCGGGGGGAACCATCAAATCTCGCGGCACCGAGGGAACGGAGCCACCACCCACGTGATAGCGCCGCAGTTGATAAACATATGCCAGAACTTCCGCCACCGCGGTGTAGAGCCGCTCCGGAATGGCCCGCTCCAGTTCGGCATGTTTGTACAAGGCACGCGCCAGGGGAGGCGCTTCCAGAATCGGGATTCGATGTTCCGCAGCCAGCGCGCGTATGCGCTCTGCCAGGAGGTGTGAGCCCTTGGCTACCACGATGGGCGCCCTCATGGATTGTTCGCTATAGCGCAACGCCACGGCATAGTGGGTCGGGTTGGTCACCACCACGTCAGCACTCGGAATTTGAGCCATCATGCGGCGCCGCGCCATTTCTCTTTGCATGCTGCGGATCTTGCTCTTGATCTGCGGATCGCCTTCGGTTTCCTTGGATTCCTGGCGCACCTCTTCACGCGTCATCTTGAGGCGCTTGCTGTGTTCCCAGAGCTGGAACGGCACATCAATGACGACGATCAGCAGCATCCCTCCCATGATGGCCAGGAAACCGTCCCACAGCAGTCGCCCCATTTCGGTGGCCGCAGCGGCGACGGGTTGTCCTGCCAGCATCAGGAAAGCCTCCCTGTGATGCCACACTGCCCAAGCGCCTGCGCCACCGACCACGATGGCCTTGGCAATGCTCTTGCCCAACTCGATCAGGCCATGCATCGAAATCATGCGACCAAACCCGCTCATGGGATCGAGGCGAGAAAAATTGGGTTGTATGGGCTTCAGGCTGAACATCCACCCATTGAGCAATAGCGGCGAGAATGCAGCCGTGGCAAGCAGCAACAGCATCAGCGGCAGAAAGGCCAGCAGGGTTTCCAACGAGAGGGAATAGAGCCTTGGCAGCAGGAGCTCGGCCTGAAAGGCATCCTCTGCCCTGAGGGTCAGCCCCTCTTTCAGCAACTTCATGAGCCCATTGGACAAGTGCGAGCCCATCAACCACAAACCCGCACCACCGGCCATTAGCACGGCAAATGTAGACAGTTCACGCGAGCGCGCCACCTGGCCTTCTTCGCGCGCCTGGTCGAGGCGGCGTTGCGAAGGCTGTTCTGTTTTCTCAAGATCGCTGTCTTCTGCCATGAGGGACTCCATTGCTCATGGCCATTATCCGAATTACCCGTCCATTCAAACGGAAGATAAGCAACCGATTTAGGGGGTTATTCCCCTACCGGCCTTTCCACTCTCCGACGCCCTGCCTTTCTGCGCTCATTGACGGAACGACTTCGTATACGGTTCGTCCACGCAGTCTGAAGTAATCCTCCGCGTGGTTGAAGCGCTCCGAGTGGCCCGCGTAGAGCAATCCTTCACGACGCAACAGGGGCGCAAACTTCTTCAGTATCCTGAGCTGTGTATCGCGATCAAAATAAATCATCACGTTCCGGCAGAAAATGGCGTCCAGAGGCGCCCGGATTGGCCAGGACTCCTGCAATAGATTCAACTGACGAAAAGTCACGAGGTTGCGGATTTCCTGGCGTACCCTGACCTGCCCCGCCGGAACCGTGGCATCCCGGACGAAGTGGCGCTGTACCAGTTCACGATCCAGTCTGGCAACGCGCTCTGCAGGATAGATGCCTGCCCGGGCCGTCTCCAGGACTTCGGTGTCGATATCGGTTGCAACGATAACGACGCCTGGGGTCGTGCTACCCAGTGCGTCCACCGCCGTCATGGCCATGCTGTAGGCTTCTTCCCCAGTGGATGCTGCGCTGCACCACAAGACTACCGGACTTCTGCCATTCAATGCGCGTAACTGGTCGGCCAACAACTCGAAATGGTGCGGCTCCCGAAAGAAGGCGGTGTGATTGGTCGTCAGGGCATTGGTGAAGGCCTGCCACTCCCTCTGGTCGCCACGTTCGAGCAATTGCAGGTATTCCGAAAAGGTGCGGATCCCGGTAGCGCGAAGGCGCCTGGACAGACGACCGTAAACCAGATCGAGCTTGCTGTCCCCTAGGGAAATTCCCGCATGATCGCGAATGAGGTCGCGAATGCGCACAAAATCCTGGGCCGTGAATTGAAACTCACGCCCGGGGGTTGTCTGTCCATCTGCTCCCTTGACCATGGAACGAGATATTGAGGCATTGGAGAGAAAAAAATCAAAAAAATTAAAAAAAACCCTAAAGTTTTCCAAAGATGCGCCGATACATTCCCCATAGGCATGGGGCTTTTTTAATTAACCTCATGAAAAAATTCGATTTTTAGCAATTTTTCGGTTTTATGGCAACCGAAAAATTGCTTTTGGTCGTCCACGTTGTAGGATGTTTTCCTACAACAGAATCGGAAAAAATCCGATTCTGTTTCCCCTTTGCACTCTGCACAATGCACCTCAGAAGGTTACATTGTGCATTTCACCCGGGGGGGAACATTCGTTATGAACGCCGTTCAGTTGCACGAAGAAATCAAAGAAACCAACCTTTCATACCTGCTGCTAGCCCAAAACATGATCAAGCAGGACGCAGCAGCCGCACTTTTCCGGCTCGGCGTCAGCGCCGAAGTAGCGGAATTGATTTCCAGCTTGAGCCCCGCGCAACTCATCAAGATGGCCGCTTCCAACATGCTGGTGTGCCGATTTCGTTTTGACGAAAGCCTGCTGTTCAACATGATCACGGATTACAGCAAGGACCGGCTGATGTCCCAACCTCACGCAGCCATCCTGGTTGCCGGGCAGCCTGTCGAACAACTGGGCGTCTGAAAGCCGGAACCCCACGCCATGGGAGCTCCAGTGCGCAACAAAAGCGTCATTGCCGAGGCCAAGCAGATCCAGTTTGCGGTCGAAATGATCGAACTCGGCGCGCGACTGCAGCTGCTGCAGGAAGAAACTTCCCTCAGTCGCGAACGCCTGCTGAAGCTGTACAAGGAAGTCACCGGCCGTTCCCCATCCAAGGGCATGCTGCCTTATTCCACAGACTGGTTCATCAGTTGGCAGCCCAATATTCACTCTTCCCTGTTCATGGGGATTTACCAATTCCTGGCAAAAAACGCATCACTGTCCGGCCTGGAGTTGCTCATCAAAAGCTACCGCCTGTACCTAGAGCAGATCGGCGTCAGCAACGACGAACCGATCCTCAGCATCACCCGCGCCTGGTTTCTCGTGCGCTTTCTGGACGCCAACATGCTGCAGCTGACGGCCTGTAATACCTGTGGCGGGCAATTTGTGGTGCACACCAACGAGCTGTACGAAGATTACGTCTGCGGCGTCTGCCGCCCTCCTTCGCGCGCCGGCAAGACCCGCAGGTCAACACAGGGCACGCCCCCCCTCCCCGAAAGCACCTGTAAAGTCCCTTAAAGTTTGTCTTAAATTTGCCGTTAACACTCCCGAAGGCGTGGTTTACGCCTTATTTTGCGTCATCAGCCTTCGGAGCGCTCGTTATGTTTGTGATAGTCGGATACTTGGTGGTGGCCGCCGCCGTCTTTGGTGGATTCGCGCTCGCGGGAGGACATCTGGCCGCCCTGCTTCAGCCCATTGAACTCCTGATGATTGGCGGTGGTGCGGCTGGAGCCTTTTTTGTAGGAAATTCCCCCAAGGCCGTCAAGGCCACGCTCAAGGCCTTTCCCACCGTTTTCAAGGGATCAAAATATAGCAAGGACGTGTACATGGAGCTGATGGCCCTCCTGTACGAATTGTTGGGCAAAATGCGTAAGGAAGGCCTGATGTCCATTGAAGGAGATGTGGAGCGGCCCTCGGAAAGCCCGCTGTTCTCAAAATACCCAAAAATCACTTCAGATCACCATGTCATTGAATTCATGACGGATTATTTACGCATTATGATTAGCGGCAATCTCAATGCCATGGAAATCGAAAATCTCATGGACGTGGAAATTGAGACCCATCATCACGAAATCCTGATTCCTGCCCACGTCATCAGCAAAATGGGGGACGGGCTGCCGGCATTCGGAATCGTGGCTGCAGTCATGGGCGTGGTGCACACCATGGAATCGGTGGGCGCCCCCCCCGCAGAACTGGGGATCATGATTGCCCACGCCCTGGTGGGCACGTTTTTAGGCATTTTGCTGGCGTATGGCTTCATCGGGCCCCTGGGCACCCTGCTGGAGCAAAAAGCCGAAGAATCCTCCAAGATGTTCCAGACCATCAAGGTCACCCTGTTGGCCAGTCTCAATGGGTATGCTCCTGCCATGGCAGTCGAATTCGGACGCAAGGCGCTCAATTCCACTGAGCGCCCCGGCTTCAGCGAACTGGAAGAACATGTCAAGCAAAAACGCTGAAAGCCGCCTGAGAGAGCCTGCCCATGTCCAATGACGACAAGCGCCCTATCGTCATCAAGCGCATCAAGAAAGTTGCAGGCGCCCACCACGGTGGCGCTTGGAAGATTGCCTATGCCGACTTCGTGACAGCCATGATGGCCTTCTTCCTGCTGATGTGGCTGCTCGGCTCCACGACCAAAGGCGACTTGCAGGGTATTGAGGACTATTTCAAGACCCCCCTGAAAGTTGCCCTGGAGGGAGGATCGGGAAGCGGGGACAGTTCGAGCGTCATCAAGGGCGGCGGCAAGGATCTGACGCGCAGCGAAGGGCAGGTCAAACGGGGCGACTTGCCCACTGAAAAAAGGATCATCAATCTCAAGGCGGCCCAGGAAGAGTTTCAACGTCTGGAACGCGAAAAGGAGCTAAACAAACTGAAGGAACTCAAGGCGAATATCGAAAAAGCCGTGGACTCCAATGGCAAACTGAACAAGTTCAAGAACCAGATCCTGCTCGATATCACCAGCGAAGGTTTACGGATCCAGATCGTGGACGAAAAAAGCCGGCCCATGTTCCGCCTGGGTAGCTCCCAGCTGGAACCTTACACCAAGGATATCCTGCACGAAATCGGCAATACCCTGAATCAGGTGCCCAACCGGATCAGCTTGTCGGGACACACCGATGCCCATCTGTATGCTTCGGACAAGTCCGGCTACAACAATTGGGATTTGTCCGCCGATCGCGCCAATGCGTCGCGCCGCGAACTGATTGCCGGGGGCATGGACCCCAACAAGATTGCCCGGGTGGTAGGCCTGGCCTCGGCCGTGTTGCTCAACCCGAAAGACCCCCTTGACCCCATCAATCGCCGCATCAGCATCATCGTCATGAACAAGAAGGCTGAGGAATCTGCCCAGCATGACGGCGGGGTTCTCGAAGTGGAAACGGGAGGCGCCGGGGAATCCGGCAACAGCACGCCGGCAGCTGTCGCACCCGATACAACGCTGGCGCCAGCTGCCCCACCCCCCCAACGTTAAAGTTTCCGCCGGACAAGCCGAAACAATACTACAACCGACGGAATGGCAGCCCCGGCACGGGGCCAGACGAAAGGGACCAGGAGAAGATGCGCATGGCAAATTGGTGGAACAGCTTATCGCTCAAGAACAAGCTGCAGATCCCCATCCAGTTGACCATCCTGGTCATTCTGGTCGTTGCGCAACGCCTGATCTTCAACCAGTTCGAACAGCGTACTCTGGAAGAATCCCGCCAAAAGGCCATCATCTCGGCCGACGGGGTGATCAACGGTCTCAACATCATGATGGAGACCGGCGTCATCAGCGACAAGGAAAACCGCAAGCTCTTCATCACCAAAATGGGGGCTTCGTCCAATGTCAGCGAACTGCGCGTCATTCGAAACCAGCAGGTCTCTGACCAGTACGGCCCTGGAATGCCCGAAGAAGCAGCCAAAGATGCCATGGATCATGCGGCTCTGGATACCGCCAAGGTCCAGACTTCCCTTCAGGGCTCGGGCGACAAAAAAACCTTGAGGGTCGTCGTCCCTTTTATTGTCTCCACCAATTTCCGCGGGACCAACTGCCTGCTCTGCCACCAGGTCAAGGAGGGCAGTGTAAACGGCGCCGCCAGCATCACCCTGGACCTTCAAAACGAGTATGACCTGATCCGGAAAGGCAGCCTGTTTCTGTGGGGTGCACAAATCGTCATGCAGGTCATTCTGTATTTCATCATTGGCGGGAGCATCTCTCGCATCACGCGACCAACACGGGAACTGCAGCAAACCATGCACACCATGCTTGCCGATGGTGACCTGACCCGCCGCGCTCCCGTGCGCAGTGGTGACGAAATCGGACAGACCGCCAAGGCATTCAACTCGTTTGTCGAGGGATTCCAGCGCATCATCACCCAACTGCAGGGCTACTCTGATCGCGTCTCTGCCTCGGCACGCGCCCTGTCGGAAAATACCGGGGCCGTGGAAACCAGCACCCGCAGGCAGAGCGAAGAAGCTGCCAATGCCTCCAGTCTGGTGGATGGCATGAGCCAGAGCATTGCGTCAGTGGCGGAAAACGCCCTGGATGTTGCCAAACTTTCCCAGGAAAGCCTGCAGCGCGCCCAACTGGGCCAGAAGAACCTGCATGAAATGATGAATGAAATCGGGCACGTTGAAGCCACTGTCAAGGAAATGGCTGAATCTGTGGGCGATTTCGTCAAAAGTGCCCAATCCATCACCAACATGACGCAACAGGTGCGCGACATCGCCGAGCAGACCAATCTCCTGGCCCTCAATGCGGCGATCGAAGCGGCCCGCGCAGGGGAACAGGGACGCGGATTCGCGGTGGTTGCCGACGAAGTCCGCAAACTGGCCGAAAAATCTGCGCTCTCAGCCAGCCAGATCGATGTGGTCACGCAGCAACTCAGCGGTCAGAGTGCCCAGGTGGATCGCAGTGTGCAAAGCGGGTTAAATTCGCTTCAAAGCAGCCGCACGCACATGCAAGCTGTTGCCGAGGTGCTCTCCGAATCCACCGAGTCTGTCAATAATGTCAGTAAGGGGGTGGATGACATTTCGGCTTCGGTCAACCAACAAAAAAATGCCAGTCAGGACATCAGTCGCAACCTGGAACAGATGGCATCGATGGCAGAAGCCAACTCGGCCTCCATCAAGAGCACCGTTCAGGCCGTCAGGGAAATGGAAGCGCTCGCCGCCAGTCTCAGAGAGGCCGGCGGCCAATTCAAGGTATAACGGGATCGAAACATGTCTGAACTGCTCACAAATGTGGATGCCAGAACCAAACTGGCCGGAACCAACAAGCTGGAGATCCTGATGTTCACCCTGGGCACGGATCGCCATACCCGCCGCCGCGAAACATTCGGGATCAACGTATTCAAGGTACGTGAAGTCTTGCGCGCGCCGACCATCACCCAGGCTCCCGACATGCCCACTGCTGTGGAAGGCATGGTGAGCCTGCGCGGCGCATTGGTGCCGATCATTGATCTGGCCAAGTACGCCCGCGTGGAAGTCGAAGCCAAACCGGAAATCATGATCGTCACGGAATACAACGGTCATATTCAGGGTTTTCTGGTGGAGTCGGTGGATACGATCCTTCGCCTGGACTGGTCTTCCATGAAAGTTCCCCCCGACATGATGAATGCCAACATGGGCGGACTGGTCACGGCAGTCACCGAATTGCCCGATGGCCGTCTGGTCATGATGCTGGACGTTGAACGCGTTCTCGCCGAAACCTCCCATGTCGGCGAGGACGACATGATTTTCAAGAACGTACAGCCCCTGGGGATCGCCAACCGTCGAGTGTTTTATGCCGACGATTCATCGGTGGCAAGGCGGCAGATCGAGCGCACCCTGGAGGCGATGGAAGTCAAGGGTGTCGGTGCCGTCAATGGACGCCAGGCTTGGCAGGAACTGCAGAAAATGGCTGATTACGCTGATGCCGCGCACATTCCCGTCAAGGACATGGTTCAGGTCATCCTCACCGATGTCGAAATGCCAGAAATGGACGGCTATATGCTGACGCGCAAGATCAAGGATGACAAACGTTTTGATGGCATCCCGATTTTGATGCACTCCTCGCTGTCCGGCAGCTCCAACCAACAGTTGGGCAAGGCGGTCGGCGTGGACGAGTATGTTTCAAAATTTGAACCCAATCGTCTGGCGCAAACCTTGGCGCGTTTATTGATGAAGTAATCAGGAAGATCATGAGCCTAGCCGACTATCGTTCTGCCGCTACCAACGACCTGCCCGTCCTGCCCTCAGACGGCGGGGGAGGGCTGCTGGATGCCGTGGACGCGCGTACCAACCTGGCAGGATCCAACAAGATGGAGATCCTGCTGTTTTCCCTGGGCACCCAGGAACACTTCGGCATCAACGTCTTCAAGGTGCGCGAAGTGACGCATGCCATGAAAGTCACCCGGACACCCAATATGCCTGAAGGCGTTGCCGGAATCGTCAGCCTGCGGGGGCACATCATTCCCGTGCTGGATCTCGCAAGCTACATGAAACTGGAAAACGCCACGCAACACGAACGCTCCACGATGATGGTCACCGAATATAGCCGTCATACCCTGGGTTTTTTGGTTCAGGGTGTCAACCGCATCATCCGCGTAGACTGGGACAAGGTGCATGCCCCTGAAAACACGATGGCGGGTGGTGGAAATCTGATCACTGCCATCACGGAACTGCCCAATGGCGACCTGGTTTCAATCGTGGACGTGGAGCAGGTCCTGGCCAATGCCTTCGGCGAGGATGTGGTCGGCGCGGTGACTAAAATCGAAAGAGGGCATGAAATGTGCGTCTTTTTCGTGGATGACTCGTCCGTTGCACGAAAGACAATATCGGAACTCCTTGACAAGATGGGAGTAAAACACCTGCGGGCCAACAACGGACGAGAAGCCTGGGAGCGTCTGCAAGGGCTGGCTGACAGCGCAAGCCACTCCGGGACGCCCCTGCATGACCAGGTCCAGGTCATTTTGGTGGATGCCGAAATGCCGGAAATGGATGGCTACGTGCTGACGCAGCACATCAAGGCAGACCACCGCTTTGACGGAATTCCGGTGGTCATGCATTCCTCATTGTCATCTCAAGCCAATCGGACCATGGGCAACCGGGTTGGCGTGGATCATTATGTAGCCAAGTTTGATGCAGCCATGCTATCTGATACCCTGCGTCCCTTGTTGACATAAAGCACCTGATTGGAGACTTCGCGTGGTTGATGCAAATATGAAATTCCTGGTCGTGGACGACTTTTCCACCATGCGTCGGATTGTCCGCAACCTATTGAAAGAACTAGGTTTTACAAACGTCCAGGAAGCGGAAGACGGGGTTGATGCGCTGCAAAAACTCAGTGCCGGCAACTTCGATTTTGTGGTTTCCGACTGGAACATGCCCAATATGACAGGCATCGAACTGCTTCGAAAGGTGCGTTCCGACCCGGCGCTCAAGCATCTGCCTGTGCTCATGGTCACCGCGGAAGCCAAGCGGGAAAACATTATCGAGGCCGCCCAGGCTGGCGCCAGCGGTTATATCGTCAAACCCTTTACTGCCGCCACGCTGGACGAAAAACTCAAGAAGATTTTCCAGAACATGCAGAAGTGAGCCAGGCCATGACCTCAAATCCCGCCGAGAACCAAGACAACGACAGCCTCGAGGCCCTCTTCGACAGCATCATTGCATCCACTCAGACCCCTGCAGATCCTGCGTCTTCATCCTCGGATTCCGCTGCATCGGAAGGTTCAGAAAAGGTTTTCAATCAACTGGGCCACCTCACCCGAACATTGCATGACAGCCTGCGCGAGTTGGGATTCGACAAGAATCTCGAGTCGATGGTTTCCTCCATTCCCGACGCACGTGATCGTTTGAGCTATGTGGCTGCGATGACCGAGCAGGCTGCAGAACGAGTACTAAATGCTACGGACGCGGCACAGCCCATCGTGAACATGCTTGAAACCGAAGCCCACCAGCTGGCTTCGAACTGGCAAAAACTTTTTGATCGTCAGCTTGATGTGGAACAGTTCAAGACACTGGCGACCCGTACCCATGCCTACCTGGTGGAACTCCCCAAACAGACCAAGGCCACCAATGGTTATTTGATGGAAATCATGATGGCCCAGGACTTTCAGGACCTGACGGGGCAAGTGATCAAAAAGATCGTGGATGTCACCCAGCAGATGGAGCAGCAGCTGGTGGCTCTGCTGGTGGAGCATGCACCTCCCTCGGCCAGGGTTGATACGGGCAGCCTGCTCAATGGTCCTGTGATCAATCCTCACAATCGATCTGACGTTGTCACCAGCCAGGATCAGGTAGACGATCTGCTGGAAAGCCTGGGGTTCTGACATGAATGATTTCGCGGGCATGGAAGAGTTATTGCAGGATTTCCTTCAGGAATCCTCGGACCTGCTATCCGACGTGGACAGCAAGCTTCTGAGCCTTGAGCAATCTCCCAACGACAGCAACCTGCTCAATGACATTTTTCGTGGGTTTCACACGATCAAGGGGGGGGCGGGCTTTTTGAATGCCAGCGAACTGGTTTCCCTCTGCCATCTGACGGAAAACCTCTTCGATCGGCTGCGCAATGCCGAATTGCGCCTGGATGCCGAAATCATGGATGCCATATTGGCAGCCACCAGCGAGATTCGGCACATGTTCAGCGCGCTTGCACAAGGCGTCCAGCCCTCCGCGGCACCCTCCGAACTGATTGCCTCGCTGCAAGCGGCGCTTGAAGGCCAGGCCGCGCCTCCTCGTTCCGGCGCACCTGCTGCGGCATCCGGAGGACCAGACTGGAACCAGCTTTATGAGGCACTGACGGGAGAGGCTTCGCCTGCCAATGTGTCTTCCGCCTTGCCGCCATCAATCCCTTCAATGACTGCTGCGGCGCCCACGCAGCCCCCAGCCACGCTAACCTCGCCTGCTGCGCCTGCTCCGGAGCCGGAAATTGATGAAGCGCGCCTCAAGACCAGTGCCTTTGGTCGCCGCGCCAGTGACATTCCGGGAAGCAGCGCACCCGCGGGTGGACGTCGTGAGGCAGAAAGCACCAAGGAAAACACCATCCGTGTGGATACGGAGCGCCTGGATCAGGTGCTGAACCTGTCCGGAGAAATCGGGCTGACCAAGAACCGGCTGAACCAGCTACGTACCGAAATTCTTCTGGGCACGACAGACCCGGGTACCCTGCGCGCCCTGGATGAGGCCGTCAACCAGCTCGACATGCTGGTCGTCAGCCTGCAGAACTCGGTCATGAAGACCCGGATGCAACCTATCGGCCGGTTGTTCAAAAAATTTCCCAGACTGGCGCGTGATCTGGCACGTCAACTGGGCAAGGAGGTTGAGCTGGTTCTTTCCGGAGAGGAAACCGAGATTGACAAGACCATGATCGAGGACCTTAACGATCCCCTGGTCCACCTCATCCGGAATGCCGTCGATCACGGCGTTGAAGACCAGGAACAGCGCCTTGCAGCAGGCAAACCCGTCAAGAGCCTGATCCAGCTCCAGGCGCGCCAGGTGGGCGACCACATCATCATCGTGATTGCCGATGACGGGAAGGGCATGCATCCCGACACGATTCGCGCCAAAGCCATCGAAAAGGGATTGATCAGCGCAGAGATCGCAAACAACCTGGACGAAACCCAGTGTCTGGAGCTGATTTTCCTGCCAGGATTCTCCACCAAAGACCAGATCTCCAGCGTTTCCGGGCGCGGCGTAGGCATGGATGTGGTCAAAACCAATATCCAGAAATTGAACGGCACGGTTTCCATTCATTCGGCCGCAGGCAAAGGAACTGAGCTCACCATCTCCTTGCCGCTCACCCTGGCCATCCTGCCCGTGTTGCTGGTGCGTCTGGGTGACCAATCCTTTGCTGCTCCGCTGTCCATGGTGCGCGAAATCATTTCGGTCAAAGCCGAACATCTGCAGCATGTGGGTGGAAAGGCCAATATGGTGGTTCGAGGAGAAGTTTTACCTGTCGTGTCCCTGGCCAGCATGATTGGCTGGGAAGAATCGGGAACCTCTGAAGTGGGCGTGTTGATGCACGTGGATAGTCACAGCTTTATCCTGTCCGTGGACGGATTCGATGGACATGATGACGTGGTCATCAAGTCCATGGATACCTTCCGCCCCAAAGGCGTTGCGGGCGTCACCATGTCCAGCGACGGTGAGATCGTCCTCATCCTCGACATCAAGGAGTTGCTGGGGATGACCCCGGCGGCCCACTGAGTTTCTGTCGCAATGCGGCGCAGGGATCGGGCCGCTCCTCCGGCGTGATCCAGGCCACCGCGTCATAAACAACCGCAGGATCAAAGTTCTGCGTCGCACCTTTCTCCAGTACCGCCACACTGATGACCCGGGCCTGCGTCGCCAATTGTGCCAACCAGGCAGGCACGGCCAGATCCTTGCGCAAGTGTCCGTTGCCCGCCAACAGCACCACGGGCAGGCCTGTTCGCTGATGCATGGCAATCATCGCCCCCGCCATCTCATAATCGCGCGCGCGCTGTGCCATGGCCATGGCCTGGATCTGCCCTTCCGGCATCAGGTTGCAATGCCCTTCCCGCACTTCCTGTAATAGGGCCAGGCGCTCTTTCTCACCCCAAAGATCAGGCTCGGAAGGAGCGGGACGTTTCCCGCTCATGACTGCGCCCATTTGTGTCCGCGACAGGTTGGCCGCCCCGACAGGTAGATCCATCTTCAGCGCCAAGGTCAACACAGGCGCATAGAGTGGCCATTTCCATCCCTTGAAGTTGAAACCGGCCGCCTCGGCAACGGCCCTTGATGCAGCATCGTCGGCTGCCGCATGCGCGATATGCCATTGCTGGACGGCCTGGTCCAGTGCCGCCTGGGACTCCAGATCGAACTGTTCGAAAACCAGTGCAACCTTGCGTTGTGCAGTCAACTGCCGTAGCCATTGCAGCCGCAAGGCGTGCCCTGCAGCATTGTCATGCACTTCGCCCAGAAGCAGAAAGTCGGCCTGGAGCCAGTCTGCAGGAATGGTACTGCTGCCCGGATCGATATTCGTGAGGTTTGCGCAGAGCAGTGCTGGAGAAAACACCGCTATCGCCAAAAGGCACAGGACCGTAAGGATTCGTTGCATGGTGAACGGCATGAAATGAAGAGCCTCCATCATACAAGCGGCGGCCTTTTGAAGGCGGGCAAAACAAAGACGCCAACTGCATGCAGTTGGCGTCTTTGGGTGAAACGGGCTTTCTTGCTTAGAACTTGTAGTTCAGACCCGTGCTGACACCGATCAGGTGGCAACCACCCCAGGTGGTGTTACCGTTACTCGTGCCGTCGGTGACGAGGCTACCCGCGAGAGGCGAGTTGGTACCGTCATGACAGTCCGTGGTCACGCCGCGTCCACCGGCACCCAGGTCATAGTGGGCATTGCCGTGGTTGATCGTGGTTGCAGCATCGAAGTACCAGTAGAGCTGCTTGTCCAGTTTGCGCTTGTAGGCCAGCGTGTACATATCTGCCGTTCCGGACCCCGCACCGCGGGTCGGGTCGTAGTTATGCTGACCACCAGGATCCCCAGGCGTGTTACCCGCATGCGCCCAACCCACGCTCACTTCATCCTTGGGAGAAATGGTCTGGGTCAAAGCCAGCCAAGTACCGTCCCGACTACGTTCGTTCTGGAACTGGTAGACAGGGGCCACATCGCGGCGCAGACGCTCCACGATACCGCTCACGGTCAGGCCGAAGTCAAATTTGTATTGTGCGCCCAACTTGGCCGCCCATTCGTTGGCGATGTCGTTGAGGTAGGGCGGGGTGCCGCCGTTCGTCGCAAATACGGTGCCTGCTCCATACAGCGGGTTGGTGGAGTCGATTTGCCCGGCAATCTCGGGGGTCGGTGCGTTGTACCACTGATTGTTGGCGCCAATCCCGTCGCTGTTGCGGTTTACACCCTGGTGCAATTCATACGCAGCCGTCGCGTAGAAACGCTGGGTTTCGTACTTCAATGCTGTACTGAAGGAATTGTTGAAGCCGCCGTCGTCGCAACTCATGGGCAGGTTACCGCTGCCTGGAACGTTGCCGCCGTTACAATCAGGCGATCCTGCAGACTGGATCACGTTGTCGTAGGTCCGGTTTTGTCCCGGGGAATACAACACGTCCATGCTGAAGCCATTCACCTCGGGGGATTGGTACCACACGGAGTGGTCCTGGCGTGTACCGAATTCCACACGGTTATCGCCGCCACTGTTGCCCATCACGACAGCATAGTCACCCAACATCCCCGAGAAGGGGTTCAGGCGGTCAGTTGCTTTCTTGTAAGGCGTGTAGGTGGTACCAAACTTGATCGAACCCCAATCGCCCCTGGCCAAACCCACGAAGGTATCGCCAGAACCGAGTGCGCCGGTCGTTGTATTGGACTGGGCGGTATAGGACGTCTTGATGCCGGGGGCGGCGGTTACAGCCACCGAGGCTTCAATTTGATAAATGAATTTGACATCGCTGTCACCAATCAGGTGGTCGCCACGATAACCGAAGCCCGCCTTGTTGGTGGAAATTGCGGGCATCCAGCCCACGCGACCCACAGGCCCACCCTTGAGGCCGCCCTGGGTATAGCTGCCCGGCGTTGCACCCGGATTGAAATGGGATGCAGTCATCCCCGCCATGCCCTTGGTCGTATCGTCGACCGAAACGTCCATCACGCCATAGAAGCCCTTCAGGATCTTGTCCAGACGATCTCCGCTACCACCAGCTGGCGCAGTGACCACCTGCTTTTCGATCTGCTCCTGCTTCTTGTCCTGAGTGTCCTGCTTCTTGGACAGGTCTTCAATCTTCTTCATCAGATCGCGCATTTGCTGCTTCAGCGCATCAACTTCGGATTGCGGGTCCTGTGCATAGCCTGCTACTGGAAAAACCATTGTTGCTCCCAGTGCTACGGCGACAGCCATAGCCCCGGGACGGAGCTTGATGCGCTTCATCATGCTGTGATCTCCTCAGGTTGGTGCAGCACTGACCGGGGTACCAGCCGCGCCACTTAGTATTAGGAAAAGCCAACTTACTGTCAGTCTCGAAAAAACGCAAGCACATTCCGATACAATGTTTAAATATTGTTGACACAAATCAAGCTGTTTACAACAGTGGAAAAGCCCGGTTTTTCAGAACCGGGCCTTGCTTCAAAACCAATTGCTTATGGTCTTCATAGCACAAAAGATAATTCAGACTCCTTCCAAAAGATCGGACATTTCTTTCCCTCAGAGGCTCAGAGACCTACGGACAGGCTGACCTCAAAATTCCGCTCCGGAATGTTGAAGAACATGGGGGTTCCGCTCGGATCCGTCATGTTGGCAAAGTACGGCTGATTCTGGTTGAACAGGTTGTTGACCTGAAAACCAACTCGGGCGTCCTTTCCCCAGAAAGCAGACCGGTCCAGCTTGTAGTTCAGGTTGAAATTGGTGATGGTGTACGACCCGAACTGGATAGGCGCGCCGGAGGCATACGTAACATCGGCATAGCGTGAGCCCACCTGCTTGGCGATCAAGGAAGAGTACAGTCCGCCCCCCTGATAGATCACGCCGGCTGCGGCCGTCGTTTGAGGCACATCCGGCAGCACTGATCCGTCGCTTGTCGAGTAGTTGTTGACGCCGTAGTTGCCATAAAGGCTGACCCCTCCGCCAATGGCCCAGGTGCCTTCCACTTCGCCTCCATCGTACTTCACCCCACCCGTGTTGTAGAAACACGTAAACGGGCTGCCTGCGCCGCACGAGGTATGGCTGATCTGGTTCGTGAAGTCGATCTTGTACAGGTCGAAACCCAGGGTCAGCGTCGGCGTGGCCCAGGTGGTTCCCACCTGGTAATTGGTGGTCTGCTGGGGGCTCAGGCCGCCCAGTTGCGGCGCCTGTTTGTAAAAGACATTGAGGTTGGGTGCCATGAAGCCTTCTGCATATTGGGCATACACTGACCAGTGCGAAGACAGCATGTAGCGCGTCACAAAGGCAGGCAATGCCTTGCCCCAGCTCTCTGAGCCGCTGTAGGGTTGGCCCGTACCCTGATTTACGGTGGAGTCCACGGTGCGGCGGAAGTAATCGTACTTGAGCCCCGGAGTCACGCTCCACACGTCATTGATATTCCAGGTGTACTGCACGTAGGGCTGGATCGTGGTGAGCGTATCCCCCATCAGGCGGTCGATGTATCCGCCGTTCGCTGCGCCATTCCCCGTATTGAACGCCTGGTTGAGCGTCCAGTCGATCTCATATTGGGAGCGCGAGTTGGTCTGGTAATCCACCCACATTCCAAAGTCCAGGGCGCCGGGCCCCAGCGCTTCGGACAGACGCAGCAAGTCACCGAAGGATCGGTAGTTCATGGTCATGGCCTGTCCAGGCACGTCATTGGGCAACGCTGTCCCACCCACGACGGTGCCCAACCCGGTGGTCAGTGCTCCCGGTGCATTCGTGTTGTAGCCGTTGTGATAGTAGGCATAGGTATAGAGCTTGTTGTCCAGGCTCAACGAACCGAGCTTGGTTTTCAGGCCGACATACTCGAAATCAGAAGTGATGTCGTCATAGTTGTAGCCTGCGTTATTTTGACTGCCAGGATTCGTGTCCAGCGCAAAGTTATTGCCATACAACGCCATCTGGGTCGTTGTGGCGCCGTACGGAACATTCTGGCGCAACTTGTTGCCCATGGCCACGAATGACAGTGTCGTGTCCTGCCCCAGGAAACTTTCAAACTTCATGAAAATATTTTGGCGACGCTGACTGCTGTTGGTCAGGTAACCATCGGTCGTAAAGTTCTTGTAGTCGATGAATGCGCGTCCATCGTTGTAACTTTGCATGTTGCCCGTATCGAACTGGGCACCGAACAGATTGGTATTCCAGCTTCCCGTCGAGCCGTACAGGGTCGTGCCCGCCGTGGCTGAGGGTAATTTTGACGTGACCGCGATCGTGCCGCCAAATGTTGCGTTTCCGATATTGCTGGCATCGCCCGGCCCCCTGTCCACGACAATCCCACCAATGTCCTGGGGCATGAAATAAGAGGTGGAATGGTGCGTAAAATCGTTGGAATCCCCCCACGGAATGCCGTCAAATGTCACATTGTACTGACCGTCGGAAAAGCCCCGGATCGTCAGGCTTTGCGTTTCCATCATCCCGGGGCCGTTGGGGTTGATGCTGACTACGCTTGGCGCAATGGAAACAATGTCGGTGTAGTTGGACCCGGCCGAGGCATTTTCCTGAATGTAGTGCTGCGTGATGACGGACTGCGGCTGGGTGGCCGTCAGCGAAGCCTGCGTGGGGGCCTGATAAAGAGCTGATGCCGGGTCTTCCGCTGCCGTAACGACACCAGTCCCGGATGTTCCCACAGCGCCCAGATCCACGGGCTGGTCTGCAAATGCCGGTGCGGTTGCGCCCAACAAGGCCCATGCTGAAATTGCAGCGCAATAGACATCACGCCTCTTGAATTTCGTTGCAGTATGCATGAATGGTCACTCTTCTTATTGTTGATTGGAAGTGCCGGCACTTTGAAAAAAAACCGGCGCGCGGTGTGGATGCGCAGTGATTATTCAGGGGCAAAGTTGCAGGAAGATGTGCGTGAGGTTGCAGATTGGTGAATCAATCGAGGCGTTTTTGAAGTGGTGGCGTGCTGCATTCGAATCCGTAGGGCGGCTGTTCCAGTTGCAGCGTACAACGCAGGCGGGAGCGGCCTTCAACGTCCTTCTCCAGCAAGGCCCACCGTCCGTCCTGTTGCTCCAGCACCGTGTATCCGTACCGTTGATCCGAGCGGGTTTCGGACAGCGTGACTCCCGGGGCCAATTGGAAATGATCGGGAAGCCATTTCGGGAATGCCGGCTCCAGCAGGGACCCTCCAAACCCGGTGATGAGCGTCATCGGTTCACTTCCTTCAAAGCGGTTCAACTCAAAAGTATGGATATGGCCTTGCAGCGTCAATTGGATCCCCGCGGGAAAAAAGGTGGGATAGCGCTTTTCCTGTAAGGCGGCCAGAAGCGTCGGGTTGCCTTTTTGATACCCCAGCAGCGGCTGGTAACCGTAGCCCAGCACGGGATGATGCAGCACCAGCCAGTTGTGGGGCCGATTGCGCGCCAATGCGGCAACCTGGTCGAATTGCGCCGCAAAGACATCCACTGCGGCCGTTCCCGGCCTCGGCGTTTTTTCCGAGGCCGCCGCCGAATCCAATACGATCAATTGATGCCGCGGCCCGAGGGGTATCGCATAGGGCGCCGTAAAGTCTTCATTCGTCTGCCCAGGGTCATCACAGGCATGCCCCGGCGCATAGGCATGCGGATCGAGAAATCTGAACCAGCCCTGCCCGGCACGCGTGCAGGACTCGTGATTTCCGCGGGTAAAAACCCAAGGCGCGGCTTGCAACAATGGCCGCATGGGTTCAAAAAAATCTGCATCCCAAGTGTCTGAGCCGTATCCCTGGGGACTCTTTGCGCAACCGCCAGAAGGGCAAGGGCTTTCACGATAGTGATAGTCTCCCACATGAATGACCAGATCCGGCCTTTCTGCCGCGGCGCTCTGGGCAACACGGGCCAGCGGCCAGGCTTGGGGATCGTTGCAGGATTGGTAGGCTGCGGGCCATTTCAGGCGACATCCCGTATCTCCCAGCAGCACGATCTTCCGGGGAGACCCCTTCGGGACAGGGATCGCTTTCCCTTCAAGCTTTACGTCCGAGCCGGTTGCGGGAAGGGTCCGCTCGCATACCCGCACTGAAAAAACGGCCGGACGCTCGGCTGAAAGTGGGGCCATCCGAGGTTCAACGCGGAGGCCCATCGGCACCGGGCGGCCGCCGACTTCCAGAACCGGACATGCAGCTGCAGTCGTCACAACCCGGACAATGGCTTGCCCTTGCGGCCCCAGGACTACGTACGATGAAATTTCGGAACCCGCAATCGTTGGGCAGGCCAACCCCAGAAGGCATAACCCTGTGACCACCTTGAAAGAAATGTATGAACGCACAAGCGCCTACCGTTTGAATTCCACCCAGACCTGAAACAATCGCACCTGCTCCCGAAGCCCTTCGGGCGGTTGCGGATATGCCGCATCCTGCACCGCCTGCAACGCGGCGCGATCGAATATGTTGATGCCGCTTGATACTATAACGCGCGCGCCGCTCTGATGCCCTTGATGCAAGCGAAATTCCACGCGCGTCCTTCCCGTATACCGAAGCGCATCGGCTGCTCCTGGAAAAATCAGGGCGGCTTGCACGGCGTTTCGGATTTTGACGGTGTAATCCGCAAGCGCATCGGCTTCTGCCGGACGGGAGGGGGGAACCGGGGGGGGCTGGACAGGTTTTTCGGCAAAGGGGGAAGGTGTTGCATCCTGCGCGAGGGGCATCTTGAACGGCTCAGGCGTAGCCACCGGTTCCGGGAGGGACTGGGAGGGTTTGGCGGCTGGCAGGATTTTTTCGACCTTTTTGAGCGGCGGTGGCACCGGAGGGTCAGGCTCCGGCGCAGGGCGGGTCAGCTGGAGTACCGTGAGGTCCTTCATCACGGGCGCGGGGTGCAAGAGGTCCGTGGCATAGATCACCGCCGCCAGGCCGAGCAGCAAGAGCTCCAGCAGAAGCGCCAGTGCAAGGGCGCTCAGGTTGTCCCGCCGTATCCCCCCCGAAAGGAGGGCACGCGTTGTTCCCCCCCTACTGGACACGACGCGCTGCAATGGAAACTTGGGTGACCCCAGCCGCCTTGATCGCATCCAGCACCGCCATCACCTTTTGCAATGCAACCTCCTGACTCCCCGCAATGGTCACTGCAGTCTTGCTTCCCATACCTTTGAGCCGTATCGTCAGGTCCTGCAATCCGATGGGGGCATGATCCACCCTGATCGCCCCGTCCTCCGCCAATTCCACCAACAGCTTGGGTGCCGGCAGGAGTTCAGCGGTGCTGCTGGTGGGCAGTTTGGTTGTCTGCCCCGTGGTGGGAATCATCTTCAGCATCAGCATCGCAAAAAACACCAATAAAAACAGCATGATGTCGATCATCGGGATGATCTCGATGCGGGCGCGCCGCTCATTGAGGTAACGCATCAGGCTATGCGGCCGATTGGAGGTTGAGTTGAATCGTCGTATCCGAACGATTCAGGATCATGACCTTGAGGGTTTCCATCTGGTGGACCACCAGCCGGATCCTGGAATTCAGGCTGTTGAAAAACACCAATCCGACCATGGCGACCACAAGCCCTGAAGCCGTTGCCAGCAGCGCTTCCGCAATGCCTGAAGTAATCTCGGTCGCGGCGTTTTGCCCCTCGCCCAGCACGCTGAATGCATTGAACATTCCCAGAATGGTTCCGAACAGGCCCAGCAACGGGGCCAGGGTAATGATGGTATCCAGCATCCAGAGCGAGCGGTCCAGCTTGGGGACTTCGTGTAATACCGCCTCCTCCAGCGTGCTGTCCATGGATTCCCGGTCCAACCGGACAGCGGAAGACGCACTGGCTGCGGCGTCAATCAAGTTGAGGTGCGGCAATTTCGGATGCTTTCGGGTGAACTCCGCAAGGCCCGATTGACCCTCACCGTGCCTGGACCGGAGCAGCCGGATCAGTTGGTCCCCGGCTTCCAGCATATTGGACAGATAACGGCTGCGCTCGATGATCACGGTCAGGGCAAGCGTCAACAGCACAACCATCAGGTACAGCGTCCCTCCGGAGTCATTGGCAAGGTCGATCAGATGTGACAGGTTCATAGGGGTGGCCGGGCGCGGTTTGTAATCAGCCCAGTATCCGCAGCTATGATTTCATGGACGTGACGCTTTTTTGACCCCGGGATGACAGGGCCCAAGTTGTCAACCCTGCCCTTCCTGCGATAGTCTTACAGGTTTTCCTGTGACATTCTCCATCCGGAGCCCATCATGCCCTTCGTCAGCCAGAACCCTGCCACCGAGGTTGTCGGCGCCCATTTTCCCTGTCTGGACAAAGCCGCGCTACATGCCGCACTGTCGGCCACACATGCGGCCCAACAGTCCTGGCGCCTGACCTCGTTTACGGAACGCGCCCAGGCACTGCGCCGCCTGGGTCAGGGGCTGCTGGCTCGCCGGGACGACTTTGCCCGGCTCATCACCGAAGAAATGGGGAAAATCCAGCGCGAGGCACGCGCTGAAATCGAAAAGTGCGCGTCCATCTGTGACTATTACGCCAATGAAGGCGAAGCTTTCCTGGCGCCCGAGCCCATGGCCGTCCCGGGGGCGCGCAGCTACGTGGCTTATGCCCCCATCGGCGTAGTATTGGGAATCATGCCCTGGAATTTCCCCTTCTGGCAGGTATTCCGCTTTGCCGTGCCAGCCCTGATGGCCGGTAATGGCGTAGCCTTCAAGCACGCCCCCAATGTTCCGCGCTGTGCCCTGGCCATTGCCTCCCTGCTGCAGGATACAGGCATGCCAGAACATCTCCTGACCAACCTGTTCATCGAGGACGCCCTAGTCGCAGAGGCCATCGCAAGCCCACACGTTCACGCCATCACCGTCACAGGCTCGGAGCGTGCCGGCCGCGCGGTGGCGTCCCTGGCGGGAGCCCACCTCAAAAAGTGCATCCTGGAACTGGGAGGGTCCGACCCCTTTGTGGTGCTGGCCGATGCCGATCTGGAGTGGGCGGCGCGCCAAGGGCTGAGCTCGCGTTACATGAATTGCGGACAGGCCTGTATTGCGGCAAAGCGATTTATCCTCGCACCCGAGATCGCCGATGCATTCCTCAAGCTGTTTTCCGAGCGAGTTGCCTCACTCAGGACCGGCGACCCCTTCGACCCCGAGGTGACACTGGGGCCCCTGGCGCGCCGGGATTTGCGCGATCACCTGGATCTGCAAGTCAAAGCCGCGCTTGCGGGCGGCGCCGAAGCATTGCTTGGGGGTCGTCCCTTGCCAGGAGCAGGATGGTTTTACGCCCCCACGATCCTGGACAAAATCACCCCCCAATCCCCGATCTGGCAGCAGGAGGTCTTTGGCCCCGTGGCACTGATCATTCGCGCCAAAGACGAAGCCGATGCCCTGGCCCTGGCCAACAATACGCCCTACGGACTGGGTTCGACGCTATGGAGTCGTGACATCCAGCGGGCGGAGCGACTGGCAGAAGGGATCGATGCGGGCTGCACCTATATCAACGGTCTGGTGAAGTCGGACCCACGCCTGCCGTTTGGCGGCACCAAGAATTCCGGCTTCGGCCGTGAATTGTCGTCCCAGGGCATCCGGGAGTTCACCAACATCAAAACGGTTTGGATCAGAGAACCCGCTTAGCCCAGAAACAGGGAGTACGCCGGGTTGTTGCTTTCGTCCACCCATGGGTACCCCAGGTTGGCCAGGAATTTCTGGAAAGCCCTTTTATCCTCCGGGGGCACCTGCAGCCCAACCAGCACCCGTCCATAGTCCGCGCCGTGATTGCGGTAGTGGAACAGGCTGATGTTCCAGTCCTCACCCATGCTGCTGAGAAACTGGGGCAGCGCTCCGGGCCGCTCGGGAAACTCGAAGCGGTAGAGCATTTCATGCCGCGCCTGGGGGGCACGTCCACCGACCAGGTGTCGCACGTGGAGTTTGGCCATTTCGTTGTCGGTCAGGTCCAGGGTCTTGATGCCGTGTGCGCCAAAAGACTTCAGCAACGCCCGCGTCTCCTTGGCGTGCGCCACAGAAATTCCCACAAAAACATGAGCCTGTCTGTCGTCAGCGTACCGGTAATTGAACTCCGTCACGGACCGGTTGCCCAGCAGCTCGCAAAACTTCCGGAAACTTCCCGGCCGTTCCGGAATGGTGGCCGCGAAAACCGCCTCGCGTTTTTCACCAAGCTCGGCGCGTTCTGCGATAAAACGCAGCCGGTCAAAATTCATGTTGGCTCCGCAGGCGATGGCCACCAGCGCCTTTTTACTCAAACGGTCGCGCGCCACAACCTGCTTCATGCCGGCAATCGCCAGGGCACCCGCCGGCTCCAGGATCACCCGGGTATCGTCAAAGACATCCTTCACAGCGGCACATATGGCATCCGTATCCACGGTGACGATCTCGTCTACCAGCGTTCGGCACAACCGAAAGGTTTCCACGCCCACTTGGCGAACGGCTACCCCGTCGGCAAACAGCCCCACCTGGTCCAGCTTCACGCGACGGCCCGCCGCCAGGGACTGCTTCATGGCATCGGAATCCTGCGGCTGTACACCGATGATGCGCACTTCAGGGCGCACCCTTTTGACATAAGCCGCAATCCCGGAAATAAGCCCGCCTCCGCCAATCGCCACAAAAATCGCTTCGATGGGTTGGGAGTACTGTCGCAGGATCTCCATCGCAATGGTGCCCTGTCCCGCGATGACCTCAGGGTCATCGTAGGGGTGGACGAACGTATATCCGTGCGCGTCGGCAAGCTTCAGCGCATGCTCCTGGGCTTCGGAGTAAGACACGCCTTCCAGGATGACTTCCGCCCCACGGGCACGCACCGCTTCAATCTTGATCGAGGGAGTCGTCGTCGGCATCACGATCAGGGCGCGTGCACCCAGCCGTTGTGCCGACAGGGCAACGCCCTGGGCATGGTTGCCCGCACTCGCCGCAATGACGCCAAGCGCCAATTCACGACGGGAAAGCGACGCCATCTTGTTGTATGCGCCACGCAACTTGAAGGAGAACACGGGCTGCAGGTCCTCCCGTTTGAGCAGGACCGTATTGCCCAGCCGCTTTGACAGCAGTGGGGCAGTCTGTAACGGGCTTTCTATGGCCACGTCGTAAACGCGGGTCGCATTGAGTATGCGTTCCAGATAATCTTTTTTCATGAAAATTTCATCCCTGAATGCATTGAGGGTAACAAACTTTCCGACATTTCCCAAAACCGGTTGAGTACACTCCCGCTTGGGGTTATGCTGGAACTTTAAGGCGAGACGCATTGATGACTCAGGACGACCTCAAATTTGCCGCGGCGCATGCCGCTTTGGAATATGTTCCGGATGACGCCATCGTAGGCGTAGGCACAGGGTCCACTGTCAATTTTTTCATCCAGGAATTGGCCAGCATCAAAAACCGGATCGAAGGTGCGGTTTCCAGTTCCGAGGCTTCCACACAGCGTCTCAAGGCTGCCGGCATTCCGGTTTACGACCTCAACAGCGTGAACGATCTCCCCCTGTACGTGGATGGTGCCGACGAGATCACGCCTCATCTGGCCATGATCAAGGGGGGAGGGGGTGCGCTGACCCGGGAAAAGATCGTGGGTGCCGTGGCGCGCCAATTTGTCTGTATTGCCGATGAAAAAAAACTTGTACCCGTGTTGGGAAACTTTCCTGTTCCCCTTGAGGTCATTCCCATGGCGCGCAGTTACGTGGCCCGCGAAGTCGTCCGGCTGGGAGGACAACCCATCCTGCGCGAAGGGTTCGTGACAGACAATGGCAATATCATTCTGGACGTACACCATCTCCAGATCCAGAACCCCGTTGATATGGAAGCACGTCTGTCCAGCATTACCGGTGTGGTCATGTGCGGCATTTTTGCGCGACGTCCTGCCGATGTTTTGATTCTTGCCACGACCCAGGGGGTCCGTATCTCGACACGTTAGCCAGGGGAAATCCATCATGCCCACAGAACATATTGCCAAACAATTTGATGTCGAACTGGAAACGGTTCGCGCAAAAGTCCTCAAAATGGGGGGGTTGGTCGAGGAGCAGATCGAGAAGGCCGTCGAATCCCTGCACGAAGGGGATATGGCGCTGGCCGACGAGGTCATTGCCCATGACCACCGCGTCAACGGACTGGAAGTCCGCCTCGATGCCG
>JAJZRV010000060.1 GCA_021850135.1 Pseudomonadota bacterium
GCGGAAAATTGACCACCCGCAAAAACGCGCCGTCGTCATCAGGATTAGCGGCAAGCCGCAGGTAAGCCAACGCGTGCTTGACCTCCATGCGTTCAAAAAAGCGCAATCCGCCATAGACCCGGTATCCTATCCCCGCGCTGAACAGGGCATGTTCCAGCACCCGGGACTGGGCATTGGAACGGTACAGCAGTGCCATGTCGGAGAGCGCCATGCCGTCCCCCAGCAAGGCGCGTACTTCTTCCACCACGAAACGGGCTTCATCCCCATCGCTACCCGCCTCGAACACCCGAATGGGCTGCCCGGGCCCCGCAGTCGTCCAGAGATTCTTGCCCATCCGCCCCTGGTTATGCCGGATCAAGGCATTTGCCGCATCGAGAATATTGCCAAAGGAGCGGTAATTTTGTTCAAGACGGATGATTTGCGTCAGGCCGTAATCGCGCTCGAAATCGCGCATGTTGCCCACTTCTGCACCGCGGAACCCGTAGATGGACTGGTCGTCATCCCCCACTGCAAACACGGCACTCTCGGGTCCCGCCAGAAGCTTGAGCCAGACGTATTGAAGGCGGTTGGTATCTTGAAACTCATCCACCAACACAAAGGGAAATCTCCCCCGGTAATGCTCGCGGATGGACTCGTTCGCCTGCAACAATTCGACGCTGCGCAAAAGCAGCTCGGCAAAATCCACGACACCTTCCTTCTGGCATTGGGCCTCATAAGCAATGTAGAGATCGCGCAACGCCCGGCTTTGCATATCGAAGGGCTCGATGGCCGCGGGGCGCCGGCCTTCTTCCTTGTGACTGTTGATGAACTGCTGCACCTGCCGGGGTGGGTGGCGCTCTTCATCGACGTTGAGCGCTTTCATGATGCGCTTTATGGCGGACAGCTGGTCCTGGGAGTCCAAGATCTGGAACAACTGCGGCAATCGGGCTTCGCGGGCATGGGCCCGCAGCAGCCGGTTGCACAAACCATGAAACGTGCCAATCCACATGCCGCGCGTATTGATGGGCAATAATGCCGACAGGCGCGCCAGCATCTCGCGCGCTGCCTTGTTGGTAAACGTCACGGCAAGCAACCCCTGGGGACTCACTTGCCCCGTCTGAATCAGCCAGGCCATTCGGGTGGTCAACACCCGGGTTTTGCCGCTACCTGCCCCCGCCAGGATAAGCGCGGATTGGCGCGGCAGGGTCACTGCAGCACGTTGTTCGGCATTCAGGCCGGTTAAAAGTTGGGAGGTCATGTCGTCGCTCGAGAACGGAACCTTGAATTATACGAGAGCATGGTCCGAGTTTGGCCCGGGGGCGGGGTATAATTTCGCTTTTGCCTGAAAATACTTCCATGGAAGACCAGTACAATCCCGGCCCCATCGAAAGGCGCCTCCAGTTCGAATGGGCCGAACAACGCGCTTACCAGGCCCACGAAGACACGCAGCGTCCAAAATATTATTGTTTGTCCATGTTCCCTTACCCTTCAGGGAAATTGCACATGGGGCATGTGCGCAATTACACCATTGGCGACGTCCTGGCGCGCAGCCATCGGATGAAGGGATTCAATGTACTCCAGCCCATGGGCTGGGATGCCTTCGGCCTGCCCGCCGAAAACGCTGCGTTGCAAAACAAGGTGGCCCCTGCCGAGTGGACATACCAGAACATCAGCGCCATGAAGGCCCAACTCAAGTCCCTGGGACTCGCTATCGACTGGGACCGCGAAATCGCCACCTGCCGCCCGGACTACTACCGCTGGGAGCAATGGCTCTTTACCCGGCTGTTTGAAAAGGGGCTGGTCTATCAGAAAACCGGTACAGTCAACTGGGACCCGGTGGACCAGACGGTGCTGGCCAACGAACAGGTCATCGAGGGACGGGGCTGGCGCTCCGGCGCGCCGGTGGAAAAGCGCGAAATCCCCATGTACTACCTTCGCATCACGGCTTACGCCGACGAATTGCTGCGCGAACTGGACAATCTGCCCGGCTGGCCCGAGCAGGTCAAGACCATGCAGCGCAACTGGATTGGCCGCTCCGAAGGCACCACGATCCGCTTCCCCCTGTCCAAAGGCGGCGGCGAACTCACCGTGTTCACCACGCGTGCCGACACACTCTACGGGGTCACGTATGTGGCCATCGCCGCAGAGCACCCCGTGGCAATGCAGGCCGCGCAACAACGGCCCGAACTCCAGGCCTTCCTAGAAGAGTGCCGCCAGGGTGGCGTGGCCGAAGCCGACCTCGCCACCCAGGTCAAAAAGGGCATGGACACCGGCGTGACCGTGGTGCACCCCCTCACTGGTGCTCAGCTTCCCGTGTGGGTCGCCAATTACGTATTGATGGGCTACGGCGAAGGTGCGGTCATGGCCGTGCCGGCACATGACCAGCGCGACTTCGAATTTGCCAAGCAGTACGGCTTGCCCATCAAGGCCGTCATTCGACCCGCCAACGCCCCCCTCGAGTCCCCCCTGACCCAGGCGTACTGCGAGGACGGGGTTTTGTTCGATTCGGAAGACTTTTCCGGGCGCAGTTCTGCGGATGCGCGTCAGAAGATGGGCGCAGTGCTTCAGGCCCTGGATAGCGGCCATCCCCAGGTGCAGTACCGTTTGAGGGATTGGGGCATTTCGCGGCAGCGCTATTGGGGCTGCCCTATTCCCATCATCCACTGCACCACCTGCGGCCAGGTTCCGGTGCCGGACAAGGACCTCCCCGTCGTATTGCCGGAACAAGTCACGTTCGAGGGGGTGGGGTCTCCCATCAAAAAGGATCCTGCATTTTACGAAACCCGCTGCCCGGTGTGTGGCGGTGCAGCCACCCGCGAAACCGACACCATGGACACCTTCGTGGAATCCTCCTGGTACTTTGCCCGTTACGCCTGCCCCGATCTTGCCACGGGCATGCTGGACGAGCGCGCCAACTACTGGCTGCCGGTCGACCAATACGTCGGCGGCATCGAGCATGCCATCCTGCACCTGCTCTATGCGCGTTTCTTCAATAAATTGATGCGGGACGTGGGCCTGATCCGCCACAGCGAACCGTTCGTCCACCTGCTCACACAGGGCATGGTGTTGAAGGACGGCGCCAAAATGTCCAAATCCAAGGGCAACACCGTGGATCCGCAAGCGCTGATCGATCAGTACGGAGCGGACACGGCACGCTTTTTCATCATTTTCACCAGCCCTCCGGAGCAATCCCTGGAATGGTCCGATGCCGGCGTTCAAGGCGCCTACCGTTTTCTGCGCCGCGTCTGGGCCTTTGCGGCCAGCTTCAAGGCCAGGCAGGATACTGGCGCACTCAGCGACGCGGTGAAGGCACCCCACGTTCGCTATGAAATCCACGCGTTGCTCAAGCAAGCCAACTATGATCTGGGCAAGCACCAGTTCAATACCGTGGCGTCTGCTGCCATGAAGCTGCTCAACACCCTGGAAAAAATCAGCGGCGCCAACGACGCCCTGGTCCATGAAGGGCTGTCCATCCTGCTGCGCCTGCTCGCACCCATGACGCCGCATCTTGCAGAAACCTTGTGGCGAGAGCTGGGTTATGGCCTGAGCATCCTGGATGCGCCATGGCCGGAGCACGACCCTGCGGCGTTGCAACGCGACAGCATCGAGCTGATGCTGCAGGTCAATGGAAAACTCCGGGGAGCCATGACGGTCAGCCCCGATCTTCCCCGTCCTGCACTCGAAGCGGAGGCTTTGGCCCATCCATCGCTGGAAAAGCACCTGACTGGACAGACCGTCAAAAAGGTCATTGTCGTTCCTGGCCGACTCGTCAATGTGGTGCTCTAGACCATGAACAGTCGGCGCGCCTTTCTCGTTCTGATCGGAGCAGGCGGTTTCGCCCTGCTCGGCAGCTGCGGTTTTCAACTGCGCGGTGCGCCGCAACTGTCTTTTCATCGCGTATACATCAATGGCGCCCTGGAGCGGAGTCTGGACAATGAAATTCGCACCGCACTCACGCGTGACGCAGGCGTCACCCTAGTCCCGAGACCCGAACAGGCCGACGTGGTGGTCACCGTCACGCCACTCGTCAAGGACAAGCAGATCCTGACACTCAACGCGCAGGGCACGGTATCCCAGTTCACCCTGGTGTCGCGTCTGACGTTCCGCGCCACTGACAATGCCGGAAATGAATTGCTTGCGCCCTCTGAAGTGACCATCACCCGTCTTTTCAACTACAACGACGTCCAGATCCTGGCCAAGCAATCGGAAGAGCAGCTGTTGTACCGGGACATGCAGCATGAACTGGTGCAGCAGATGCTGCGGCGGTTGTCCGCGCTCAAACCCAAAGTCAACGCGGAACCCTAGACGTCGTGCGCATTTCCTCGGACAAACTGGAGTCCAGCCTGCATCAGGGGATTCAACCCCTGACCACCGTACTGGGTGAGGAGCCCCTCCTGGCCCTGGAGGCGATGGATGCCCTGCGCGGTGCTGCGCATCGCCTGGGGTTCGCCACACGCGAGGTGCTGACGGTAGAGCCCGGTTTTGACTGGAGTCTGCTCACCCTGGCCTGCAACAGCAGCTCGCTGTTTGGTGATAAAAAGCTGGTGGAACTGCGGCTCCCCTCCGGCAAGCCGGGAACCGAGGGCGCGCGGCATCTGGAGTCCTTGGGTCACCAGCCTTTCCATGAGACCTGCGTTCTCGTCAGCCTTCCAGCTCTGGATTACCGTGCCCAACAAAGCGCGTGGTTCAAGGCACTGGAAACCAACGGACTGATGGTCGTGGCCGCGTCCGTCAATCGTGATCAGCTGTCTTCATGGATTGCACAACGCCTGGCCCGACAACAGCAGCAAGCCGACCCGGAAACACTGGCCTTCCTGGCCGAGCGCGTCGAGGGCAACCTGCTGGCCGCACACCAGGAAATCCAGAAACTTGGTTTGCTGTTTCCTCCCGGTCCGATCGCTTCAGACGCGGTCCGCCACGCGGTGCTCAATGTTGCCCGTCACGACATTCACGACCTGTCCTCCGCACTGATGGGGCGTGACCTGGCCCGTTTTGTCCGGACCCTGCGCGGCCTGCAGGCGGAAGGTGAAGCCCTTCCTTTGGTGCTATGGACCGTCGCGGAAGATCTGCGAGCGTTACTGCACCTTGTCACTGCCCTGCGCAACCGCCGCCCGCTGAATGCCGCCTGCCGGGAGGCACGGGTCTGGGGACCGCGTCAAAAGCTGCTGGAGCCCCTGGCCGCACGCGTCCCTCCCGGTTTGTGCGAGGCAGCTTTGGTCATGGCGGCCCAAGTGGACCGCATGATCAAGGGGGTTGAAACGGGTGACCCCTGGGATACCCTGCTGGAGCTTGGCCTGAACTTTCTGCGTGGCAGCCGCAATGCAGCCTGACCCTTGGCTTGCACCGGAACCCCGTCACGACGGATACTACCCATTACAAATCATCCTGAACAGCAATGACGCCACAAACGCTTAAAGCTCATATCGAGGCCCTCGGACAGGAAGCGCGCGCGGCCTCCAGACATGTCGCGCGCGCCAGCACCGCATCCAAAAACCGCGCTTTGCAGCTGGCCGCCGCCGCCTTGCGCCGCGACCAGTCCATCCTGCTCGAAGCCAATCAAGCCGACCTCGCCAGTGCACGCAGCGCCGGGCAAGATGCTGCTTTCCTGGATCGCCTCACGCTGAGTCCCGCTTCGATTGAGTCCATGGCCGCCGGACTGGAACAGATCGCCTCCCTGCAGGACCCCGTTGGCGAGCTGACTGGACTGGCCCGACGCCCCTCAGGGATTGAAGTGGGGCGCATGCGGGTACCGCTGGGCGTAATCGCCATCATTTACGAAGCGCGCCCCAATGTCACCGCAGATGCTGCGGGTCTGTGCCTCAAGTCCGGCAACGCCTGCATCCTGCGCGGCGGTTCCGAGGCGTTGCGCTCCAATCAGATCATTGCCCGAGCCATGCACGAGGGTTTGAGGGGTGCCGGACTGCCCGAAACTGTCATCCAGGTATTGGACATCACGGACCGTGCTGCGGTCGGCGAACTGATTACGCTCAAGGGCCTGGTGGATGTCATCGTACCGCGCGGCGGAAAGAGCCTGATCGAGCGCATCTCGAACGATGCCCGCATTCCAGTCATCAAGCACCTGGACGGGGTTTGTCACACCTATGTCGATGCCAGTGCCGACATCGCCATGGCGATTCGCGTGGCGGACAATGCCAAAACCCAGCGTTACGGCACATGCAATACCATGGAGACCCTGCTGGTTCACGAAGCGATTGCACCTGCCCTCCTGCCGCCCCTGTGCGCCCTCTATCTGGACAAGGGCGTCGAATTGCGCGGTGACGACGCGGCACAACGCCTCGTTGGCGGCATCAAGCCCGCAGTGGAGGCAGACTGGTACGCGGAATATCTGGCACCGATTCTGGCCATCCGTATCGTTCCTTCGCTGGAAGCAGCGATGGACCATATCGCACGCTACGGGTCCCAGCATACCGATGCCATCATCACCAATGACTGGAACAACGCCAACCGCTTCCTGCGCGAAGTGGATTCGAGTTCCGTCATGGTCAACGCGTCCACGCGCTTTGCCGACGGGTTCGAATACGGACTGGGGGCAGAGATCGGCATTTCTACAGACAAGCTTCACGCACGCGGCCCCGTTGGTCTGGAAGGACTGACCAATCAAAAATTCGTGGTCCTAGGCAGCGGCCAGATCCGCGGCGGATGAGCGTAGGTCGCGCCATCGGCATCGTCGGCGGAACCTTTGATCCGATTCATGCCGGCCATCTGTCCATGGCCCGGGGGGCACAACGTCAACTCGGTCTCGAACTGGTCTTGCTGATCCCTGCGGGAATCCCCTGGCAACGCGCCCCAAAAGCTTCGGCACAGGACAGGCTTGCCATGGCTTGCCTCGCTGTGGGTTCCGATGCGTCGCTCCGGGTGGATGATCGTGAAGTCCGCCGCAACCGGCCGTCCTATACACTCGATACGCTGCTGGAACTCCGTGCAGAATGGGGTTTGGAGCACCCCTTATGGCTCGTTCTGGGCGCCGATGCCTTCCTCAATCTTCCCACCTGGCATCGTTGGAGCGAGTTGTTTGAACAAGCCCACATTGCAGTGGCGTGCCGCCCGGGATACGCCTTTCAGGAAAAGGATATGGACGCCGTCCTGAAAAACGAGGTTGATCGACGCCTGCAGCCTCTCTCCGCGGTTCAGGGGCCGGCAGGAGCCATTGTGCTGCTCGATACCCCGCTACTCGATATTTCTTCTACCGGGATTCGGCAGGCCCTGCACTCACATCGTCCGGTTGGCGATTTGCTCCCTGCCGCGGTCCTGGACTATATTGAGTCGCACCATCTCTACTCATAGGAGACGAATGGATTCTCAACGCATCAGGGACGAAGCCGTCCTCGCACTTGAAGACATCAAGGCCAAAGATATCGAAGTTCTGGATGTCCACCGCATGACCTCCCTTTGCGACTACATGATCATCGCCAGCGCCGACTCCACACGCCAGACCCGGGCGCTTGCCCGCAACGTGGAAGACCGACTGCGCGAAAAAGGTGCGACGGTTTACGGCGTCGAGGGAGAGCAGAGCGGTGAATGGATCCTGGTGGACCTCGGCGCAGTGGTGGTCCATGTCATGCAACCTGCCGTACGCGAATACTACGACCTGTCCGAACTGTGGGGAGGCTCCCGGCGCCCGGCGTTGCGCGTGGCATCCTCGGGCTGACACCTTGAAAATCCGCATCATTGCCCTGGGCCATCGCATGCCCCACTGGGTACGTGAAGTTGCCCGGGAGTACGGTCAGCGCATGCCACGCGAGATGGCCGTCGAAATCATCGAGTTGAAGCCGGATGCCCGTAGCGGGGGACGCACCACGGAACAGATTCTGGAAGCCGAATCCCAGCGCATCCTGTCGGTGCTGCCCGGCCACGGTGCAGCAGTTTACGCATTGGACGAGCGCGGCACCTTGTGGAGCACTCAGGACCTCGCAACGACGATTGCCCATGCCCTGTCGCAAGGCACCGACATTTATTTCGTCATCGGCAGCGCGGATGGATTGCATCCGCGCATCAAACAACATGCCCAAACACTTCTGGCCCTGTCGCGCATGACCCTGCCTCATGGCATGGTCCGCGCCATGCTGGTGGAACAGCTGTATCGGGCGGCGATGGTCCTGAAAGGCCACCCCTACCACCGGGAGTGAGGAAAAGTGATCTATCTGGCTTCGGGTAGCCCCCGGCGTGGGGAATTGCTGACGAGGATCGGCGTGACCTACCAGGTGCTGATGCCCGGACAGGGCTTGGAGGCCGTAGACGAAACGCCTCATTCGGGCGAAAATCCCGTCGATTACGCGCTACGTCTGGCAAAAGCCAAGGCGCTGGCTGGTTGGGCTCGACTGGAGCAGACGTCCCTACCCCGCCACCCTATTCTGGCTGCGGACACCACCGTGGCTTTGGATGACGCCATCCTGGGAAAACCTGCCGATGCAGATGAAGCCCGAACCATGCTGCGCCAGCTCTCCGGTCGCATGCATCTTGTCGTCACGGCCATCGCCATGATCCGGGGGCCCGTTCTGGAATCACGCATTTCGGTGACGCGCGTTTGGTTTCGTACCCTTTCTGAGCACGACCTCGACGAGTTTCTTGAAACAGGCGAATATCACGACAAGGCAGGGAGCTACGGAATCCAGGGGCAAGCTGCCCGTTTTATCGAACGCATTGATGGCAGCCCAAGCGGCGTGATGGGCCTACCGCTGTTCGAGACAGACCAACTTCTCGCCCTTTTTGACACAGGTGTCCCGTGAACAATCAGATTTTGGTCAACATCACCCCCCAGGAAACCCGCGTTGCCATCATGGAGCTGGGCGTCCCCCAGGAAATCCATGTGGAGCGCGCCTCCGCCCGCGGTCTGGTAGGCAATGTCTACTGGGGGCGCGTGGCTCGGGTCCTGCCTGGCATGCAATCGGCCTTTATCGATCTCGGACTGGAACGGGCCGCGTTCCTGCATGTGGCAGACATCTGGACGCCGCGCCACTCTGACGAACCTGTTCGACCCATCGAAAAAATACTGTCCGAAGGGCAACCGCTGATGGTTCAGGTCATCAAGGATCCCATCGGCACTAAGGGTGCCCGTTTATCTACCCAGATTGGCATTGCGGGACGGTACCTGGTCTATCTGCCCCAGGAAAACCACATCGGCGTCTCGCAACGCATCGAAAACGAGGAGGAGCGCAATCAACTGCGCGAACGTTTCCAGAGCATCATTCCCCCTGATACGCAGGGTGGGTTCATCGTCCGTACCGTGGCCGAATCCACCTCTGACCGTGAACTGCTCAAAGACCTCGAGTACCTCACCCAGTTGTGGTCCGATATTCTGGAAACCTGCAAGCAGGTGTCCGTTCCTGCGCTGTTGTACCAGGACCTCAGCCTTGCACAGCGAGTCGTTCGCGATTTTGTCATGGAGGACACCGACCGGGTATTAGTGGATTCGCGCGAGACCTTTCACAAACTGCTGGATTTCGCCACCCACTATTGCCCCCAGGCCGTGCCGGTTTTGGAACATTACAGCGGCGCGCGGCCCATTTTCGATCTCTTCGGCGTGGAAGAGGAAATCGAGAAGGCGCTGGCGAGGCGTGTGGATCTCAAATCCGGGGGATACCTGATCATCGACCAGACCGAGGCGATGACGACCATTGATGTCAACACCGGGGGATTCGTCGGCGTCCGGAACTTTGACGACACTGTTTTCAAGACCAACCTGGAAGCGGCCCAGGCCATGGCGCGCCAGTTGCGGCTACGTAACCTGGGCGGCATCATCATCGCCGACTTCATTGACATGGACAACGAGGAGCACCGCAATGCCGTTCTGAGCGAGTTCAGCAAGGCACTGTCACGCGATAGAACCCGCATCTCGGTTAACGGATTCACCACGCTGGGCCTGATCGAATTGACGCGCAAGCGCACCCGAGAAAGCCTGGCACACGTGTTGTGTGAACC
>JAJZRV010000009.1 GCA_021850135.1 Pseudomonadota bacterium
GACAGCGCGGGCATTCTTGCCACGGTGGAGGCCGTCAAGGCCCGTTTCGGTGCCATCAGCATCCTGGTCAACAACGCGGGAGTGACGCGCGACATGCTGGCCATGCGCCTGCGAGACGAGGACTGGGACGAGGTGCTGGACACCAACCTCAAGTCGGTTTTTCAGCTGTCACGCGCGGTGATGCGGGACATGATGAAAGCCCGCACCGGACGCATCATCAATATCGGCTCCGTGGTCGGCACGACCGGCAACGTGGGCCAGAGCAACTACGCTGCCGCCAAGGCGGGGCTTGTGGGAATGACCAAATCCATGGCGCGCGAGCTCGGCAGCCGCGGCGTCACGGTCAATTGCGTGGCGCCGGGGTTCATTGATACGGACATGACCCGTGGGCTGGAAGATTCGCAACATCAGGCCTTGCTGACCGCAATTCCCTTGGGTCGGCTGGGCAAACCGGAGGACGTGGCACATGCTGTGGCGTATCTTGCGTCTCCCGGAGCGGCGTACGTCACTGGCGCCACGCTTCACGTCAACGGCGGCATGGCCATGGATTGAAGCCCCTGCCCCAGGGCAGGTGATTCGGAGGGCGTGATCTGCTACACTACGCCTGTTTTTTTGGTACACCTTATTAGAAGAAGGACCTCATCAAATGTCAAATATTGAACAGCGAGTCAAGAAAATCGTTTCGGAACAACTGGGCGTCAAGGAAGAAGAAATCCAGAATTCGTCGTCCTTTGTAGACGATCTGGGGGCTGACTCGCTCGATACCGTTGAACTGGTGATGGCTTTGGAAGAAGAATTCGAATGCGAAATTCCCGATGAAGAAGCCGAAAAAATCACGAACGTTCAACAGGCTATCGACTACGTCAATAGCCACCTCAAGTCGTAATCTGCAGTCAGAATAGTCCTGCATGGGCAGACAGCTTGTCTGCCCTTCTGACTTTTATGGGAGCACCGATCGCATGTCACGCCGTCGCGTAGTGGTTACCGGACTGGGGATCGTCTCCCCCGTCGGAAATACGGTTTCTGAAGCCTGGGCCAGCATCAGCGCAGGAAAATCCGGAATCGGACGCATCACCCGTTTTGACCCCGCCAGTTTCCCCAGCCAGATCGCCGGGGAAGTCAAAAATTTTGATCCCGCACAGTTTCTCAATCCAAAGGAAGTCCGGCGCATGGATGTGTTCATCCATTTCGGGCTGGTTGCGGCCATGGAGGCCCTCAAGGACTCCGGCATCGAGGCCAATCCTTCCTACGCAGAACGCGCTGGCGTATGCATCGGTTCGGGCATTGGCGGCCTGCCCATGATCGCGGACACGCATTCGGCCTATCTGGAAGGCGGGGTGCGCAAGATTTCGCCGTTCTTCATTCCCGGCAGCATCATCAACATGATTTCGGGCAACCTCTCCATCATGTACGGGCTCAAGGGTCCCAACCTTGCGCTTGTCACCGCCTGTACCACGGGCAATCACAGCATCGGCGAGGCGGCCCGCATCATCGAGTACGGTGATGCGGACGTCATGGTGGCCGGCGGTGCCGAATCTGCCGTGCACGAACTGGGCATCGGCGGCTTTTGTGCTGCGCGCGCGCTCAGCACGCGTAACGACCAGCCCGAAGCGGCAAGTCGTCCCTGGGACAAGGACCGGGACGGTTTCGTCATGGGTGAGGGTGCCGGCGTTCTGGTTCTGGAAGAACTCGAGCATGCCAAGGCGCGTGGCGCCAGGATCTACTGCGAACTGTCCGGTTACGGCATGAGCGCAGACGCGCACCACATCACTGCTCCGCCCGAGGATGGCGATGGCGCCCGGCGCAGCATGATCAACGCGCTGAAAAATGCGCGCCTGAATCCCGATCAGGTGGATTACATCAATGCCCACGGGACTTCCACGCCCCTGGGCGACCTGGGGGAGACCATCGCGGTCAAGCGGACTTTTGGCGAGCACGCCAAAAAAGTGGCGGTCAGCTCCACCAAGTCCATGACAGGTCATTTGCTGGGTGCTGCCGGCGGCATCGAAGCGGTTTTTGCCGTCCTCGCCATTCACCACAGCATGGCGCCGCCCACCATCAATCTGGATCACCCCAGTCCCGAATGCGACCTGGATTATGTGCCGAACACGGCACGCGCCATGAAGATCGACGTGGTGCTCTCCAATTCATTCGGCTTTGGCGGCACCAACGGCACCCTGATCTTCCAGCGCCTGCGTTAACCCGGGAACGTGCTACGCCCGATCATTCGCGGTCTCGTTGCAGCGCTTGTCCTATGGCTGGCGGTCTTTGCCCTCTATCCGCTCAGACTGCCAGCCACCCCCTTCCAGTACGAACTCAAATCCGGCAGTACCCTGCGTTCGGTGGCCCATGACCTGAAGGAGCGGGGCATCCTGTGGGAGCCCTGGTCCTTCACGCTGGTGGGGCGTCTCATGGGGCAGCAGGGCAAAATCAAGGCTGGAAGTTACGAGTGGGACGCACCCTTGACGGCGTTGCAGCTGCTCAACCGGATGACGCGCGGCGATTCGGTCCAGAGCGAGGCCAAGCTGATCGAGGGGATGACCTTTGCCCAGTTCAGGGCCGTGCTGGATGGCAACGAAGACCTGCGCCACCTGACCACCGGGCTGTCGGAACGGGACATCCTGGGGCAGCTGGGCGGCGATGCCACATCCGCGGAGGGGCAGTTTTTCCCGGACACCTATTTTTTCAACAAGGGTGGCACCGACCTCGACATCATGAAGCGGGCCCATAGGGCCCTGGTGCAGCGGCTCAACGCCGTCTGGAGCCATCGCGCGGCGGGGCTGCCCTATGAACAGCCCTATGAGGTCCTGATCATGGCCTCCATCATCGAAAAGGAAACGGGCAAGGCGGAGGAACGCCCGATGATTGCCGGCGTCTTCATCAACAGGCTCCAGCAAGGGATGAAGCTGCAAACCGATCCGACCGTGATCTACGGCATGGGTCGCCGCTTTGACGGCAATATCCGCAAGCGCGACCTGCTCGCCGACACCCCTTACAATACCTACACCCGGGCAGGCCTGCCGCCCACGCCGATTGCCATGCCCAGTTTTGCAGCACTGGAGGCTGCCGTACATCCTGCAAGCACCCGGGCACTGTATTTTGTTGCCAAGGGGGACGGCACCCACCAGTTTTCAGAGACGCTCGCGGAGCACAACAAGGCGGTCGTAAAATACCAGCTCAAACACAATGGATCATGACGACAGGAAAATTCATTTCTCTTGAAGGGATCGATGGCGCGGGCAAAAGCACGCATCTCAATCCCATCGCCGAATGGGTGCGCGCCCAGGGCCACGAAGCGCTCGTAACCCGGGAGCCGGGCGGGACCCCGCTGGGCGAGTCGCTGCGCCAGCTGTTGTTGCACCAGAGCATGGATCCGGACACCGAAGCACTGGTCATGTTCGCGGCGCGCCGGGAGCATGTGGTGAACGTGATCCGGCCTGCGCTGGCGCGCGACACCTGGGTGATCAGCGACCGCTTCACCGATGCCAGTTTTGCCTATCAAGGGGGCGGTCGTGGCGTGTCGCTCGCGCATCTTCGCTACCTGGAATCGTGGGTCGAAGGCGGCGTGCATCCCGATCTGACCCTGCTGTTCGATCTCGACCCCCAGGAGGCGCGCAACCGCGTGCTGAAGGGAACGCCGCACCCCGACCGCTTCGAAAGGGAGCAGGATGCCTTTTTCCGCAACGTACGCGCCGCCTACCTGGCCCGTGCCGCTGCCGAGCCCGGGCGCTTTCACATCCTGGATTCCAGCCAGACCCCCGACGCCATCTTTGCGCAGGTTCGCCAGGCACTCGACGCACTTTTGCCATGATCCATCCCTGGCAGGCCCCCCTGTTTGCCCAGTTGGCGAGCCGACGCCAGCATCTGCCGCATGCATTGCTGTTGCACGGACGAGCAGGGCTGGGAAAAACCGACTTTGCCCTGCATTTCGCGCAAAGCCTGCTGTGCGAAACGCCGCAGGCTGACGGCGCTGCCTGCACCCGGTGCGCCGCATGCGGGTGGTTCGAGGCAGGGCACCATCCCGATTTTCGCTGGGTCAGCCTGCAGGAAGAGGACGCCTCCGAAGAGGAGGGCCCTGGCGAAGGAAAAACCAGAAAGGCGCCCACCCAGATCACGGTGGATGCCATTCGTGCGCTGTCCGGATTCATGACCACCAGCACGCATCGCCAGGGAAAGCGCATCGTTTTGATTGCGCCGGCCGACGCCCTCAACGTGAACGCGGCCAACGCATTGCTCAAGACGCTTGAAGAGCCCCTGCCTGGAACGCTGTTTTTACTGGTCAGCGACGAGCCGGGGCGGCTTGCGGCCACCATCCGCAGCCGTTGCCAGAATGTGCGCTTCAACCTGCCTCCGGTGGCGGAGGCCCAGGCCTGGCTTGCAGCGCAGGGTGTCGAATCGGCGCCGCTGTTTCTGGCACTGGCCGGGGGGGCGCCCCTGGAGGCCCGGCGGCTTGCCTTGCAGGATGCGGGACAGCGCGCGGCCCTGTTGCAGCTGCTGTCGAATCCGGCGGCGTCGCTGGGCCAGCTGTCCGAGCAGGCCGCCAGGATGCCCACGCCCGAGTGGATTGGCTGGCTGCAGCGTTGGGCCCACGATCTCCTGGAGCAAAAGCTGGCGGGGCAACCGCGCTATCACCTCGATTTTTCCGAAGCACTGGCGCGCATGGCGCAACGGGCAGACCTCTACGATTTGCTGGCCTGGGAACGTCAGTTGCGAGACGCCCGACGTCTGGCCAACCACCCGCTCAATGCGCGCCTCCTGGCCGAGAGCTTGCTGGTCCCAGGTCTCGCCATGCGATAATCCCCTTTTTTCCAGGAAGCCTGCCCGTGTTTGTGGATTCGCATTGCCATCTGGATTTTCCTGAACTCCGCGCCGATCTGCCCGCCATTGCAGACGCCATGGCCGCCAATGCGGTGACCCATGCATTGTGCATTTCGGTGGAACTGCCCACCTTGCCGGCCGTTCTCGAGGTGGCGCAATCCCATCCCCGCTGGTACGCCACAGCCGGCGTCCATCCCGATTATGAAGACACCCACGAACCCAGCGTCGAAGAACTGGTTGCCTGGGCTGGCCAGCCCAAGGTGGTGGGCATCGGCGAGACCGGTCTGGATTACTACCGGCTGACCGGCGACCTGGAATGGCAACGCGAACGCTTCCGGACGCATATCCGTGCGGCGCGCCAGGTGGGAAAGCCGCTCATCATCCACACCCGTGCCGCTGCAGAGGACACCCTGCGCATCATGGCTGAAGAAGGGGCCGATGCGGTGGGCGGGGTCATGCATTGCTTCACCGAAACGGAATCGGTGGCGCAGGCGGCGATGGAAATGGGGTTTCTGATATCATTTTCCGGAATCGTGACGTTCAAAAATGCCCTGGCGTTAAAATCCGTGGCGCAACAGATTCCGCTGGAGCGGATGCTGATCGAAACCGATTCGCCCTATCTTGCACCCACGCCCTACCGGGGTAAAACCAACCAGCCGGCCTATGTCCGGCATGTGGCCGAGGAAATTGCCAGGCTTCGAGACGTCGACGTCGCACTGATCGGCGAGCATACTTCCAACAACTTTTTCAACCTCTTCAAGGTGTCTTGATGAACCAGGAAAAATACGGCACGACGGCGATCACCCTGCACTGGTTGGTGGCACTGCTGATCGTCATCGCATTTTCGGTGGGCCACTACATGGCGGACCTCGATCTCTCCCCCTGGAAGCTCAAGGTATTTGCATGGCACAAATGGGTCGGAGTCACCATTTTCGGGCTGGTATGCTTCAGGATTTTCTGGCGGGCTACCCACGCCGCGCCGCCCCTGCCTCGCGGCATGGGCGAATTGATGAAGAAACTCTCGGGGCTCGCCCACTTCGCCATTTACCTGCTGATGCTGGCCATTCCCCTGACCGGGTGGCTGCACAGTTCAGCTGCCGGAGTGACCGTGGTGTATTTCAACGTATTGACGCTGCCCGATCTTGTGGGTAAGGACAAGGCGCTCTCCCACCTCTTCAAGGAAATCCACGAATCGCTGAATTGGGCGCTGCTGGGTCTCGTGATCCTGCACGTGGCTGCGGCACTCAAGCACCAGTTCGTGGATCGGGACAATCTGCTCAACAGGATGCGCTGGTAAATGAAAAATACAGGCCTACGCGTTGCACTTGCTCTTGCGTCCCTTCTGTTCCTGGGTACGGCAGCGGCAGGGGGGATCGTGGCGGAGAAAAGCACCCTGAGCTTTGTGGGCAAACAGCTGGGCGCCCCGGTGGAGGGGCGCTTCAAGCGTTTTGATGCCGACATCGTTTTCAATCCCGCAAATCTGGCGCAAAGCCATGCCAGGATCACCATTGATCTGGACAGCATCGACCTTGCCTCGGATGAGTCCGAAAGCGAAATCAAGGGCAAAAGCTGGTTTAACGTGAGCGCCTTTCCCAAAGCCGTTTTCGAATCCACGGCATTTCGGGCGCTGGGCGGCGATCGCTACGAAGTCAGCGGCCGGCTGAGCATCAAGGGCGTCACACGAACCCTGTCGGTTCCCCTGCAGTTCCGTACCGTGGCCGGTGTGCGTACGGCCGAGGGCAGCGTGGAACTCCACCGTTCCGACTTCAAGGTGGGCGAGGGGGTCTGGGCCGATCCGGATTCGGTGGCCGAAGCGGTCCAGGTCCGCTTCAAGATGACGCTCAAACCCTAGGATTCAACGCGCATTTCATTTGTGGAGCTTGCATTGATGTCTGATCTTTCCTCTTCCAAAACTCCGGTCGCCTTTCTGGGACTGGGCGTCATGGGTTTTCCGATGGCCGGACATTTGCACGGACGCGGCTATCCCGTCACGGTCTATAACCGTAGCGCGGACAAGGCGTCGCGCTGGACATCCAGTCATGCGGGTGGCCAGTCGGCTGCAACCCCCGCCGCGGCGGCCCGGGCAGCACGAGTGGTGTTCATGTGCGTGGGCAACGACAATGATCTGCGCAGCGTGGTTTACGGTCCCGAGGGGGCCCTTGCGGGACTGCAACCAGGTGCCGTTCTGGTGGATCACACCACGGCTTCTGCCGAAGTGGCTCGCGAGATTGCCGAGGCCTGCGCGCGCCAGGGCGTGCGCTTCATCGACGCGCCCGTTTCGGGAGGCCAGGTCGGGGCGGAAAAGGGGCAGCTCACCATCATGTGTGGCGGCGACGAGGCCGTGTTCAAGGAAGTGGAGCCCCTGATGACGGCCTACGCCAAGGCGGTCACCCTGATGGGGCCGACGGGTTCGGGGCAGTTGACCAAGATGGTCAACCAGATCTGCATCGCAGGCCTGCTGCAGGGGCTTGCCGAGGCGCTCAATTTTGGCGAGCGTGCGGGACTCGATGTGCCGCGCGTGCTCGACGTCATCTCCAAAGGGGCGGCGCAATCCTGGCAGATGGATAACCGGGGCCGCACCATGGCTCAGGACCAGTTTGATTTCGGTTTTGCCGTGGACTGGATGCGTAAGGATCTGGGGTTGGTCATTGCCGAAGCCAAGAACAACGGGGCACTGCTGCCCATGACCGCCCTGGTGGATCAGTTCTATGCTGAAGTGCAGGGCATGGGCGGAGGGCGATGGGATACCTCGAGCCTGATCCGGCGTTTCAGGCAAAACAGGACATCCTCCTAAGCCATGGCCTCAACCCTGGACCGTCGCGAATTCCTGAAGCTGGTCAGCCTGGCCGGTGGCGGCTTTGCGCTGGGTTATTTCGATGTGGGCGTGGCGGCGCAGTCGCCCCTGAAATTTGCGCCCAACCCCTGGATCCGGCTGGAACCCTCAGGGGTCGTCACGCTCCTGGTGGATAAATCCGAGATGGGGCAGGGGGTCATGACGGCCTTGCCCATGATCCTGGCAGAAGAAATGGATGCGGACTGGGCCGCGATCCGGGTGGAGTTTGCTCCGGCAGCGCCCGAATACGCGCATCCCTGGTTTCATACGCAGGCCACCGGCGGCTCCACTTCCGTGCGCGCCATGTGGCAACCGCTGCGCCATGCCGGCGCCACCGCGAGACAGATGCTGCGGATGGCCGCTGCAACGGCCTGGAAGGTGCCCCTGGAACAGGTCAAGACCAGCAAGGGCATCCTCAGCGCCGGGTTGCACCAGGTGCCCTACGGCGCCATGGTCACGGCAGCTTCGCGCCTGCCCGTGCCCCAGGCGGTGCCGCTCAAGGATCCCAGGACCTTCCAGCTGATCGGCAAGCCCATCCACCGCCTGGACAGTACCGCCAAGGCGACGGGGGCGGCGCGATTTGGCATGGACATGCGCATGCCCGGCCTGCTCACGGCGGTGGTTGCCCGCGCGCCCGTGGTGGGGGCCAAAGTGCTTCGGTACGATGCCAGCGCCGCGCTCAGGCTTCCCGGCGTGCGGTTTGTGGAACGGGTGGAAACACCCACCAGCGTGGGGATCGCGGTTCTCGCTGAAACGACCTGGCAGGCCATGAAGGGCAGGGAGGCACTCAACGTCGAATGGGACCGCCCCGCCCAACCGCCGCCCGATACGGCGCAACTGCGCCGGGACATGACCCAGCGGGCAGCTTCGGGAGAGGGGGCGCTGACCGCAGTCGAACGCAAGGCACCGGACGCGGCGCAACCCGTACAAACGCTGCGCTCCGTCTACGAAGTCCCCTACCTGGCCCATGCCCCCATGGAACCCATGAACTGCACGGCGTGGGTGCGGCCGGATGAGGCCGAAATCTGGGTGGGGACCCAGGCGCAGGGGCCCAACCAGGCCATTGCGGCCCGGATCACGGGGCTTGCCCCGGAAAAAATCAGGATTCACACCCAGTTTCTGGGTGGCGGATTCGGGCGGCGTTTTGCGCCCGACTTCGTGATCGAAGCGGTTTCCCTCTCCAAGGCCGTCCAGTCGCCTGTCAAGGTGGTCTATACCCGCGAGGACGACATGCATGCCGCGTACTACCGGCCCATGGCCGTATGCGCGCTCCAAGCCGGTCTGGACAGCCAGGGTCGGCCGGTGCATTGGCACGGTGCCACCGTGGCGGACTCCATTGCGGAGGGTACGGGTTTTGAAGCCGCGCTCATCAAGAATGGCATTGACCAGTCCGCGGTGGAGGGACTCGCTGACATTGCCTACGACATTCCGCAGTTCAAGGTGGACTGGATCCGGTACCACCCCGGTGTTCGGGTGTGGTTCTGGCGTTCCGTCGGGCATACCCAGAACTCGTTTTTTGCAGAGAGCTTCATGGACGAACTGGCCCATGCGGCAGGCAAGGATCCGTTTGAGTACCGGCACGCCTTGCTGGAAAAGTCGCCGCGTCATCGTGCCGTGCTCGAACTTGCCGCGAAAGAGGCACAGTGGGGGCAGCCCCTGCCCGCAGGCCGCGCGCGGGGCATCGCCCTGGTGGAATCCTTCGGCAGCATCGTCGCCGAAGTGGCCGAGGTCTCGCTGCAGGCGGGCAGGCCGAGGGTTCACCGGGTGACCATCGCCGCGGATGTCGGCACCGTGATCAATCCGGACACGGTGGCCGCCCAGATGGAAGGCGCGATGGTCTTCGGGCTGACCGCGGCGCTTTACGGGCAGATCACCCTGGATGCAGGCCGGCCCAACCAATCCAATTTCAACGATTACCCCCTGCTGCGTCTCGACGAGATGCCTGCCGTGTCGGTTCACCTGGTGCCGTCGGGCGAAGCCCCCGGCGGCGTGGGCGAACCGGGCACGCCGCCGATCGCCCCGGCGCTGTGCAATGCCCTGTTTGCCCTGACGGGGCAGCGGGCGTACCGCCTGCCGCTGTCTGAACACGTTTTCTCCGGAGCCTGATGCACCATGCGTAAATCCGTCATTGATCTGTATGCCATGCATGCGCGGGGCGAAAAAATCGCCATGCTGACCTGCTACGACTCGAGTTTTGCCCGCGTGCTGGAAAACGCCGGCGTGGACGTGCTGCTGGTGGGCGATTCGCTGGGGATGGTGGTGCAGGGCCACGACTCCCCACTGCCGGTGAGCGTCAGCGACGTGGCCTACCACACGGCCTGCGTTGCGCGCGGTTCCAAATCGGTCTTCATCCTGGCGGACATGCCCTTTGGCAGTTCGCAGATCACGCCGCAGGAAACTTTCCGCAACGCCACCGAGCTGATGCGTGCCGGCGCCCAGATGGTCAAGATCGAGGGCGGCAGGGAAATGGTGCCGACGGTGGAGTTTTTGGTGAGCCGCGGCATTCCGGTATGCGCCCATGTAGGGCTGACCCCGCAATCGGTGCACCAGGTGGGCGGATTCAAGGTGCAGGGCCGGGACACGGCAGGCGCCGAACGCATCATCGAAGACGCCAAGGCGCTGGAGGCGGCAGGGGCAAGCATCCTGCTGATGGAGGCCATTCCGAGGACGCTTGCGGATCGCCTGTGCGACGCGGTGACCATTCCCACCATCGGCATCGGTGCGAGCCCCCGTTGCAGCGGCCAGGTGCTGGTAATCTACGACATGCTGGGGTTGGGGGCCTATATTCCCCCGCGCTTCGTGCGACCATTCATCAAGGAGACCGGTTCCATCGAGGAGGCGGTCAAGCTGTATGTTGCCGAAGTCAAGGCAGGGCGGTTTCCCGGACCCGAACACTGCTATAGCTCATGAGGGTCCACGCGTTTGCCAGGGGCGTGGTGATGGTGGCGACGCTGGCCTGCATCGTCGCATCAGCCGCACCGGATTCCACATCGGGCAGCGCTGCCCCGGAAACCCTGCGTCTGTCCCTGCGCCAGGCCAAGGCCATGGCCGTGGAACGTCAGGTGGCCGTGCTGAGTGCGCGCGAACAGACCGTGGAGAGCATGGCGCGTTCGGACGAAGCGCTGGCAAGCTTTCGCCCGTCCGTGGATTTCAAGACCTACCAGACGCGCCAGACCGAAAACCTGATGGCCATGGGGCTCAACCTGCCCGGCTTTCCCACCCTGATCGGTCCCTTCGACACCTTCGATGCGCGCGTGCGCTTTACGCAGCGGATCTTCGATCTCGCCCGGCTGCGCGAACTCGATGCGTCCCGGCATGCCGTGGATGCCGCCCGCCTGCGAGCCGACGCCACGGCGCAGCAAATGGCGGGTGCGGCAGCACTGGCCTATGTGGAATCCCAACGGGCCCAGCAGGCGGTCACGGCGGCACTGGCCAATCATGCGCTGTCGCAAAACCTGTTGCAGCTGGCCCGCGATCAGCAGTCGGCAGGGCTGGCCACCGGCGTGGATGTGGTTCGGGCGCAGACGGTACACGCGCGCAATACGTTGTTGTTGCGCCAGGCGCGCAGCAGCGCGAGCGAAGCGGATACGCGCCTGCACCGCGCATTGGGGCTGGGCATGTCGGTTGCCCTGGAGCTGACCGATCCGCTCCAGAACGATGCGATGCCGGTACCCGCGCTACCCGCGGCCATCGACACCGCCCTGCACAAGCGGCCTGAACTCCAGGCGCTGGAACAGGTGGTGACGCAGCGGGATACCGAGCGCAAGGCTGCAAATGCTGCCAGCTATCCTGCGCTGAGCGTGGGCGGCGATATCGGGCCGAGCGGGGTGACCCCGGCCCATAACGACTACCGCACCTACAGTTTCGGGGTCCAGCTGACCATGCCCCTGATGGAGGGCGGGGCCATCACCGCGCGTGAGGATGCCGCCGCAAGCCGTATGCGTCAGGCGGAACTGCAGCTGCGCGACACCATGCAGCAGGTGGAAGAGGACGTCCGTCTCGCGGTCATCGCCATCGAAACCAGCGCCGACCAGATTGCCACCGCCGAAATCAGCCTGACCTTGGCGGAGCGTCTGCTCGACCAGGCGCGCGACCGCTTCAGGAACGGCGTGGCGGACAATCTGGAGGTGGTGGATGCCCAGGCCACGCTTGCCAGTGCGCGCAGCGCCCGGATCGATGCCCTGGCCGCACACCAGATGGCCTTCATCAATTACGAGATGGCAGTGGGCCGTCTGGAATATGGTCAACCCTGAGATTTTGGAGCACGCGCATGAGTGACAGTGTTGCACCGACACTAACGCCGACGTCCGCCGCACCCGCTGCGCCGTCCGGGCGCCCCTGGATTCGCAAGGCAGCCCTGGCAGCCGCAGGAGCGGTGTTGCTGGCCTTTCTGGGGCTCTGGTTCGTCACGCGCAACCAGGAATCCACCGATGATGCCTTCATCGAGTCCAACGTGGTCCAGATCAGTCCCCACGTCGGCGGTTACGTGACGCGGGTCCTCGTCAACGATAACCAGTGGGTCAAGGCCGGCGATGTGCTGGCGGAGATCGATGCACGCGATTACGAGCTTCGCGTCAGGCAGGCCGAGGCTAACCTCGCTGCCACGGAGGCGCGTCACGGCGCGGCCCAGCAGGACCTGTCCGTGGTGACCACCACCAGCAAGGCGCAGATTGAACAGGCCCGGAGTGCACTGGAAGCCGCGCGGGCCAGCAGTGCCCAGGCCACGGCGCAAGCCGCTGCAGCGGAAGCCCAGGCCCAGCTGACCCATGCCGACCTGCAGCGCTACGACGCCTTGTACAGGAAGGACGAAATCTCCAGGCAGCGCCTGGACCAGGCCAGCACGGCTGAACGTGCCGCGCAGGCTCAATGGGAGGCCGCAAAACGCGGTGCGGCGGCAGCCGCGGCCCAGGTGGCCCAGGCCGAAGGCCGGCTTGCCGAAGCGCACTCGGGCCCGCGCCAGGTGGCCCTGAAGCGTGAGCAGGCGGCCAGTGGGCATGCCTCGGTGGAGGAGGCCCGCGCGGCCCTGGAGCAGGCAAAACTGGATTTGTCCTACACCCGATTGGTTGCGCCGGTGGACGGTCGGGTGACGCGCAAATCGTTTTATCAGGGACAGCTGATTCAGCCCGGGCCGGCGATCATGGCCATCGTGTATGGCAATCCCTGGGTCGTTGCCAACTTCAAGGAAACCCAGTTGCGTCGGATGCGCCCGGGGCAATCGGTGGAAGTGACCGTGGATGCCTACCCCGGCCGGGTTTACAAGGGGCACGTGGACAGCCTGCAGGCCGGGACGGGTGCCCGCTTCAGCCTGCTCCCCCCCGAAAATGCCAGCGGCAACTACGTCAAGGTCGTCCAGCGCGTGCCGGTCAAAATCGTGTTCGACGAAAAAGCGGAAGACCTGCTGCGCCTGTCGCCCGGGATGTCGGTGGAACCCAAAGTCCTGCTGACGGACAAGGCCCCCTAGCCGCATGAGCGCCTTGGCGAGCAGCGTCATGCAACCTCGCGACCAGAACGGCGTGGCGCTCAATCCCTGGTTCATCGCCATTACGGTGGCCCTGACCACCTTCATGGAAGTGCTGGACATTTCCATTGCCAACGTCTCGCTGCGGCATATTGCGGGGGATCTTTCCGCCGGTCAGGACGAATCCACCTGGGTGCTGACTTCCTATCTCGTCGCCAATGCCATCGTGCTGCCCATCAGCGGCTGGCTTTCCAGCCTGATGGGACGACGGCGCTTTTACATGCTGTGCGTGGCGCTGTTTACCGCCAGTTCGCTGCTGTGCGGCCTCGCGCCCAACCTGCCCATGCTGATCCTGTTCCGCACGCTGCAGGGAATCGGGGGAGGGGGCCTGCAACCCTGCTCCCAGGCAATCCTGGCGGACACCTTTCCGCCGGCCAAGCGTGGCATGGCTTTTGCCGTCTATGGCATCACCACGGTCCTGGCACCCGCCATCGGACCCACCATCGGGGGGTGGATCACCGACACCTTCACCTGGCGCTGGATTTTTCTCATCAATGTGCCGGTGGGGGTGCTCTCGCTCTATCTCACCACGCGCCTGGTGTTCGATCCACCGCACTTTGCCGAGCAGCGAACGGCATTGCTGGCGCGCGGTTTCAAGATCGACTACATCGGTTTTGCCCTGCTCTCCCTCGGCTTTGGTTGCCTGCAGATCGTTCTGGACAAGGGGCAACAGGAAGACTGGTTCGATTCGCACTTCATCGTCATGATGGCCGCCATTTCCGGAGTGGCCCTGCTGGCGCTGCCGTTCTGGGAGCTGCGGCAACGCGACCCGATGGTGGACGTGCGCCTGCTGCGGCAGCGCAATTTCCTGATCAGCAACATGCTGATCTTCATGCTGGGCTTCATCCTTTTTGGCAGCACCGTGCTGCTGCCCTTGTTCGTGCAGACGCTGATGGGCTATTCCGCCACCCAGGCCGGCATGGTGCTCTCGCCGGGCGGGCTTGCAGTGCTGTGCTTCATGCCCCTCATCGGGATGATGGTCAACCGCGTGGACGTGCGGCACATGATCACTTTTGGCATCCTGAGCAACGCGCTGGCGCTGTACCTCATGTCCCATCTGGATTTGCAGGCAGACTACTGGTCCATGGCCTCGCTGCGCATCCTGCAGGGCATCGGATTGGGGTTCCTGTTCATTCCCATCAATACGGCGGCGTTTGCCGACATGCCCATGGTGAAGAGCAGCAATGCTTCGGCCATCATCAACCTGTCGCGCAATCTGGGCGGCAGCTTCGGCATTTCCCTGGTGCAGACCTGGCTGACCCAGGGCAGCCAGCGCCATCAGGCCACCCTGGTGACGCACGTGGATGCGTATTCTGTGCAGACGCAGCAGACGCTGCAGGATCTCACCCAGACCATCTCGGCCCAGGGCACGCCGGTGGGCGATGCCCTGCTCAAGGCCCAGGCCACTCTCTATGCCTACGTGCAGCAGCAGGCCTCGCTGCTGTCCTTCCTGGACAATTTCCGGCTGTTGTCCGCCCTGTTCGTCGTCTTCATTCCCCTGGTGTATCTGATGAAGCGCTCGGTGAGGCATTCGTAGCCTTTTCCTCGATGGGGGTGATGCCCCGCAGTTTCAGGCGAGCCACGCCAGCCCGGATCACCTGCAGCACTTCAGGCCTGGAAAAGCTTTTGCGCCAGGCCATGCCGATGTGCCGCACCGGGCGGGGCGCCCTGAAAGGGATGATGTCGAGCAGCGCACTGCGATACTTGGCGCTGTTGGCGCTGGCCGGAAGTACGGTAATGCCCATGCCTGAGGCCACCATGTTGCGCAACGTCTCGAGGCTGTTGCCCTGCTGTACCACGGCATGCCGGGCGCCCAGTTCCGGACAGGTCTCCACCACCTGCGTGCTGAAGCAATGCACGGAAGGCAGCAGCAAGACCTGTTCCTCGCCCAGTTCGGGAGAGCTGATGGACGCGCGGCCGGACCAGCGGTGGCCCTTGGGCACCACCACCTCGAAATATTCTGTGTAGAGCGGCTGCGTGAGGATGCCCGGCGAGGAGAAGGGCAGGGCAACCAGGGCAACGTCCAGTGCGCCGTTGCGCAGCTGCGTCTCCAGGTGTTCCGTGGTGTTTTCTTCCACCACCAGGGGCATTTCCGGCGCGCTGCGGTGAAGCTGCGCGATCAGGTCCGGCAGGAGGTAGGGGCCCACGGTATGGATGGCGCCCAGTTTGAGCGGACCGACCAGCGGGTTTTTTCCCTGACGCGCCAGAAGCTTGATCTGTTCCACTTCTTCCAGCACCAGGGCGGCTTTCTCCACCACCCGTTGACCCACGGGGGTGACGCTCACCTCCGAACGCGTGCGTTCAAACAGGCGTACCCCCAACTCCTCCTCAAGTTTCAGCACTGCGGTGGACAGGGCAGGCTGGCTGACGAAGCATTTTTCAGCTGCGCGCCTGAAGTTTTTTGTGTGTGCCACGGCAACGATATAACGTAATTCATTGATATTCATTGAAAACCTCTGCTGTACAACTGATAGCCATTGTATATCGCGAATTGCTTAACAATCAATTAGACTTATTTTAGACAGAGTGTAAAGTGGGGCCATCGGCTGGAGATACCGGCTGGTCCCCTCAACCACTGAATGGAGCAGCGCCATGTTTGAAAACCATGAAGGAAAACCCGTCCCCGAAGTCACTTTCCGCATCCGCGAAAACGACGCGTGGAAAGACCTCACCACGACCGAACTGTTCAAGGGCAAGACCGTAGTCGTCTTCTCCCTGCCCGGCGCGTTTACCCCGACCTGTTCGTCAACCCATTTGCCGCGCTACAACGAATTGGCACCGGCGTTCCTTGCCAATGGCGTGGATCGCATCCTGTGCGTTTCGGTCAACGACACGTTCGTCATGAATGAGTGGGCCAAAGACCAGGAAGCCGGCAACATCACCATGATTCCCGATGGCAACGGCACCTTCACTGCGGGCATGAACATGCTGGTGGACAAGCAGGATCTGGGGTTTGGTCAACGCTCCTGGCGCTACTCCATGCTGGTCAGGGACGGCATCGTGGTCAGGCAGTTCATCGAACCCAACAAACCGGGCGATCCCTTTGAGGTCTCGGATGCCGACACGATGCTGGCCTACATCAATCCCCATGCTCGCAAGCCCGACCAGGTGGCCATCCTGACGCGCGAAGGCTGCCCCCATTGCGCGCGAGCCAAGGCCCTGCTGAAGGCACAGGGTTACGACTACGCGGAGATTGCGCTGCCGCCCACCACCCGCACGCGCGTCGTCGGTGCCATCACGGGGCAGGGCACGGTTCCCCAGGTCTTCATCAACGGCGAGCATATCGGCGGTGCCGATGACCTGGAAGCCTGGGTGCAGTCGCGCACTGCCCAGGCTGCCTGAACCCCTTTAACGCATTGCAGGAGAGAACCCCATGATCCAGACTTCTGTGCAAAATGTCGTCATCGGTGCGGGCACGGCGGGCCTTGCGGCCTACCGGGCCCTCGTGGCCGCAGGGCAAAACGCCGTACTCATCGAAAGCGGACCCTATGGCACCACCTGCGCCCGGGTGGGCTGCATGCCCAGCAAGCTCCTGATTGCAGCCGCCGAGGCGGTCCATGGCGTCTCGCGCTGGGAGACCTTCGGCATCCGCCTGGAAGGGCAGGTCCATGTGGACGGACGCGCAGTGATGGCGCGGGTCAAGCGCGAACGCGACCGCTTTGTCGGCTTTGTGCTCGACGGCGTGGCAGCCATTCCTGACGCGCACAAGATCGTCGGGCGCGCCCGGTTCGTGGATGCGCATACGGTCGAAGTGGATGGAAGGATCCGCCTCAGGTTTGAAAAAGCCGTCATTGCCACAGGCTCCTCCCCAGTGATCCCCCCGATGCTGCAGGGGTTGGGGGATCGCGTCATCGTCAATGACGACGTGTTCGACTGGGACGACCTGCCCGCCTCAGTCGCCGTGTTCGGCCCTGGGGTCATCGGCCTGGAGCTGGGGCAGGCGCTGCACCGGCTGGGCGTTCGGGTGCACCTTTTCGGGCGTGGCGGGGCAGTGGGACCGCTGACCGATCCGGCACTCAGGGATTATGCCGTGCGCACCTTTGGCAAGGCACTGACGCTCGAGACCGAAGCGCGCCTGGTGCAGGCGCAACGTCATGGGCAAGGGGTATTACTGGAGTGGCTGGATGGCGCCGGGAGCGCGCACCAGGCGGTAGTGGACTACGTGATCGCGGCGACAGGGCGCTCACCCAACGTGAACGGATTGGGGCTGGCGCATCTGGGCCTTGCGCTGCAACCCAACGGGGTGCCCGTTTTCAATCGAGAGACGATGCAATGCGGCGACAGCCCGATCTTCATTGCCGGCGACGCCAACCACGACGTGCCATTGCTGCATGAGGCGGCAGACGAGGGCAGGATTGCCGGCGAGAACGCCGCGGCCTACCCCCGCGTGGCGGCTGGATTGCGGCGTGCACCCCTGGGGATCGTTTTTTCGGATCCGCAGATCGCCACGGTGGGATCGCGCTGGCGCACACTGGACCCGGCAAGCACCGTCGTCGGCAAGGTCTCCTTCGAAGACCAGGGTCGCAGCCGGGTGATGTTGCGAAATCAGGGACTGCTGCATGTTTATGCCGATCGCGCCAGCGGGAAGTTTCTCGGTGCCGAGATGATCGGCCCCGACGCGGAACATCTTGCGCATCTGCTGGCCTGGGCCCTGCAACTCGACACCACCGTCGAGGGCATGCTGAAGTTGCCGTTCTATCACCCGGTGGTGGAGGAGGGCCTGCGTACGGCCCTGCGCGATGCTGCCGCCCAAAGGGCGCGTCCGGACAGGCTGCAGAGCGCAGCATGACCCCTCGGGCAGCGCGCAGGCGCTGCCTTTTTTTGCGTTGGATCAATTTTGCGGTTGCGAAACATCAATGTCGCAATTGCGAATGCTCAATGTAATCGCCCCAGATCAAGAATAGGCTCTTTCCATTCAAAAGCAAAAAAAGGAAAGAGTCATGCCAAAGCACATCGTCCGCCTGTTCCTCCTGGTGGCTGTTCTTGCGGTGGCGGCCCTCACGGCAAAGCAGTTCTTTACCGACAGGTCTTACTACGCTTACGGCCATTACCGGGGCGATTCGGTCGCCGAGATCGCCAGCGACATCCCGCGGTTTCGCGGCAACGAGTACTGCAAATCATGCCATGCCAGGCAGTATGCGGCATGGTCCGAGAGCCTCCACAATAATCCTGCAGCCGGAAAACACGTCAAATGCGAGGTCTGTCATGGTCCGGTGGGGCAGCATCCCTCCAGGGAGCGTGCTCCCCTCAGCCTCGATGAACGCATCGCGCTGGGCGGCAAGGCCCAGGCGCCGGCACCCGGGGACACGACTGCAGAGGGCAAGCTGCCGGTGCCCAAGGATCGCACCAAGTGCATCCAGTGCCACGAAGCCATGCCGGGGCGGCCTGCGGCGCAACGCCAGGTGGTGCTGGCTGCCCACGCCGGTACGGAACAATGCACGGCCTGCCACGACCCCCATTCTCCAAAAATCAATTTCGCTGCCCTGGCGCCACCGCCAAAAGGGGATGCGGTCGCCGGTAAAACCGTTGCTGCCACCTGCGCCGCATGCCATGGCCCGGCTGGGGCAAGCGTCAATCCGGCCTGGCCCAATCTTGCCGGGCAGCATGCGGGCTACCTGATCAACGCGCTTCAGGCCTTCAAGTCCGGTGCGCGCGCCAACGCGATGATGAGCGGCATGGCGGCAGGTTTGAGCGATGCCGACATGAAAAACGTGGCAGCCTATTTTTCCCAGGAGAGCTGCAAGACGGCCGGCGGTGAATCGGCCAAGGCCGTGCTGGGCAAAGCCCGGGCAGCGAGCTGTGCGCTCTGCCACGGTCCTGCGGGTGTGGGCGGCAATCCCTCCTGGCCCAATCTTGCGGGTCAGAACCCCGACTACCTGTCCGACACGCTCAAGGCGTTCCAGGACGGCACCCGCAACCATCCTGTCATGACCAGTGTGGCAAAGACCCTGAGTGCCTCGGATATCGACAACCTGACCGCTTATTACGCCAGCGCGCGTTGCAAGTGAAGCGGCGACCCAGTGAGATGAAAATGAGCCAACAAGACAAAAAAGTGGAAAGCAAGGAAAGCAAACTGGTCCGGCGCAATTTCCTGAAGATGCTGGGCATCGGAACCGCCTGTGCGGGCGCATTGGTCGGCACGGGCAGCCTGGTGGCGAAGGCGCAGGGCACCGAGTCGGCAACCGCCGTCCCTCCCCCAAAGATTCCGGATTACGACTGGAACAAACACAAATGGGCTTTCGGTGTGGATGCCACTCGGTGTATCGGCTGCCTGCGTTGCGTCGAAGCCTGCAAGGCGGAAAACGGCGTCACGCAGGACGCCCACCACTTCCGCACCTGGGTGGAGCGCTATGTCTACCTCGAAGGCGAGGAGCGGGCGCACGTGGACAGTCAGAGCGATGCGCAGAACATCGCCGCGTCAGGCTCGGAAAAGGAATTCCGCTTCGACAACCGCTACAAGGATGCCAAGGTGGAGAAAGCGTTTTTCGTGCCCAAACTGTGCAACCACTGCACACATCCGGCATGCGTCCAGGTCTGTCCGACCGGGGCAACCTACCAGACCAAGGACGGCGTGGTACTGATCGACCATTCCTACTGCATCGGCTGTCAGTATTGCGTGCAGGCATGCCCTTACGGCGTGCGCGAATTCAACCACGTCATGGGCGTGACGGACAAGTGCACCTGGTGCTATCACCGCATCACCAAGGGATTGCAGCCTGCCTGCGTCGAAGTCTGTCCCGTCGAGGCACGCGTCTTTGGCGACCGCAACGACCCGCAAAGCCCGATCAGCGCTTTTCTACGCAACAACCGCGTATCCGTCCTGAAGCCTGAAACCGGCAATGCGCCCAACGTGTTTTACGTTGGAATTGATAAGGAGGTTTCCTAAATGATAGGCACCATGGCAGAAGCAGCACCCTATGTCGGTTACGTGTACCCCAATGAAACCGACATTCCGTGGAGCGTACTGATCGTCATTTATCCGTACATTACCGGCCTCGTGGCCGGGGCCTTCATCGTCTCCAGTCTGTACCATGTCTTCGGCATGGCCCAATACAAACCCGTGGCGCGATTTGCGCTGCTGACGGCAGTCAGCTTCATGTTCTTCGTGCCCACGCCGCTATTGCTTCACCTGGGCAATCCGCAGCGGGCCTTCAACGCGGTACTCACGCCGCACTGGACCTCGGCGATGGCGGCGTTCAGCTACGTGGCCGGTTTCTACATCTGCCTGCTGTTGCTGGAAATCTGGTTTGCATTTCGTGCCGACATCGTCGCGAAGTCCAAGACCACCCAGGGTCCGCTGGGCACGCTGTATCGCGCATTGACTCTGGGTTCGGACGATATTTCTCCGCGCGCCCTGGCCATCGATCACAAGTTTGCCTTTGCACTGGCAATGATCGGAATTCCGGCTGCCGGCGGCCTGCATGGCTATGTGGGCTTTCTGTTCGGTTCCGTCAAGGCGCGCGAATGGTGGTCTTCCGACCTGATGCCGATCATCTTCCTGCTGTCCGCCATCGTGTCGGGCATTGGTCTGCTGGTCGTGCTCTACGTAGCCTATTCCAAGGTTCGCAAGGTTCCCGTGGATGCGGATTGCATGAAGGGCCTGGCACGCACGATGTGGGCCTTCCTGCTGGTGGTGCTGGTGATTGAAGGGCTGGAGCTGCTGGAAATGTTTTACAAACGGCTGGAAGGCATTGACATGGTACAGCGTCTCATCGAAGGTCCGATCTGGTACAGCATGCTGATCCAGTGGGGCGGGTCGCTTGCGGTGCTGGCCATTCTGACCGTATTGATCGTATTCAAGATCCGGGGGAAGGCCCTGGAGACCTGGATGACAGTCTCAGGGGTCGGAATGATGGTTGCCGTGCTGGCCATGCGCTGGAATGTCGTCATTGGAGGGCAGGAACTGTCAAAGACCATGAAGGGACTGCTGACCTACTACCCGGAAATCCTGGGGCATGAGGGTTTGCTGGCGGTTGCCTTGGTATTCACCTGCCCGTTTATCGTCCTGTGGCTGATCACGCGTTTTCTGTCGCCCTGGGAGCCTGAAGCAAGGAAGGAGGGCACATCATGAAGCATGTCCATCACCTGTCCGCAGCAGCAACTTCACTCGCAGCACTTGCGCTGCTTGCCTGCAGTCAGCATGAGGTGAGCTACAAGAAGGAGGTCCTGCCCATTCTCAAGGCCAATTGCTTTGAGTGTCACACGCCCGGCGGCATCGGCTATGAAAAGAGCAAGCTCGACATGAGCACGTACGACACCCTGATCAAGGGGACGCAGTATGGTCCGGTGGTCAAATCCGGTGACAGCTTTACCAGCGTGCTGGTGATGCTGATCGAGAATCGCGCCGACAGCTCCATCCACATGCCGTATCAGCGCAACCTCATGTCGCAGTCGAATATCGACACGATCAAGACCTGGGTGGCACAGGGCGCAAAGAATAATTGACTTTTGCACCTTTCCTTACGCCACAGGGAGAGGAGAAGTTCTATAATGAAGTGTTCCAGGGCCGCCTAAGAGTCCAAATGCTGAACTGTCAGTGTCAAAACGACGATTGTGTCCTGTGCGGGGCCATGTTCTCTTCCGGAGATCTCGGGCGGGCGCCAGCTTGCGATATCCGCGGACTGCTCAGCCGGCGACGCTATGCCGCTGGTGAAACCGTGTTTCGTGAAGGCACGCCCTGCACCCAGCTCATGGTATTGCGGGCGGGCCAACTCAAACTGACCACCATGCCGCTTGCGGGACGTGAGCAGATTCTGGGTCTGCTCGTGGCAGGCCAGCTTGTGGGTTTTGAAACCTCGGACGCCACCTATCCCTACACGGCGACAGCGCTGACTCCGGTCGAAGCATGTTGCGTCACCCATAAGGACATGCTGCGGGTTCTCGAAGAAAACCCTTCTGTGGCATTGCGTGTCATCCAGCGCTTTCGCGACGAGCTGGTCCAGGCCCAGATCATGATTCGCAACCTGGGCATCAAGCCCGCGCATGCGCGGGTGGCTTCCTTCATCCTGTCCCTGGTACCCATCGGGGCCGATGCCAGCGAACCCTTTCCGCTGGTGCTCTCGCGTCTGGAAATTGCCGAGTTGCTGGGCCTGAGCGAGGAAACCGTCAGCCGGGTCTTTGCCGAATTCAGGCGCAACGGCCTGATCGAGGCGCCGCACGGCGAGGTCCGCCTGCTCGATGCAGGCCGCGTCCGGCGTCTGGCCGGCATGGGGACGGGAGAAGCGTGGAGCGGGTTCTGATCTGATAGAATCCGGGGCATGATCCGCCCCCAGACTTTGCGTCGCGCGGCCCGCTTGCTGCTGGCCTGCGTGCTGTTCCAGGCCTTTCTGGTCTCTGGGGCCTTGGCGCGCCTGGAGAAGGCGGGGGCAGGGGACCACCGGGTCCAGATCTGTTCCGCTTCAGGGCTGCAATGGGTGGATCTGGGCGACGTCGCCCCTGCCAGCCCCGAAGTCCCCGAAACGCACCACGACCACTGCGCGTTGTGCGGCTGCCTTGCCGTGGATCTGCCCGCAGCCGCGACCCGGCTTCCCGACATTGTTGCCACCCATCCCCCGTTCATCGCTGCGCGCGAGCGTACCCGCCACGAACATGCCGCAAGCCTCCTTCCCCTTTCGCGAGCCCCGCCCGTAGCACTTTGATCATTTGCGAGGACAGTTCGCCTGCGGACGGTCCATAGGTATCGAAGAAGAGGGGGGAACCCATGAAATGTGAGTATCGCTGGATCAGCGGCCTGTTGATGGCTGTGGTCCTGGCCAGCAGCATTCAATCCTTGCCGGCCCGGGCCTGTGCCTGCGGCTGCGGCATGTTCGACGTGGGCATGCCCGGTATGGGCTTGCCCAGCGCCGCTGGCGGCAGCATCAATATCCAGGACACCTATCTCAACCAGGACAGCGCCATGCAGGGGAGCAGCAGGATTCCCCTGAGCCAGAGCCCCGACCAGAAAATCCAGACCAATTTTCTCAACCTGAACGCCCAGTACATGTTCAACCATGCATGGGGGGTCATGCTGATGGTGCCCTACTGGCAACGCAGCTTTTATACGAATGACAATTTTGGCAATGGTTCGCCCAACGTCGTCAATCACGCGGTCCATACCCTGTCGGATGTGCGGATCATGGGGATGTACACCGGGTTTTCAGAGGACATGTCCACCGGGCTGCTCTTCGGCCTGAAGCTGCCCACCGGCACCATCAGCGCCACAGGGTTCGATCGGGACACCCAGCCCGGGACAGGCAGCACCGATTTGCTTCTGGGCGGATATCGGCTGGGGCAGGAGCGTACCTGGGGTTGGTATGCGCAGGCCATGCTGCGCAGCGCGTTGACGACACGCGACGATTATCGTCCTGGGAACAGCCTCCAGCTGGTTCTGGGAATGCATTACGATGCCAATCCCTACAGTGAGGACCTCATCCCGCTCCTGCAGCTCAATGCCACGATCCGCAACGCGGACTCGGGCATCAACAGCGATCCGCTCAATACGGGATCGAAGAGCCTGTATCTCACGCCTGGGGCGCTCTACAATCTGTCCAGGAACCTGCAGGCCAATGCCATGATCTATCTGCCACTGATTCGCGACGTGAATGGCATTCAACTCGTACCGAACCAGATCGTCAGCGCCGGTCTGACCTACAGTTTTTAAAGGGGCGTGCGATGAAGGGTTTCAAAGGTTTTGCCGCCGTGTCCCTCGTCCTGATGCTGGCGGGAGCCCCCCTGCGGCCGGCATGGGCCGTCGAAGAGGGCGCTCCTGCACCCGGCTACGATATCCGTTTGATGAACGGCCAGGCCTTTGCTGCCAGCGAAGGGACGGGTAAGGTGGTGATCCTGCACTTCTGGGCGAGCTGGTGCGTGCCCTGCCGGGAAGAAATGCCGGCCATGGAACGCTACTACCGCAAGCACCATCTGGAAGGCCTGGAGTTGATTGCCATCAGCATGGACGATCCCGAAGATCTCCAGAAAGCACGCGATATCATGAAGAGCTACAGCTTTCCCGGAGCCTGGATTCGCGAAGCGCGGGTCAAGGGTTACGGGCGCATCTGGCGCATCCCGCTGACCTTCGTGATCGATCGCCATGGCATTTTGCGTCGCGATGCCTGGGACGGCGATGCCGGCCTCGACGAAACCACGCTCGACAGGGCAATCACGCCTTTGCTGTCGATCCAATGACCACCCAAGGAGAGCAATTCATGAAACGATATTTTTCAATGCAGCGCATGGCCCTGTTGTTCTGTTGGCTCGCGCTGGGAGCGGCGCATGCCGAGCCGGTCCATCAGGGGACCCTGCTGCTCGATGGCGCCTATGCACGCGCCACGGTTCCCGGACAGGAGGTGGGGGCGGCCTATCTCACCATCGAAAACACCGGCGCTGCGGCAGATCGGCTGATGGGAGCTTCAAGCAGCGTTGCGCGGTCCGTGGTCCTGCACAGCAGCCAGATGGATCAGGGCATGGCCCGCATGCACCACGAAGCCAGCCTCGAGATTCCGGCCCATGGCCGCGTCGAGATGATGCCAGGCGGACTGCATTTGATGCTGGAGGATCTGAAAAAGCCGCTGCGTGAAGGCGAAACGCTTCGCATGAAGCTGAAATTCGAGCACGCCGGTGAGGTGGACATTGCCGTGCCCGTCAAACCGCTCCTGCCCGAAGGCGGGATGGGCACGATGCACCACGACTCAATGCATCACGATTCGATGCACTAGGCAAAGCGTTCCCGGATTTCCCGCGCCACGGCAAGCGGACGGCCCAGACGTCGTGCGTTTTCCGCTGCGAGGGCGACCAGCTGAGCATTGTCCCGGGCCAGGGTGCCGTCGGGCAGATACAGGTTGTTTTCAAATCCCGTTCGGGCGTGCCCGGACAATGCCGTAGCTGCGGTGAGGCAGGCGCTCTCCCGTGCGCCGAAGGCGCAGACGGCCCAGGGTGCAGGATGCGAGAGCGCCTGCAGAAAGGGCAGCAGGTCGCGCGGGTCGCTTTGCTGCCCCGTGCTGTAGCGGCCCAGCACGAACAGCAGAAAGTTTTCGGTAGGTGGCAGCACGCCGCGCTGGCGCAGCGCCTGGTAGCGCACGAGTTCATCCGCCGAGTACAGGATGACCTGCGTCATGATGCCTTCACGATGCAGCCACTCGAAAAACGGCGCCGCCTGTGCTTCGGAAGGGGCATCCGGAATGAGCTCGCGGATGGCCACAGACACCGCTTCAGGGCGGACTTCGCGCACCACCGCCATTTGCGCTTCCGGCGCGTAGCGGCGGGCCGCCTCCGAAGTGATCTGGATCACGAGCTCCTCGCCCACGGCCTTGCGGATGGCCGCTGTGGCCTCGCGGTAGGCCCAGGCCTCCAGAAGGTGCTGGCCCGCGGCATCACGCACGTGCAGGTGGATCATGCTGGCCCCCGCCTTGAGGCAGGATTGCGCCGCATGGGCCAGTTCGCCCGCACTCAGGGGGACCTGGGGGTGGTCCTGTCGGGTCTTGTACGCGCCGTTGGGCGCAACGGTCAGAATCAACGGTTCCCAGGCAACGCTCATGGCCTAGTCCGTGGTCAGGGCAAGCCGCTCGGCGGCTTCGTGACGCGCCTGTTCCGAAGCCACGAGTTCGGACAGTTCGCGTTTGAGCTGGTTGAATTCCGGGGCTGACGAATCCCGCGGGCGCGGCAGATGGACCGCAATGTCCCGCTTGATCGTGCCCGGACGGTAGGTCATGACCACGATGCGATCCGCCAGAAAAATCGATTCCTCGATGCTGTGGGTGACGAAAAGCACGGTCTTGCCCAGCTCCGACCAGATACGCAGCAGTTCGTCCTGCAGAGAGCGGCGCGTCAGCGCATCCAGTGCACCAAAGGGTTCATCCATCAACAGGATGGGAGAGTCGAGCGCGAGAATCCGGGCGATGGCGACGCGCTGGCGCATCCCGCCCGAAAGGTCCCGGGGAAAGCGCTCGCCGAATTCCGACAGCTTCAATAACTTCAGCAACGCGTTCACCCGGCTGCGGATGTCGGCTTTGGGCAGGCCCTTGATCTCAAGTCCAAAGCCCACATTCTGCGCCACGGTCATCCAGGGGAAGAGGGCATACTCCTGAAAGACCATGCCCCGATCCGGCCCGGGCTGGGTGACCGGCTGTCCGTTCACCGTGATCCGTCCCTGCTCGGGCAATGAAAACCCGGCGACGGCATTGAGCAGGGTGGATTTGCCACACCCGGAGGGACCGAGCAGGCAGACAAATTCGCCGGCCTTGATTTCAAGGGTGATGTCCTTGAGTGCAACCACGGCGCCACTCGGGGTGGGGAAGGTTTTGTTGACGCCGGTGATGACGATGCTCGACGCCATGGTTTCAGTGCTCCAGGCCGCGGTGCCAGCGCAGCAGGTGGTTGTTGAGCTGGCTCATGGCCTGGTCAATGGCAAGCCCGATCAGGCCGATGGACAGCATGCCGGCAATGATCTTGTCGGACCAGAAGTACTCACGCGCTTCGAGAATACGAAACCCCAGGCCGTTGTTGACGGCGATCATTTCGGCGACGATGACCACGATGAACGCGGTGCCGATGCCAATGCGCATGCCGGTCAGGATATACGGGGTCGACGCCGGCAAAATCACGCGCAGGAAAATGGTGGTGCGCGAGGCGCCCAGATTGCGTGCGGCGCGCAGGAAAATGCCGTCCACCGCTCGCACGCCCGCGATGGTATTCATCAGGACAGGAAAAAAGGCGCCGATGGCAATCAGGAAAATGGCTGGCGGATTGCCCAGCCCAAACCACAGGATGGACAGGGGAATGTAGGCAATCGGTGGAATGGGGCGCAGGATCTGCAGCAACGGGTTGCACAGCTGGTAAGCCGCGCGGCTTGCCCCCATGACCAGTCCGATCGGCAGGGCAAGCAGCGTGCCGACCACGAATCCCGCCAGAACCCGGTACAGGCTGCCCATGGCATCCTGGATCAGCTCGCCGGACAGCAGCCAGGACAGGCGGCTGCCCGAATCGGCATCATAAGGTTGTTGCGGCGAGAGGTACTCCCACCACTTGATGGCCACGGCATGGGGAGGGGGCAGCACCTTGGCATTGACCCAGCCGAACAGGCCCACGGCTTCCCATAGCGCGAGTACACCCAGGATCAGCATCACGCCCTTGAAGCGCTGGATGCCTTCATTCATGGCTTGACGTCCAGGGACTTCTTGGCGGCCTCCAGCAGATCCGTTTTGACAAAGTCGCGGGCCACCGGGGCGGCATGCATCTTGCCGATCCCGAACTTGAACATGGTGTCGGCAGTACGCTGGATATGCTCGGGGGTGATGTTGTAGGAGTAGGGCGAATTGGCGATGGCAGCCTGGAATTCCTCGCTGGTGAGCTGATGCTTGAAGATGGCATCGCGCACGTATTTTTCTGCAAGCTTGGGCTGATCAATGAAGGTCTTGGTGGCCAGCACGAAGCATTGCATGAACTTCTGCGCCAGCGGTTTGTTGGCATAAAACTTTTCCGTCATGACCAGCGTCCGGATGGGTTCGCCAATGGGCGTGTCATAGGGCTTGAGCATTTCGGTGCCCCAGCCCTGGGCCAGCGCCTGTGAGGAATAGGGCTCGCTTTGCATGATGGCGTCCACGTTTTTCTGCATCAGGGCCTGGTTGAGATCAGGGTAGGCCAGGTAAATCAGCTGGACATCCTTGCCGGGCTGATCAGACCAGGTCATTTTGTGCTGCGCGAGTTCGGCCACCAGCAGCACCTCCTGGATGCCCCCGCGGGTCACGCCCACTTTCCGGGACTTGAGGCTCTCGATGGTTTTGAGGTTGAGGTCGGCCCGACTGAGCAGGCGTGCGCCACCCCGCGCAAAGCCCGCCACGATGACAATAGGCACCCCGTTGGCACGTCCTGAAATGGCCGCTTCCGAGGCGGTGGCTCCCACGTCCAGCTCGCCTGCGATCATGGCCTGCATGATGTCGGGGCCTTTGGCAAACAGGCGCTCCTCCACCTTGAGTCCGCATTTGGGCGCGATCTCCTTGATGTAGCCCACCGCGCCAAAGTGCGCGAGTTTGAGGTTGCCCAGGCGCACCACCTCCTCCGCCTGGAGCGAGCCCATGCCAAGCATCAATACCGAAACCAGAAAACCCTGCATCCAACGCATTTCATACCTCATGATTGAAAATCCCGAATGGCCTGCTCGACGGCGCCGGGGGGTAACTGTACCGCAACCCAACCGCGCACGCTATTCACGAACCACAATGCTTCGGCCTGGGCAAGATCCGCCAGGGTGATGACGCGTTCGGTGATTTGCCCTTCCTCGAGCAGGCGCTCCCGGTAGACCCCCGGAAGCAGTCCGGCGGCCTGCGGCGGCGTGTAGAACGCGTCGTTCTGTTCCAGGACGAAATTGCCGCGCGTGAATTCGGTGACCTCGCCGCGTTCGTTCCACAACAGCACATCGTACTGGCCGGGCGGGGCAGCGTGAACGTGGTGTTCGTAGAGGTCGCGCTGCGTGGTTTTATGCTGCAGCAAGGGGTCCTGGGACGAGACAGGCGAGCGTGCCAGTGCCACCGGAACGGTGAGCGGGGGATTGGGCGCGATGGGGAAACCTTCCAGATGGACCGCACCCTCCCGGCTGTAGCACAGCCGCACGCGATAGTCGCCTCCAGGGTACTGGAGCGCATAACGGGTCAGGGTTTGTTGCAGGGCAGGCGCGGGCGGAGGAAATCCCAGCGTTGCGGCGGATCGGGCCAGGCGTGCAAGGTGCAGGTCCTCCAGCCAGAATTGCCCGTCACGGAGCAACAGGGTTTCGAGCAACTCGTATTCCTTCGGCTCGAATTCCAGGAATTTCGATTTGGTCACGACCTCGGCATACTCCTCGTCACTGCGTGAGTCCCAGGTAATGCCACCGCCCAGGCCGCAGATCATCGCGCTGCTGCCGGTATCGAGGGTCAGGGTGCGGATCGCCACATTGAACTGGGCGTCGCCGCCCGGCTTGATCCAGCCGATGGCGCCGCAATAGGGGCCCCGCGGCGTGTGTTCCAGTTGGCGGATCAGCTCCATGGATTTGAGTTTGGGCGCCCCCGTGATCGAACCGCAGGGAAAAAGTGCTGCAAAGAGGTCACCCAGCGCGATCTCGTCGCGCAGGGTGGCCTGTACCGTGGACGTCATCTGCAGTACGGTGGGATAGCGTTCGATGGTAAACAGCGCCGGCACATGGACAGAACCCGGCCGGGCGATGCGCGACAGGTCGTTGCGTAGCAAATCCACGATCATGAGGTTTTCAGCGCGGTTCTTGCGAGACTCGGAAAGCCATCGTTCCAGGGCCGCGTCTTCCTCCGGCTGAACCCCCCGACGCACGGTGCCTTTCATGGGACGGGTGGTGACGACATTGCCGGATTTTGCGAAAAACAGTTCGGGCGAGGCCGAGAGGATCTGAAAATCGCCGCAATCCAGCCAGGCGCAATAATCGGCTCGCTGCGCCCGGCGCAGCCGTTCATAGAATTGCCGACCCGAGCCGCCCGTCAGGCGCGCCGCCGCGCGTAGGGTGTAATTGATTTGATAGGTATCCCCCCGCGCGATGGCCTCGTGGATCAGGTGGATGTTGTGGGCATAGGCTTCGGGAGTGGTGTCGAGCACCCAGGGGGTACAGGTCAGGGGTTCGGCGACGGGGGCCATGGGCAGCATGGTCTCCGGGACATCGAACAGGCCGAACTGCGCAAGCGGTTGGGCGGTGCGGGAATGCACCTGCGCCGTGGCTTCGAAGGCGGGGGCGCACTCGTAGGCCAGGTACCCCGCGGCATAGGCGCCACCCCGGGTGGCCTCTTCGAGCCGATCCAGAAGCGGCCTGACTTCATCCGGGTGATAGGCTTTCAGAACCTCACTGGGGTGGGTGAACACCCGTCGAATGACATGTCCCGGGTGATCTGCAAAATCGAGTACCAAACGCATCCCGCCATTCTACTCCTGCTCAGCCTTGCGGCAATGCGGTAAAATTGCAGACTCGTTGATCAGCGTCGGGTGTTTTGCACCCAAAAGGACTTGATGGCACATCGTATTGCAGTCATCCCGGGAGACGGGATCGGCATGGAAGTCATGCCCGAGGGCGTTCGCGTCGTGGAAGCCGCGGCCCGGAAAATGGGCATCGAACTGGAATGGACCTGGTTTGAGTGGGCCAGTGCGGCATGGTGGCAGCGTCATGGCGAGATGATGCCTGCCGACTGGTTTGACCAGCTCAAGGGATTCGATGCCATCTATTTCGGGGCCGTAGGCTGGCCCGAGGTGGTCCCCGATCACGTGTCCCTCTGGGGGTCCCTGATCAAGTTCAGGCGCGAGTTCGACCAGTACGTCAACCTGCGTCCGGTGCGCCTGATGCCCGGCGTCCCTTCTCCCCTGGCAGGCAAGAAGCCTGGCGACATCGACTTTCTGGTGGTGCGCGAAAACACGGAAGGCGAATATTCTTCCATCGGTGGCAGGATGTTCGCGGGCACCGAACGGGAAGTGGTGGTCCAGGAATCCGTTTTCTCGCGCAAGGGGGTGGACCGCATCCTGCGTTACGCTTTTGAACTCGCGCAAAAGCGCCCGCGCCGTCACCTCACTTCCGCCACCAAATCCAACGGCATTTCCATCAGCATGCCGTACTGGGACGAGCGTGTGGAAGCCGTGGCGGGGGATTACCCCAGCGTCCAGTGGGACAAATATCACATTGACATCCTGACGGCACGCTTCGTCCTGAGCCCCGAGCGGTTTGACGTAGTCGTGGCCTCCAACCTGTTCGGCGACATTCTTTCCGACCTCGGGCCTGCCTGTACCGGGACCATCGGCATTGCTCCCTCGGCCAGCCTCAACCCGGAGCGCCTGTTTCCCTCGCTGTTCGAACCGGTCCACGGTTCGGCCCCCGATATTTACGGCCGCAACATCGCCAACCCCATCGCCATGATCTGGTCGGGCGCCCTGATGCTGGATTTTCTAGGGGGAGGGACCGGCTATCGGGCGGCACACGATGCCATCGTCAAGGGCATCGAAACGGTCCTGGTACAGGGACCCCGGACACCGGACATGGGCGGCACGGCCAGCACCACGGAGGTGGGAAAGGCAATTGCCGCGGCCATTGATCAATAAATCCACCAGGGAGCCAGGAGCGTGAGCCGATTCAACGTACGAAAGGTCGCCGTTTTGGGGGCCGGAGTGATGGGGGCGCAAATTGCGGCCCATCTGATCAACCTGCGGGTTCCTGTCGTGCTGTTTGATCTTGCCGCCCCTACCGGCGACAAAAATGCCATTGCCGCCAGGGCCGTGGAAAACCTCAAAAAAATCCGCCCGGCACCGCTTGGTCTGGCGGCCGATGCGGCGCTGATCCAGCCGGCCAACTACGATCAGCACCTGTCGTTGCTGCAGGCCTGCGACCTCGTCATCGAGGCCATCGGCGAGCGCATGGACTGGAAAAGCGAGCTCTATCGCAGGATTGCGCCCCATGTAGGCGCGCAGGCCATCCTCGCGTCCAATACCTCGGGGCTTTCCATCACGGCGTTGTCGCACGAGTTGCCCGAAGGTCTGCGCGCACGCTTCTGCGGCATCCATTTCTTCAACCCGCCGCGCTACATGAGCCTCGTGGAACTGATCCCCACGGCGGCCACGCGCCCCGGCATCCTGGACGACCTGGAGTCCTTCGTCACCACGACCCTGGGCAAGCGCGTGGTGCGTGCGCTCGATACGCCCAATTTCGTGGCCAACCGCGTGGGGGTGGCCGGGATGCTGTTCACCCTGATCGAGGCAGAAAAATTCGGATTGACCTGCGATGTGGTGGACGACCTCACCGGCAGAAAGCTGGGGCGCGCCAGTTCGGCTACCTACCGCACTGCCGACGTGGTGGGACTGGACACGCTGGTGCACGTGGTGCGCACGCTCCAGGAGCACCTGCCCGACGATCCCTTCCGCGCCGCGTACGCCACCCCGGCAGTAGTGACGCGACTGCTCGAGGCCGGCGCACTGGGCGCCAAATCCGGCGCGGGGTTTTACAAGAAAGTCGGGCGCGATATCCTGCGCCTCGATCCCGGCACGATGGATTACGTCCCGTCGGGGGGCAAGGCTGCGCCCGAAGTTGCGGCACTGCACAAGCTGCCGCCAGCCGAACGGCTGGCTGCCCTGCGGGTCTCGGAGCATCCCCAGGCCCAGTTCCTGTGGGCGCTGTATCGCGACACCTTCCATTATTGCGCCGTGCACCTGGCGGCGATCGCCCATTCGGCACGCGACATCGATTTTGCCCTGCGTTGGGGCTTTGGCTGGCAGGAAGGGCCTTTCGAGACCTGGCAGCGCGCCGGATGGCAGACCGTGGCACAGTGGATTGCAGAGGACATCGCTGCAGGGCATGCCCTGGCCCGGGAGCCGTTGCCCGCCTGGGTCATGGATGGGCGTACCGGCGTGCACGCTGCGGCGGGGTCCTGGAGTGCCGCGGCACAGGCGGCGGTGGCTCCCAGCACCTTGCCGGTGTACCAGCGCCAGCTGTTTCCAGAAACGGTCGTCGCCGGGCCTGGACAGTGTTCCGACACGGCAGGCACGACCCTTTTTGAAGATGCATTCGTGCGGGCCTGGACGCTCGACGATACGTTCCTGATTGCCACCATCAAAACCAAGATGCGCACCTTCAATACCGGCGCATTGAAAGGGCTGAGCCGGGCGGTGACCCTGGCCGAAGCGGATTTCCGCGGCCTCGTGATCTGGGGGCCCGGCGAGCCCTTTTCGGCGGGGGGCGACCTCAACGGCTTCCTGACCCTCTATACACAGGCGGGCCTGGACGGTTTTGGCGCCGAACAGAAGATGTTCCAGGACGTGATGCGCCAGCTTCGTTTTTCGCAGATTCCCACCGTTGCAGCCGTCAAGGGCTATGCCCTGGGTGGAGGGTGCGAGGCGTTCCTGCACTGCGACCGGCGCGTGGCGCACTTCGAGACCAACGTCGGGCTGGTGGAAGTCAACGTGGGCTTGCTGCCCGGCGCAGGTGGACTGACGACGCTTGCGCGCCGCGCGGGCGAACGCGCCTTGTTGGCGGGCACACCTTCTGACGCCATCACGCACCTCAAGGACGGGTTTGCCCGCGTCATGCGTGGCGGCGTCGGCCACAGCGCGCTGGAGGAGCGCCAGTGGGGGCTGCTGCAGGACGGCGACGTGATCGTGGCGCACCAGGACGAACTCCTGTTCATCGCGCTTGCCGAAGTCCGGGCGCTGGCTGACGCCGGCTACCGTCCTCCGCTGGAACGCACCTTTCCGGTGGCGGGTCGCGACGGCAAGGCCATCCTGATGAGCGCGCTCGTCAACTACAACGCTGCGGGCCAACTGACCGACTACGACGTGGTCATCGGCACCGCCATCGCGGACGTGCTGTGCGGAGGCGACGTGGACTGCGGCACGATGCTGGGCGAGCGCGCCCTCCTGGCGCTGGAGCGCAAGCATTTCTGCGAGCTCATGACACACGTCAAAACCCGTGAACGGATCCAGGCTTTGCTGGAAACGGGCAAACCATTTCGCAATTGATCGGGAGGCCCCATGAACAGCGTTTATATCGTTGCCGCCACCCGCACCCCCGTGGGTCGTGCCGGTCGTGGCGTGTTTCGGAACGTGCGTGCCGATGACCTGTTGATCGCAGCCATCCAGGGGGCACTGAAGCAGACCCCGAAACTCGACCCGGAGACCATTGAAGATGTCATCATGGGGTGTGCCATGCCGGAGGGCGAGCAGGGTCTCAATATTGCGCGCAGCGCCGCGCTGCTGGCAGGCGTGCCGGTCTCGGCCGGCGGCATGACCGTCAACCGGTTCTGCGCTTCCGGGCTTTCTGCCATCCAGATCGCCGCCGACCGCATCCGCGTGGGTGAAGCCGACGTCATGCTGGCGGGTGGGGTCGAATCCATGAGCCGCATCCCCATGGGCGGCTACCATCCCTCGGTGCATCCTTCCGTATTCCAGAGTGCGGAAAAGATGGGCATTGCCTACGGCATGGGCATCACGGCGGAAAAGGTCGCGCACCAGTGGAACGTCTCGCGTGAAGACCAGGACGCCTTTGCGCTGCTGTCGCACCAGCGTGCCATTGCCGCGCAGCAGGCGGGTGATTTCCGTGCCGAAATCACGCCGGTGGTCGTGACGCAACGGACACCGATCGAAGATACCGGGGAGGTGCGCGTCCATGCCACGACCGTCGCGCTGGACGAAGGCCCGCGCGCTGACACCACGCTCGAAGCCCTGGCGCGCCTCAAACCGGCTTTTCAGGCCAAGGGCTCGGTGACCGCCGGCAACAGCAGCCAGATGTCGGACGGGGCGGCCTGCCTGATCCTTGCCAGCGAATCCGCCGTCCGGCGTTTTGGGCTGCAGCCCTTGGCGCGCGTGGTCGGTTTTGCCGTCAGGGGCGTGCCGCCGGCCATCATGGGCATTGGGCCCGTGGAGGCCGTCCCCGCCGTGCTCAAACGGGCCGGGTTGACCCAGCAGCAGCTTGACTGGATCGAGCTCAACGAAGCCTTTGCCGCACAATCGCTGGCCGTCCAGAAAACCCTCGGATTCGACGCCGGGCGACTCAATCCCGTCGGTGGCGCCATTGCCCTGGGTCACCCGCTGGGTGCAAGCGGCGCCATTCGTGCCACGACCCTGATCCATGGATTGCAGCGCACCGGCGGCCGCTACGGCATGGTGACGCTCTGCGTGGGCATGGGGCAGGGTGCCGCCGGCCTTTTCGAACGGGTATGATGCGAGGTTGCCCGGAGCATTTTTTCTGAAATGAAGAGGAAGTCTGATCCATGAAAGTACTGGTTCCCGTCAAACGCGTTCTGGACTACAACATCAAGGCGCGCCCCAAGGCCGATGCTTCCGGTGTGGAACTGGCCGGGCTCAAGATGTCCATGAACCCTTTCGATGAAATCGCCATGGAAGCCGCCATCCGTTTCAAGGAAGGTGGACAGGCCAGCGAGGTCATTGCCGTCTCCTGCGGGCCCCAGGCCAACCAGGAAACGCTGCGCACGGCACTCGCCCTGGGCGCGGATCGCGCCGTGCTGGTGGAGACGGAGGTCGAGCTGCAACCGCTGGCCGTAGCAAAATTGCTCAAGGCCCTGGTGGCACGCGAGCAACCCGGGCTCGTGATTTGCGGCAAGCAGGCCATAGACGACGACGCCAACCAGACCGGGCAGATGCTTTCCGCCTTGCTGGGATGGTCGCAGGCGACTTTTGCCTCGCGCATCGAACTGGGGGAGGGCACCGCCCTCGTGACGCGCGAAATCGACGGCGGACTGGAGACCCTGTCCATCCGGCTGCCTGCGGTCGTCAGTACCGATTTGCGGCTCAACGAGCCTCGCTACGCCACGTTGCCCAATATCATGAAGGCCAAGAAGAAACCGCTGGAAACCCTGACGCCGGAAAGCCTGGGCGTGGACATCGCACCGCGCCTGACACTTCTCAAGGTGGCCGAACCACCGGCGCGCCAGGGTGGCATCAAGGTTGACGATGTGGCCCAACTGCTGGACAAGCTTAAAAACGAAGCCAAAGTGATTTGAGGAACTGCCCATGACCATTCTCGTCGTTGCCGAACACGACAACCAACATCTCAAGGCAGCCACGCGTCACGTGCTGGCCGCCGCCGAGGCCATTGGCGGAGAAATCCACGTGCTGGTGGCCGGACAACACTGCGCTGGCGTGGCTGAAGCGGCTCGTGCCCTGCCCGGCGTGTCCTGCGTGCGCCTTGCGCAAAGCGATGCCCTGGAAAGTGCCGGCGCTGAAAACATGGCTGCGCTCGTAGTGCGCCTTGCCCCCGACTACACGCATCTGCTTACCGCGGCCAGCGCCTCCGGAAAAAACTGGATGCCGCGGGTTGCTGCCCTGCTGGACGTCGCGCAAATTTCAGACATCGTTCGGGTGGATGCTCCTGATACCTTTACGCGCCCCATCTATGCGGGCAGTGTCTGGGCCACCGTGCGCTCTGCCGACGCCATCAAGGCCGTGACCGTACGGACAACTGCTTTTGAAGCCCTGCCTGAAACGGGCGGGGCTGCGTGCCTGGAAACCGTGGAAGCCGGGGTGGATACGGGCCTGTCGCGACGCACCGGGCTTGCGCTCAACGCATCGAGCCGCCCTGAACTTGAAACGGCGCGGGTGGTGGTTTCCGGAGGGCGGGGGTTGGGCAGCGCAGAGCGCTTCAGCGCGCTGCTGGAGCCCCTGGCGGACAAATTGAATGCGGCGCTCGGCGCTTCACGGGCTGCCGTGGACTCGGGCTATGTGCCCAACGACTACCAGGTGGGACAAACGGGAAAGATCGTTGCTCCCGACCTCTATATCGCAGTGGGTATTTCGGGCGCCATCCAGCATCTGGCCGGAATGAAGGCGTCCCGGGTGATCGTGGCCATCAACAAGGACCCCGATGCCCCCATCTTCGCAGTCGCGGACTACGGGCTGGTGGGGGATCTCAATCAGGTGGTGCCGGCGTTGACGGCGGCGTTGTAGGCGGTTTCAGACCGATTGCAAGGGGATCTTGAACCCTTGGCGCTTGATGCGGTTGTTGGCGTCCACGTAGACGAGCCGGGGTTCGAAGGATTCGAGCTCGGCTTCCGTGTAGGCGGCGTAGGTGGCAATGATCAGGATGTCGCCCACCTGGGCTTTGCGGGCCGCCGCACCGTTGACGGAAATCATGCCGGAGCCGCGCTGTCCGCGAATGGCATAGGTGGTGAAGCGGTCGCCGTTGTTGACGTTGTAGATGTCGATTTGCTGGTATTCGCGAATGTCGGCAGCATCCAGCAGGTCTTCGTCAATGGCACAGGACCCCTCGTAGCCCAGTTCTGACTGGGTCACGGTGACACGATGAAGCTTGGCTTTAAGCATTGTCCGTTGCATGGGCCTTTTATCCAGGTAAGTTCATCACAATTCTGTTACAGGGTGAGGCAGTGTACGCAAATGTACTTAGTCCTGCCACCATTATTGCGCCGCAGCAGGGCGCAATATTATCAGTTTTTCTGACTGCTTCGATAAGAAAAGGTTTATATGGGTTCCCCTGATTTTTCACTTTTTGTGCCCCCCCTTCAGGAGCAGGTAGCACAAGCCCTTGCCGAGGATATCGGTAGCGGCGATCGAACCGCTGCGCTGATTCCGCAGGACCGCCAGGCGCACGCGACCGTCAAGGTTCGCGAGGCCGCCGTTTTATGCGGCCAGCCCTGGTTTGATGCGGTTTTCAGGCAATTGGGCGATGCCACGCAGATCCAGTGGCACGTGGCGGAGGGCGCCCTGACTGAACCGGACACGATCGTGGCGACGCTGCGCGGGCCTGCGCGAACCCTGCTGACCGGCGAGCGCACAGCGCTCAATTTTCTGCAGACCCTCTCAGCCGTGGCCACCCAGACCCGCCGCTTTGTGGAGGCGGTCGCCGGTTGCCGGGCAAGGATCGTGGATACCCGCAAAACGCTTCCCGGGCTGCGCCTTGCCGAGAAATACGCGGTCCGGGTTGGGGGAGGGACCAACCACCGTCTGGGCCTTTATGACGGCATCCTGATCAAGGAAAATCACATTGCTGCAGCCGGCAGCCTTTCGGCGGCAGTCCGGCAGGCGCTGGCGGCTGCCCCTGACGATGTATTTGTTCAGGTGGAAGTGGAGACGCTGGCGGAGCTGGAAGAGGCTATCGTTGCAGGCGCGCCGATGATTCTGCTGGACAACATGTCGCCAGCGCAGCAACATCAAGCCGTTGCCCTGACCCATGGGCGCGCCGTCCTGGAAGTGTCGGGCGGCGTCTCGCTGGCCACCGTGCGCGAGATGGCCCTGACGGGAGTGGACCGGATTTCTGTGGGCAGCCTGACAAAGGACGTTAAGGCTGTTGATTTTTCAATGAGATTTCAATTAGATGAATAAGATTATTGATGTAGAGTATGACCGTCCAGCCACGTGCGATACCCGCCATATCTGGGCCAGCATCCCGGACGAGCCGACCCCGGATCGGCGCCAGGAACTGCTGGCCCAGATCCGGGTCTTGCTGCGGACCAGGAATGCCGTGCTGGTGTCCCATTACTACGTCCATCCCGATCTGCAGGATCTGGCAGAAGAAACCGGCGGCCTGGTCGCCGATTCCCTGGAAATGGCCCGATTCGGGAAAAATCACCCGGCGAGCACGCTGGTCGTGGCCGGGGTACGCTTCATGGGAGAGACGGCCAAGATCCTCTCCAACGATAAAACCGTGCTGATGCCCACCCTCGAAGCTGAATGTTCCCTCGACCTGGGCTGTCCCATCGATGAATTCTCGGCCTTCTGCGACCAGCATCCTGACCGCACGGTCGTGGTCTATGCCAACACGAGCGCTGCCGTGAAGGCCCGTTCCGACTGGGTGGTTACGTCCAGCTGCGCGGTGGATATCGTGCGGCACCTGCACGCGCAGGGCAAGAAGATCCTGTGGGCTCCGGACCGGCACCTGGGCGAATATGTACAGGCCCAGACGGGGGCGGACATGCTGCTCTGGCAGGGCTCCTGCGTGGTTCACGACGAATTCAAGGCTGCGGAATTGAAGGACCTGATGGACCAGCACCCCGAAGCCCGGGTGCTGGTCCACCCGGAGTCGCCCGCAGCTGTGGTGGCCCTGGCAGATGTCGTGGGTTCGACTTCGGGCATTCTCAAGGCGGCCAGCACGTTGCCCGCCACCACCTTCATCGTGGCCACCGACAACGGGATGATGCATAAACTGCGTCAGCAAAATCCCGGCAAGACCTTCATCGAAGCGCCCACGGCAGGCGCGAGCGCCACCTGTCGCAGCTGCGCACATTGCCCCTGGATGGCCATGAACGGCCTCGAGAACCTGTTGGAGACGCTGCAACGCGGCACCAACGTGATCGAGGTCTCCCCGGAGCTGGCGGCGAAGGCGAGGATGCCGATTCAACGCATGCTGGACTTCACGGCGGCCAAGGCAGGCGCCTCAGGAATCGTGCCTCGCATCGGCGCTGCCTGAGGAGAGTGCGCGCGCCATCAGGTGCGCCTTGACCCAGTCGTTGGGGCCGAGCGTGAACAGGGCTGCCACAGCAAAAATGAAGGCGATGTCGCCCGGCGACAGGGGTTCCATTTCGGCCAGACCCGTCAGGCCGACGCCTGCTGCCAGAACGGCATCGAACAGCACCGCGACAAGCAGCACGGCGCTGGGGCGCGAATTCCAGAATGCGCCCCGCTCACGCAGCGAGAATACCGAAAACAGCGCAAAGGCTCCCAGGATTTCGAAGCCGTAGGTCAGCAGGGGGCCGCGCTCACCTACCAGGCCAAAATGGGTCCAGCCAAAGGCCAGCAACCCCAGCGCCTCCACCAGCATCAGCACGCCAAGCACGGCAGCCACGCGGATCTGCGGGCCGATGTTCCAGGTTTCCGGCTTTTCGGATGGGCGCACATGATCGGTGGCCAGCGAGATCATCATGAAGTCGTTCATGAAAACCAGCAGCACGATGCCCAGCAGCGAAATGGCGAATTTGCCGAAGAACAGGAAGGAGGCGACAACAAATCCAGCCTTGAGCAGGGTTTGGCCGACCTTGTAGAGAATCCACGTCAACACGCGCTGGTAGATGGCGCGCCCGGTCAGGACAAGGGCGATGATGTTGGACAGTCCCTCCGTGGTCAGCACGGCGCTTGCGGCCCCCTTGGCCACGTCGGTGGCCCCGCGGACCGCAATGCCCACCTCGGCCTGACGCAGGGCGGGGGCATCGTTGACCCCGTCACCCGTCATGCCCACAATGTGCCCTGCAGCCTGAAGATTCTGGACCACCAGGAATTTGTCTTCGGGGAACACTTCGGCAAATCCGTCCACAGACTCGGCCAATGCATTGGCCTGCACCGCGGCCTCGCGCTGCAGGGCCCGCAGCTCGGGTGCGCGCACGATCTGCCCCAGTCCCAGTTGACGCGCCACCTCGCTTGCCACGGGAAGTGCGTCACCCGTCAGCATCTTGACGCGAATGCCCAGCGCCACGAGTCGCCCGATGAGCTGTCGCGAATCGGGCCGCGGCGGGTCGTAGAGCGTGACGAGCCCCGTCAGCTTCAGCGCATCCCCGACGGGGGCGCAAGCCACGGCCAGGGTGCGCCTGCCCTGGGTCGCTTCCCTGTCCGCTTGCAATTCAAGCTGAGCCAGCGCCGCTTCGTCCAGGCCCGCAGCCTCGCCCACGGTGCGCAACGCCCCTTTGACACAACGCAGTTGGCGTCCTTCTGTTTCGATGACCGCCTCGGTGCGGCGCGTGGCGGCAGAGAACGGCGAGAAGGAGAGGACGCGCGCCACGGGGCGGGGAAGGGCGCGTTGGGCACCGGCATGCAGGAAGGCCAGATCAATGGGGTCATTGTTGGCTTCGTTCGAGGCCCATTGCCCGGCCTGCAACACCTCCGCTTCGGTGACGCCAGGTTGGGGCAGGACCTGGGCCACGGTCAGCTGGTTGCGCGTCAGGGTGCCCGTCTTGTCCGCGCAAAGCACGTCCATGGTGGCGGCATCCTCGACGGCACTCAACTGCGTGATCAGCACGCCCTGGCGCGTGAGCTCGAGGGAGCCCAGCGCCATGCTGACGGTAAACATGACCGGCAATGCCACCGGCACTGCATTCATCAGGATGGCAAGCGCCACGGGCAGGATGCGCAGCAAGGGCAAACCCTCGAAGAGCGCGGCGACAAGCGTCACGGAAACCAGCAGGCTCACCAGGATCACCAGCCAGCGCACCACCCGGGCAATGACTTTTTCCACATGAAGTTGCGGATGCGCCGTTTCGACCAGCTGCGTGGTCCGACCGAACCAGGTTTTTATCCCCGTTGCTACCACCACTGCCGTAGCCTCTCCCTGGCGTACGACAGAGCCTGAATGGAGGGCGGCATCGGTCCGTTTTTCCACCTCGTGCGATTCACCCGTCAAGGCGGACTGGTCCACCTGCAGCGTGCCTTCGATGACTTGCAGGTCGGCGGGAACAAAATCGCCGGCCCGAATCCGGATCACGTCCCCCGTGACCAGTTCGCGCGCTGAAACGGTTTTCCAGACTCCGTCGCGGAGCACCCGGGCCATGACCTGGAGCTGGCTGCGCAATGCCGCGACTGCAGCACTGGCGCGTTGCTCCTGGGCAAAGCCCAGGATTGCATTGACCACCAGCAGCACCAGGGCAATCCACATATCGAGGCTCTTGTGGATGACGAACGACAGCACGGCGATCAGCTCGATCATCCACGCAGAGAGGTTCCAGAACTTCTTGATGAAGCTGAACAGGGGGTGGCGCTTCTTTTCAGGGATTTCGTTGGGGCCGTCGCGCCGCAGTCGCGTTGCCGCTTCTTCCTGCATCAGGCCCACATCGGCGCGAGAATGCAGCGCTGCGAGTTTCTGCATTGCGGTGGCAGGCGGTGGGGCTTCCTGGGGCGGTACGGGGATCGTCATGGCAAGGGTGCGGCCAGGCAAGAGGCGGACAGTGATTCGGACTATACTCCAACGGGATAAAACCTCTCTCGGGAAAGCGTAACAATTCATGCCCAAAGCCTTCCTGCATCCGATATCCACCTGCCCCCGCTGGACTCTTCTTGCCCTGCCGCTATGGCTCCTGGTATTTCCGTTCAGGGCTGCCGCCGATGCACCTGAACTGTCGATGCGCGAGTTTGCTTCGGGGCAAATCAAAAAAGGAGTGCGTTCCATTGGTTTTGGCGGTGACGGGGCCACATGGGGTAATTACGCCCTGGTCTGGAAAGACCAGGGCTCGGCATTGGTGGATGCCGGAGATACCCGCTATACCAACAGCAATGATTTTCAATTTTCAGCGATCGGAATGACTTCCCCGTTGCTGTGGCACGACTTGACCATTTATGTCATCGCCCTGAAACAGGGGACCAACGACATTCATCTCTTCACGGACTCCCCTGGATGGGGTACGACAAGACGCTGGGCCGTAGGTCAGGGCAGCAACGAAGCCGTTTTCACAAAAATGGCCATGCCGCTGGGGAACGGGTTCTCGGCCGGGCTGCTGTTGTCCCACGAGGTATCGCAGTTCTCTGCACAGGACCAGGCCGATCCCGCCAGGACAGTGCACTACCAGACGTCATGGCGCCCCTCAGGAGGATACGGCGTGGTCTGGCAAAAGCCGGATTCGAGCTGGTTGGTGGGTTTCAGGGGGCTGCTCAACCGGGACCTGGAAAGGCGCACCGATAACGCCGGGACGGTGGAGGGCATCGCGCAGTCCAGCGAGTATCGGGTCGGCGCCTCTTTTTCACCCTGGGAGGGCGCCATTATGGATGCGGGGCAAACCCGGCTACATCGGCAAAACGCCCTAAGCCAGATCAACACCACCTACGTGGCTCCGAATCTTGGGTTTGAACAAAGTTTCGACGCCCAGCGGATGGCGCTGCGGTTTGGCCTGGATGAAAGTTCGCCCGGGGCGGGATTCACCGTGAAGTACCCTGCCTTCAAACTGGATTTGGCCTATATCCACAACCTTGCCCGGGAGCGCGTAGGGGATTTGTTCGGGGCAAGCAGCCAGAGCCTGATCGTGACATTGACGTTCGACTACACGACGCACCGGTGAGGTCGTTCAGCCTCCCGGAGGGGCCATTCCGGGACAGATCGTCGGTTCGGCCTTGTCCAGCGTGAAAGGATAGTCGCGGCTGTAATGCAGCCCCCGGCTTTCATGGCGCGACTGCGCGGAACGCACGATCAGATCCGAGACCATGACGAGGTTGCGCAGTTCCAGGAGATCGCGACTGACGTGGAAGTTGGCGTAGAACTCGCGAATTTCCTCCGACAGCAATTTCAGCCGATGGGCTGCGCGTTCCAGGCGCTTGTCGGTGCGCACAATCCCCACGTAGTCCCACATGAAGCGGCGCAACTCATCCCAGTTATGGGAAATCACCACTTCCTCGTCGGCATCGGTGACCTGGCTGCTGTCCCAGGCCGGCAATTGCGAGACCGGATAGGCACGGTGTGCCAGGATGTCCTGGCTTGCGGCTGTGGCCATCACCACGCATTCCAGCAGGGAATTGCTGGCCAGCCGGTTGGCCCCATGCAGGCCGGTATAGGCGGTTTCTCCGATGGCATACAGTCCGTCGAGATCGGTCCGGCCCGACAGATCTGTGACAACGCCGCCGCAGGTGTAATGCGCCGCAGGCACCACCGGGATGGGATCGCGCGCCATATCCATGCCAAGATCCAGGCAGCGTTGGTAAATGGTCGGAAAATGCTCGCGAATGAAGGCTTCACCCTTATGGGTGATGTCCAGGTAGACGCAATCGATGCCATGCCGCTTCATCTCGAAGTCGATGGCGCGTGCCACGATGTCGCGCGGTGCAAGCTCGGCGCGTGGATCGTGGTCCGGCATGAAGCGCGTGCCATCGGGCAGGCGCAGGATCCCGCCTTCGCCGCGTACCGCTTCGGAAATCAGGAACGATTTGGCGTGCGGGTGGTACAGGCAGGTGGGGTGAAACTGGATGAACTCCATGTTGCCGACCCGGCAGCCGGCGCGCCAGGCAGAGGCAATGCCGTCGCCGGTGGCGGTATCGGGGTTGGTGGTGTAGAGATAGACCTTTCCAGCCCCGCCGGTGGCCAGCAGGATATGGCCCGCCGAAAAGGTTTCCACTTCGTCCGTCAATTCGTTGAGTGCATACAACCCCAGGCAGCGCCGACCCATTTGCTTGAGCTTGCCCGTAGTGATGAGATCCACCAGCATGTAGTGGTCGAAGAGGGTGATATTGGGATGGGCCTTGAGCTTGGGGTAGAGCTGGTTCTGGACTGCAGCACCTGTGGCATCGGCGGCGTGCACGATACGGCGGTGGGTGTGGCCCCCTTCGCGGGTCAGGTGCAAATGCCCTTCCTCCAGGGTGAACGGCACCCCCTGTTCACTCAGCCACTGGATCGCTGCCGGGGCATGCTCCACAATGAAACGGGTGGCCTCGGGGTCGCATAAGCCTGCACCCGCCGTCAGCGTGTCCTCGATGTGGGAATCAAAGCTGTCGTCCGCACCCACGACCGCAGCGATGCCGCCCTGTGCCCATCCGCTGGCGCCGTCCTCCAGCGAGCGCTTGGTCAGGACGGCAACCTGGCAATGTTCCGCAAGGCGGAGTGCCGCCGTGGCACCGGCCAGACCGCTGCCGATCACGATGATGTCGAAGGTCTTCAGAAAAGGGCTCCAGAAAAGAGTGGGTTTGCCATAAGCCGCAAGTATGCTTTGCGCCGCGTTTCGTCACAAGTCTGTCATGCATGACACACCATAAATCCTGACAAAACCGCAAACAAAAACATATTTGTATCTTTTAATATCAGCGCCGGTTGCCGCAAAAAATACGTCGTGTGATTATCAGCGTAATTGGGGTCATGCCGGGATGAAGCAAAAATTAGGACATGTTCTCCATATCGTATTGTTTAAATGTGCGTTTTAATGCCTCTCGATGTGCCTACTCCATCACACCAGCATATAGGATAAGCTGCGGATTCCACGTTAACCGTCTAAGGGTGGCTAGCTATGGCGTCTCTCGAAAGGACAGCTTATC
>JAJZRV010000010.1 GCA_021850135.1 Pseudomonadota bacterium
TCTCCACGCGCATGATCTACAGCGGGGACAAGACGGCGGGGCGCACGGTGACCACGGTGGAGACCGATGCGGCCGACCGTCACCGCTTTTGCCTCACCGATGCCGAACTGGAAGAGCTGGCACGCTACGCCGTAATCATCGAAACGCATTATGGACGTCCCATGGACGTGGAATGGGCGCGCGATGGCATCGATGGCAAACTCTACATCCTGCAGGCGCGGCCGGAGACGGTGGCTTCCCGCAAGGGTGCGGACAGCCTCGAACGCTACGCGCTCAAGACGCACGGCGAATTGCTGGCCACGGGCCGGGCCATCGGACAGAAAATCGGGGCCGGGCCGGTGCGGGTGATTTTCGACGTTTCCCAGATGAACGAGGTGCTTCCCGGAGACGTGCTGGTGACGGACATGACGGACCCCAACTGGGAACCCATCATGAAGCGGGCCTCCGCTATTGTCACCAATCGCGGCGGACGAACCTGTCACGCCGCCATCATCGCACGAGAGCTGGGCATCCCTGCCGTGGTGGGTTGTGAAAACGCCACTGACGTCCTCAAGGCCGTCCCGGAAGTGACGGTCTCCTGCGCCGAAGGTGAGACCGGGAACATTTATCGGGGTCTGCTCGACTTCGAAGTGTCGTCAGTGGCGCTGGAGCGCATGCCGTCCATCCCGGTCAAGCTCACCCTGAACGTGGGCAATCCACAGCTCGCGTTCTCCTTCCAGCGCTTGCCCAACGAGGGCGTCGGGCTCGCGCGTCTCGAATTCATCATCAGTGCCATGATCGGTATCCATCCCAAGGCCTGCCTCGAGTATCCCCACCTGCCGGCGGCACTCAAGGCCGAGGTGGAGGAAAAAACCCGCGGCTACAGTGACCCGGCCACGTTTTATCGGGAGAAGCTTGCAGAAGGAATTTCCACGCTGGCTGCGGCTTTCTGGCCAAAAAAAGTCATCGTTCGCCTGTCGGATTTCAAGTCCAACGAATACACCAACCTGATCGGTGGCAAGCGCTACGAACCGCACGAAGAAAACCCCATGCTGGGGTTTCGCGGCGCATCGCGCTATACCGCGGCGTCATTCCGCGACTGCTTTGAACTGGAGTGCCGCGCGCTGAAGCGCGTGCGCGATCAGATGGGTTTTACCAATGTCGAGATCATGGTGCCCTTCGTACGCACCCTGGCCGAGGCCGATGGCACGCTGGCGCTGCTGCAGGAAATGGGGCTCAAGCGGGGTGAGAACGGGCTGAGAATCGTGATGATGTGCGAGATTCCCGCCAACGCCATCCTCGCCGACCAGTTCCTCGAGCGTTTCGACGGCTTCTCCATCGGCTCCAACGATTTGACGCAACTGACCCTCGCCGTGGATCGCGACTCGGGCCTGGTGGCCCAGGCTTTCGATGAGCGCGATCCTGCCGTCAAGGCCATGCTGCACCTCGCGATCAGCGCCTGTCGGCGGGCCGGAAAGTATGTGGGGATATGCGGGCAGGGCCCTTCGGATCACCCCGATCTGGCGCGCTGGCTGATGGAGGAGGGTATCGAATCCATGTCCCTCAATCCGGATTCAGTCGTCGGCACCTGGTTGTTTCTCGCAAAACAGTAATCCACGGCAAGGTGCGCCAGGGCGCGCACCCCGAGCGGCAAGGGCGTTTCGTCCACGCAGAAATGCGCGGAGTGGTTTGGTGCTACCTGCGCTCTGGGCGTACCCTTGGGGGTGATTCCCAGAAAGAAGAACAGCCCCGGAATCCTTTCCTGGAAACTTGAAAAATCTTCCGATCCTGTCAGTTTTGGGGCCGGCAGCACATGGTCCGGGCCGGCCACCCGCTCCAAGGTGGGCGCCATGATGCGGGTCAGGGGAGCATCGTTGACTGTGACGGCATAGCCGCGTTCGATGCGCACGTGCGCGCGTGCGCCGGCACTTTCGGCAATTTTTTCTGCAGTCTGGGTGACGCGGCGCGCAATGTCTTCGCGCATGGCCTCGTCAAAGGTCCGGATGGTGCCCAGCAGTTCCACGCGTTCGGGAATGATATTGTCGCGCACGCCACCCTGGATGCTGCCCACGGTGAGGATGGCGGGTTCGTGCGTGACGTCCAGCTGGCGGCTCTGAATGGTTTGCAGGCCGAGCACGATCTGGGAGGCGACCACGATGGGGTCGATGCCGTACCAGGGCATGGCACCGTGGGTTTGTCGGCCTTCGATGGTGATGCGCAAGGTGTCCGAGCTGGCCATGGCGGGCCCGGGACGGTAGTACAGGGTGCCGCTGTCCATGCCTGCAAAGACGTGCAGTCCGAAAATGACTTCGGGTTTCGGGTTTTCCAGGACGCCTTCGCGGATCATCATTTCGGCGCCGCCTTCTTCGCCGCTGGGCGGACTTTCCTCGGCAGGCTGGAAAATGAATTTGAACGTGCCGGGCAGGCGATCGCGACAGCCCGCCAGAATCTGTGCGACGGTCATCAGGATGGCGGTGTGGCAGTCATGGCCGCAGGCGTGCATGACGCCGACTTCATGCCCCTCGAACATCGCCGTTGCCGAGGAGGCAAAGGGCAGGTCCACGGCTTCCGTAATCGGCAGGGCATCCATGTCGGCGCGCAGGGCCACGACGGGGCCGGGCAGGCCGCCCCTGAGCAGACCCACGACGCCGGTATGGGCAATTCCAGTCTGGACCTCCAGGCCCAGGGATTGCAAATGGTGCGCCACCAGGGCCGCGGTCCGGTGCTCCCGGTTGGAGAGTTCGGGGTGACGGTGCAGGTCGCGTCGCCAGTGAATCAACTGCGCGCGTAGCAGTTCGCTTTGCTGGTCAATCAGGTCACGCAACTGATGAAGGGTGGATTCCATGAACGACAATTCCTGCACTCGGTGACTTCGCCATTATAATCCACGTCATGACGACTCGAATTGCACTGTTGGGAACGGGGCTCATGGGCGCGCCCATGGGGCAGCGACTGCTTGGGGCGGGGTTTGCCCTCACGGTGTGGAACCGCTCCCCGGAAAAAGCGGCCGAACTGGTGCGCCAGGGCGCGGCGCTTGCGTCCTCGGCCAGTACCGCAGTGCGCGAGGCGGAGGTCACCATCACCATGCTCTCCAATGGGCCAGCCGTCACGGACGTTCTGACCTCGGGGGGCGTTGCCGAAGCGATGGCGCCAGGGTCCCTGTTCATCGACATGAGCTCCATTCCGCCTGATACGGCGCGGCGTCACGCCGCATTGCTGTCTGCGCGCGGCATTGCTGCGCTGGATGCGCCGGTCTCGGGTGGCGTCGTGGGGGCTGCCGCTGGAACGCTGGCCATCATGGCTGGGGGAGAGGTGGATGCTTTTGTGCGCGCCCTGCACGTATTCAAAGCCCTGGGCCGGGCTACCCGTGTCGGGCCGGCGGGGTCCGGCGCGCTGGCCAAGCTGGCCAACCAGATGATCGTTGGTATGACCATCGGCGCCGTGGCCGAAGCCCTGCTGTTGGCCGAAGCCGGTGGGGCCGACCCGGCCGCAGTGCGCGAAGCCATCCGCGGCGGGTTTGCCGAAAGCCGGGTACTGGAGCTGCACGGGGCGCGTATGCTGGCGCGCGATTTCGCGCCGGGAGCGCATGCCACCACCCAGCTCAAGGATCTTGCTTCGGCATTGCAGGCGGCAGCCCAGGTCCATCTTGATTTGCCGTTGACGCGCGAGGTGCACGACCTCTACCAGACATTCGTGCGCGAAGGCGGCGCCGATCTGGATCACAGTGCGCTTCTGCTGGCGCTGGAGCGGCGCAACGCCCGCCCCCGCAACCACTGACGTGCGGGTCAGGCCTTGCTGGCGCGGGCACCCTTGCTGCGGCGACCCAGCGAGGGTGGCGCCACCTTGAAGCGTGTAAAGGCCTCGATGAGCTGCGATCCCTGTTCCAGCAAAAACCCCTTGAAGGCCTGTGCCACCGGAGGCAGCTGCTTGTCTTTGCGGTGGACCACGTACCAGTTCAACATGGCAGGAAAGTTTTCCACGTCGAGGATGACGAGGTTGCCCACCTGCAATTCGAGGTTGATGTTGTAGGCCGAAACGAAAGCGAGGCCCATGCCGGCCATCACGGCCTGCTTGATGGTTTCCGTGCTGCGAATCTCCAGCGCCACCTGGAGTTTGTCCATGTCCTCGCCAAAAACGTCCTGCATGGAATTCCAGGTGTCCGAACCCAGTTCGCGGGTGATGAACGGCTGCTGCAACAACTCGCTGCGGGGGATGCGTTTCTGCTGGGCCAGGGGGTGATCGGGACGGGCCACGATGACGTAGGGGTGGGGGGCAAAGGGTTCTGCCACCACGTCCATGTCCAGGGGCGGGCGCGCCATGACGGCAAGGTCGGTGAGGTTGTCCGCCAGCTTCTGCAGCAGTTCCTGGCGGTTGTTGACGTCGAGATGGAGCTTGATCCCTTCGTGGCGACGGTTGAACTCGGCCAGCAGGTGGGGGAAGAAATAGTCCCCGGCGCTGATGACCGAAACGTTGAGCGTGCCGCCGCAAATCCCCTTCAGTTGCGCCATGGACTCTTCCGCTTCGCGGAACTGGTTGATGATGGCGCGGCTGTGACGCAACATTTCGCGCCCCGCCGGGGTGAGGAAAATGCGTTTGCCAAGCTGCTCGAACAGGGGCAGCCCGGCATGGTCCTCCAGCTGCTTGACCTGCGTGGATACGGCAGGCTGGGACAGGTGGAGCTCTTCCGCCGCACGGGAAAAGGAAAGGCGCCGGGCGACGGTTTCAAACACTTTCAGCTGGCGAAGCGTGGCGTGACGCATAAGCGGTCATCCTGGATGAACGGATGACCTCTAATATAAACGATTGTTGATGCTTATGCGCTAATTTTTAGGTTGTTGCTATGGAACCGGGCTCAATGCTGGTGCTGGTTGCCCGGGCGCGTCAGTGACAGCCCGGCCTTGGCGTCGTCAATGGACTGGCCCAGCAGCGCGGTCAAGGCATAGACCGCCTTGAGGCGTGGCGTGGGAATGCCGACGATGGTGCCCAGTTCGATCACGGCGCCAATCAGGGCGTCCACTTCCAGGCCCCGTCCGGCTTCCACATCCTGCAGCATGGAGGTTTTGTGGCGACCGACTTTTTCGGCGCCTTCGATGCGTTTCTCGATGCCCAGGCGGAAGGTGATACCCAGCCGATGGGCCACGTCCTGGGCTTCCACCATCATGTCGTGCGCCAGTTCGCGCGTCAGCGGATGCTGGCAGATTTCGATCAGGGTGGCATGGGTGAGGGCGCTGATGGGGTTGAAGGTCATGTTGCCCCACAGCTTGAGCCAGATTTCAGCGCGGATGTTTTCCAGGATGGGCGATTTGAACCCGGCGGCAATGAAGGCATCCGAAATGCGCTGTGCCCGCGGGGTGGTGGTGCCGTCCAGCTCACCGATGGGAAAACGATTGCCTTCGATATGCTTGATGACGCCGGGCGACACCGTGACGGCTGCGGGATAAACCACGCAACCGATCACCTGCTTGGGGTCGATGGCCTTCATGATCGTGCCGGAGGGGTCCACCGTTTCCACGATGCGGTTTTCATACTCGCCGCCATGGCGCTGGAAGTACCAGAACGGAATGCCGTTCTGCATGGGGATCACCACGGTCTCAGGCCCGATGACATTGGGCAGAAGGTGTGCGATGGGACTGACCTGGTGGGCCTTCACGGCCAGAATGACCACATCCTGGATGCCGGCATCAGCCACGCTGTCCACGATGAGCACCTCACCCACCAGGCCCTCGGGGTGTTCGTCAGTAATCAGTTTGAGGCCGTTTTTCCGGATGGCCTCCAGGGTCGCGCCGCGCGCCACCACCGTGACTTCGTTGCCGGAACGTGCCAGCTGTACTGCGAGCAGGCCGCCAATGGCCCCTCCCCCCCCGATAATGCATATTTTCATGGTGTGATCTGCCCTTATGGAATTCGGAAACAGTGTGCATTCATTGCGCGCTGCACAGTTGTAATATTACTAATCATTGCCAGGCTCGATTATAGTGCCTTATTGTGGAAACCATAGCGCATCGCAGATAGGGGTGCGGCGATGGGGGGGTGACTGCGTTTCGCGTCATGTCACTTGATCCAAATCATGGCATTATTGCGTTGGATCGCCCATGCTTGATTTCAGCTGTTGATTCAGGTTTAACGATTCCAAATAAGAGGGGCCCTGAACAATGTCATTTTGACGGCCAGTGCGTGGCTTGCTTCGCACGGACGTCCCCTTCAGGAAGTTCCCCGTTCCGCTGGCCGGATCATTCGGCCTCGGTCAAAAATAAGAACAAATCGCTTGAAAATCCTGGATCAATGAAGTCAGCGCCGCCATTCAGCGTCAGGGCGCCTGAGCTTACAGGTAAACTGGACTGTACTGGATTTACAAGAAATACGATAACGAGGAGAAAACGATTATGACGAGTACCCAGAATTTGGGAAGTGATGGCGGGAACGCCAAGTTCTACCATGGCCGATGGTTTCAGCTGGTTTTCGGCATCGTTTGCATGGCCCTCGTGGCCAACCTGCAATACGCGTGGACGCTCTTTGTAAACCCTCTGGAAGCCAAGAACCACTGGGGGCTTCCCGCGATCCAGTTGTCGTTTTCCATCTTTATCGTGGTGGAGACCTGGCTGGTTCCGGTGGAAGGCTGGCTGGTGGACAAGTTCGGTCCCCGCCCGGTCATTGCGCTGGGTGCCGTATTTGCTGCACTGGGCTGGACGATCAATTCTTATGCGACTTCCCTGACCGAGCTCTACATCGCTGCCGTGATTTCCGGGATTGGCGCTGGTTGCGTGTACGGAACCGCCGTGGGCAATGCGCTCAAATGGTTTCCGGACAAGCGCGGCCTGGCTGCAGGGTTGACGGCTGCAGGTTTTGGCGCGGGGGCGGCAGTGACCGTGATTCCCATTGCCAACATGATCCAGAGTGCCGGGTATGAGGCTGCGTTCCTGAATTTCGGCATCATCCAGGGCGTCATCATCTTCATCATGGCCATGCTGATGGTCCGGCCCGTGGTGCCCAAGGGCGTCGTGCCTTCGGTGCGCGTGGCCAGCTGCAAGGTGGACTTCACCTCGAGCCAGATGATGAAAGCCCCTGTGTTCTGGGTGATCTACATCCTGTTCGTGGCTGTGGCTGCGGGCGGGTTGATGGCGACGGCCCAGATCGGTCCGATCGCCAAGGACTACGGCTTCGCAAAAATGCCCATCAACTACTTTGGCGACATCCTGCCGCTGCTGACCGTGGTGCTGTCCATTGACAGTCTGGCCAACGGGTTCACCCGGCCGCTGTGCGGTTTCATTTCGGACCGCATCGGTCGCGAAAACACCATGATGCTGGTGTTCGTCGGCGAAGGGCTGGCACTGCTGGGACTGATGACCTTTGGGCATGATCCCTACATGTTCCTGGTGTTTGCGCCGCTGGTGTTCCTGTTCTGGGGCGAAATCTTTTCGATCTTCCCCGCCACCTGTGCCGACACGTTCGGGGTCAAGTACGCTGCAGGCAACGCCGGAACGCTGTATACGGCCAAAGGCACCGCTTCCCTGCTGGTTCCGCTGACGTCGTTCTTTGCTGCGAAAGGAGACTGGAACCGGGTGTTCATCGTTGCGGCAGCCATGACCATCGCAGCGGGCCTCGCAGCGAAGTTCATCCTGGAGCCGATGCGCGCCCGGTGGATTGCCAACGCCAACCATCGTCATGGCGAAGAAGCTTCCATGGCCACTGCGCCCCAGGCCGCAAGGTAGTAATGACATGACGCCGCCGGGGCGTTGCCCCGGTGTCTGTTGAAGTTCTGGTCTTGAAATCAACACCACCCTGTCCGCAAGGCAGGGTGGTGTTTTTTGTGGGGGAGCTAAAATTTTTCACGATCCATTCTGGATGGCCTTTGCCGTCGTCATCATGGTGCTCTCGGCCCTGGCGCATGGTGTGCTGGGCTTTGGCTTTCCTCTGATTTCCACTCCGGTCATCGCGCTCGTGGCCGACATGCAGACGGCCGTGCTGCTGACCGTACTGCCCAATCTCGCGGTCAACCTCGTCAGCATCGTGCGGGGCGGGCAGTGGCAGGAGAGCCTGGGGCGTTACTGGCCCATGGCCATCTGGGTGCTGCTGGGCACGCTGCTGGGCACCCGGGTGCTGATGAGCGTCGATCCCGCGCCGCTCAAGGTACTGCTGGCATTGATGATTGCGATCTACCTGGCCCAGGATCGCATCAAGCAGCTCGACTGGTCTTTCATCGCGCGTCACCCGCGCGTTTCCGGAATGGTGCTGGGCCTGTTCGCCGGTGTGCTGTCCGGCAGCGTGAACGTGTCCCTGCCGCCGCTCGTGATCTACTTCATGGCCCTGGGCCTCAATCCCCTGGCAATGACGCAGATCCTCAATCTGTGCTTTCTTTCGGGAAAGGCGGCGCAGGCCGGCGCTTTTGCACTGGCAGGCCACTTCGATAATGAGGTGTTGATGCTCTCCCTGCCGCTGGCCCTGCTGTCCGTCGCCATACTGGTGTTGGGCATGCGTTTGCGGCGCGGCATTCAGCCCGAGCTTTACCGCCGACTGGTCTTCTGGTCCCTGGGGATCATTGCGCTCCTGCTTGCAGGACAAGGATTGGCGCCGCTTTTGGGGTAATTTGGGGCGGGATTAAACGGGGAGGCGCTTGACCCGAGTCAAGGACTCGGGAAAGCGCGTGCCTTATCCTGTTTTGCAGGCTGAATCCAGCGTTTTTCGAAGCGATTGAAGCGGGTGCAGATACGCGATAAACGGAACAACCCAATGGATTCCCCAGTCCATCCATTTCTGTCGCCGCAGCGGCCGAAATGGGCGCTGCCATCACCGGCGGCCAGATCCGCCCTGCACTGGATAAGGGCGGGGGCTCGGGCGTCCGGGCTCTGGTGGGCATGGCGATTGACCGCGAGAAATATTCGAGCGGTACAATGAACCAGGCGATGTACAAATAATTTACGTTTCAAAATAACAACTGAAGTTCGTTTTCAGAAACTTGTGAGTGAGGAGACTATGGAGAAAGCGCTGTCGGGTATTCGGATTCTTGACATGACACACGTTCAGGCTGGGCCGACGTCGTCGCAATTGCTGGCCTGGTTGGGCGCAGATGTGATCAAGTTCGAGCCCCCCACGGGCGACATCACCCGGGGGCAACTGCGGGACATTCCCAATGCAGATAGCCTTTATTTCACCATGCTCAACTGCAACAAGCGTTCCATTACGGCCAACATGAAAAACCCGGCCGGCAAGGAAGTGTTTGTGGAGCTTCTGAAGAAGTGCGACGTGGTCATGGAAAACTTCGGCCCCGGCGTACTGGATCGTTTCGGATTTACCTGGAGCAAGGTGCACGAAATCAACCCGCGCATCGTGATGGCCTCCATCAAGGGGTTCGGTTCGACCGGACCTTATTCCGAGTTCAAGGCTTATGAAAACGTGGCCCAGGCCATGGGGGGCTCCATGAGCACCACCGGATACGATGACGGCCCACCCCTCGTCACCGGCGCCCAGATCGGCGACTCCGGCACGGGGTTGCACCTGGCCATCGGTATTCTGGCGGCGTTGCAGGCCCGGGTTCGCACCGGCAAGGGGCAGTACGTCGAAGTGGCCATGATGGATTCGGTAATGAACCTGTGTCGCGTCAAGTTCCGCGATCACCAGCGCCTGACCCGCGGCAACCTGCCCGAGTATTCCATTGACACCACGGGCCGTCACGCAACACCGCGCGGCGGCAATGACTCGGGCGGCGGCCAGTTGGGCAATGCGGTCAAGTGCAAACCCGGCGGCCCCAATGACTACATCTACGTGGTGGTGCAGGAAGCCGTTTGGGAAAACCTGGCCCGTCGCATGGGGGGCGATGCCCTCCTGGGAGACGCGCGTTTCTCCACCATCGGCGAACGTCGCAAAAACCAGGCCGTCATGTGGAAGATGCTCGACGATTTTGCCAGCCAGTACACCAAACGGGAATTCATGGCCATCCTCAATGAAATTGATGTGCCTTGCGGTCCCATCATGAGCACCGAGGACCTTGCCAACGACGAACACGTCCGCCTGCGCGACATGTACGTGGAACTGGACCATCCGGTGCGCGGAAACTGGTACAACGTCGGCATGCCCATCAAGCTTTCGGACAACCACGTGCCCATGGAGCGCTCCCCGTTGCTGGGCGAACACACGGACCAGATCCTGCAGGAAGTGTTGGGTTGGGACGATGCCAAGATCGAAGCCCAGCGCAGTGCTGGCGCATTCACCAAATAACCCGTTACGCAAACCAGATCACAGACAGGAGTTTCTAGCTTATGAAGATCGTCATCATCGGACAACAGGACTTTGGAAAAGCGGTGCTGGAGGCTTTTCTAGCCCGTGGTGATGAAGTGGCCGGGGTGTTCTGCGCGCCCGAAAAAGAGGGTGCGCGCCCCGATCCGCTGCGTATTGCCGCACAGGAAAAAGGGCTCAAGGTTTTTCAGTTGCCCTCGCTCAAGGATGCCAAGGCCATCGAGATCATGCGCGAACTCGCACCCGAGATCGGCATCATGGCCTACGTGCTGCAATTTGCCCCACAGGAGTTCGTCAATATTCCGAAGCACGGCACGATTCAGTACCACCCCTCGCTGTTGCCGCTGTACCGGGGCCCCAGCTCGATCAACTGGCCGATCATCCGTGGCGACAGCAAAACCGGGTTGACCATTTTCCGTCCGGACGACGGGCTGGATGAAGGCCCCGTGGTCTTGCAGAAGGAAACCCCCATCAGTGCCGACGACACCCTGGGCTCGGTTTATTTCGACCGTCTGTTCCCCATGGGGGTTGCTGCCATGCTGGAGGCCGCCGACCTGGTGGTGGCCGGCCGTCACAAGGAAGTCGTGCAGGATGAGTCCGTGGCCACCTACGAAGGATGGTGCCGCGCTGCCGAGTCCCGCATCAACTGGCACAACCACGTGGATTTCGTCTACAACCTGATCCGCGGCTGCAACCCGGCCCCGGGCGCCTGGACGACCCTGCTGGGCAAGAAAGTGCAGTTGTTCGAGGCACGCAAGCACCCGTTCCACACGTTTGGCGCCGTCAAGGGCAAGGTCGGCGAAGTTTCCGATATCGGGCCGGATAGCCTGCGCATCACGGCACAGGGCGGGCAAATCGAGGTGTTCAAGCTCAAGCACGAAGACGGCAAAAAAATCAGCGCCGCCGAATTCGTCAAGGAGCATGGCCTCGTGGTGGGGACCGCCTTCGGAAGTTAAAGCAGCACACGCGTTACAGGGCAGAAAGCAACAGGCCGGGGAAACCCGGCCTGTTGCTTTTCAACTCTCCGTCTTGTCGGCAGACGGAGGCTGGGGATGGTGGTGGAGCAGGCGGCTCAGGGTTTCTGGCGAAATGTTCAAATGCAGGGCCAGCTCTTTTTTGGGCAGCAGATTGGCCATGTCGGGGTTTTTGCGCATGAAGCGATCCATCCGGCCGGCAGCATCGAGGAGGTGCAGGGTGATGGTGTGGGCCATGATTTCGCTCATCAGGCGCATGACCTCGTATTCGAAATCGTGCTTGAGCTTGGGGTAGCGATCCATGAACTCGGCCCAGACAGGAATCGGGCACTTGGCCACGCGGACCCGGGTGACGGCACGGATGCTGTAGGGTGCGCGATTTTCCAGGCGCCATGCGGCATAGCTGGTCTCGATCTGCGTTTCGCGGGCAAAGCGCAGGATCATTTCCTTGCCTTCCGGATTGGCTACCACCCGTTTGAGCACGCCCTCCAGGATGAAGTACTGATCCATTTCGGAGGCGCCCTGCACCAGCAGGGCATCGCCTTTCTTGACTTCGGCGATGGTCAGGTGATTTTCCAGCTCAAGCAGTTCCTGCTCCGTCAGGCAGCGCAGCACGACATTGTTGCGCATCAATCCGCGCAACATGATGCGCAGCGGATGCCGCGAAAGTGGCGTTTCAAGAAAATTGCTGCTTGTGGTTGTCATGACGCGTCATTATAAAGCTACTTTGCCCGTCAGAAAAACTGGAGTTTGTCGTAATCAGGTGCTCGCGCTATAATCCGTCGTCCAACTGATGCCTTTACCCATGACCAAGTATATTTTCGTGACCGGCGGTGTGGTCTCGTCTCTCGGGAAGGGCATTGCTGCCGCCTCGCTCGGAGCCATTCTCGAATCCCGAGGGATCAAAGTTACCCTTCTCAAGCTCGATCCCTACATCAATGTGGATCCGGGCACCATGAGCCCCTTCCAGCATGGCGAAGTTTTCGTGACGGAAGACGGCGCGGAAACCGACCTTGATCTCGGGCATTACGAGCGGTTTGTCAGCACCCGTATGACCCGCCGCAACAACTTTACCACCGGCCAGATTTACGAAAGCGTCATCAAAAAAGAGCGACGCGGCGATTACCTGGGCGGAACGGTTCAGGTCATTCCGCATATCACCGACGAGATCAAGCACTGCATCCGGCTGGGTGCGGACGAGGCCCAGGTGGCCATCGTCGAAATCGGCGGCACCGTGGGGGACATCGAGTCCCTGCCGTTCCTCGAAGCCATCCGCCAGATGGCCATCGAGCTGCCGCGCGACCACAGCTGCTTCATTCACCTGACGCTGCTGCCTTATCTGCCTTCCGCCGGCGAGATCAAAACCAAGCCCACCCAGCACTCCGTCAAGGAACTGCGCGAAATCGGGATCCAGCCCGACGTGCTGATCTGCCGTGCGGACCGACCGCTGCCTGAAGACGAACGCCGCAAGATTGCGTTGTTCACCAACGTGCCCGTGGAAGCGGTGATTTCGGCACCGGACGTGGACAGCGTGTACAAGATCCCGGGCGTGCTGCAGCGCCAGATGCTCGATGAAATCGTCTGCCACAAGCTGGGGCTGCTTGCCCGTTCGGCCGATCTTTCGGCCTGGGATGCCCTGGTGTATGCCATCGAACATCCGCTCTATGAGGTGGATATCGCCCTGGTGGGCAAATACGTGGGCCTGACGGAATCCTACAAGTCCCTGACCGAAGCGCTGACCCACGCAGGGATCCACAAGCGTGCGCGCATCCAGATCCATTACGTGGATTCGGAACGCATCGAAACCGAAGGCACGCAGTGCCTGGAAGGCATGGATGCCATCCTCGTTCCCGGGGGCTTTGGCAAGCGGGGCGTGGAAGGCAAGATCAAAGCCATCCAGTACGCGCGCGAGTCGGGCATTCCCTACCTCGGCATCTGCCTGGGCATGCAGCTTGCCGTGGTGGAATTTGCACGCCACTGCGCGCAGCTTCCCGATGCGCATAGCACAGAGTTTGAAACGGCGACGCCGCATCCCGTGATTGCGCTCATCACCGAATTCAAGGCGGCCGATGGCCGGGTGGAACACCGCAGCGCAGAATCGGACCTGGGCGGGACCATGCGCCTGGGTGGGCAGGAATGTCTGCTGGAGGCCGACTCCCTGGTGCGCCGCATCTACGGCAAGGAGCATATCGTCGAACGGCACCGCCACCGTTACGAAGTCAACAACCAGTATCTGCCGCAACTGCGCGCTGCAGGACTGCGCACCTCCGGCATCTCGGCCCAGGAAGACCTGTGCGAGATGATCGAACTGCCCGGGCATCCCTGGTTCGTCGCATGCCAGTTCCATCCCGAGTTCACGTCCACGCCACGCGGCGGACATCCGCTGTTTGAATCCTTCATCGAGGCCGCCCTGCGCCAGCGCGGGGTCTTGAGCCCCGGCATCGCGCGCGTATCATGAAAATCGCAAATTTCGAGGTGGGTCTCGAACATCCCATCTTCCTGATTGCGGGGCCTTGCGTCATCGAATCCCGCGAGTTGGTCTTCGACGTGGCCGGCCAGTTGAAGGAATTGTGCCGCGAGCTGGAAGTCCCCTTCATTTTCAAGGCCTCCTACGACAAGGCCAACCGCAGTTCCGGCACCTCGTTTCGCGGTCCGGGGCAGGAGCAGGGCCTTGAAATCCTGTCCGACGTTCGCAAGACGCTGGGCATTCCGGTCCTGACCGACGTGCACGAAAGGGAAGATGTGCCTGCAGTGGCTGCCGCGGTGGACGTGTTGCAGACGCCCGCCTTCCTGTGCCGTCAGACCGACTTCATCCAGGCCGTGGCGTCGGCAGGCAAACCAGTCAATATCAAGAAAGGCCAGTTTCTGGCGCCCGGCGACATGAAGAACGTGGTGGACAAGGCGCGTGCGGCCAGCGGGACCGACAACATCATGGTCTGCGAACGCGGCGTCTCGTTCGGCTACAACAACTTGGTGTCCGACATGCGCTCGTTGTCCATCATGCGCAACACAGGCTGCCCCGTGGTTTTTGACGCCACGCACTCGGTGCAGTTGCCCGGCGGCCTGGGCGGTGCCAGTGGCGGTCAGCGCGAATTCGTGCCGGTGCTGGCGCGTGCCGCAGTGGCGGCAGGCGTGGCGGGCGTGTTCATGGAAACCCACCCGGACCCCGAACATGCTTTTTCGGATGGCCCCAATGCCTGGCCCCTGGGAAAGATGAGAGAACTGCTGGAAACCCTGCTCGAGATCGACGCGCTGGTCAAAAAACGCGGGTTCAGCGAAAACGATTTGTGAATGACTGCATACATACCAAGGATAACCCATGAGCGCAATTGTTGAAGTCTTTGCCAGAGAGATTCTGGATTCCCGCGGCAACCCGACGGTGGAGGCCGAAGTCGTCACCGAGTCCGGCGCGCTGGGGCGCGCTGCCGTGCCCTCAGGCGCCTCGACGGGAACGCGCGAGGCCATCGAGCTGCGTGACGGCGACAAGGGGCGCTATCTGGGCAAGGGCGTCCTGAAGGCGGTTTCTCACGTCAATACTGAAATCTACGAAGCCATCGTGGGGCTCGACGTGGCCGAACAGGCCCTCATCGACCACACCATGATTGCGCTGGATGGCACCGACAACAAGGCGCGCCTCGGCGCCAACGCCATCCTTGCCGTGTCACTCGCCACGGCCAAGGCGGCCGCGGAAGAAGCCGGACTGCCGCTGTATCGCTACCTGGGCGGCGCAGCTGCCGTGCAGATGCCGGTGCCCATGATGAACGTCATCAACGGCGGGGCGCATGCCAACAACGGTCTCGACATGCAGGAGTTCATGATCCTGCCCGTGGGGGCCCCCAGTTTTCGAGAGGCCCTGCGTTACGGTGCCGAAGTCTTTCATGCCCTCAAAAGCCTCATTGACGGCAAGGGTCTTGCCACCACAGTCGGTGACGAAGGTGGTTTTGCTCCGCGCCTGCCCAACAACGAGGCGGCCCTGGGCCTCATCATGGAAGCCATCGAAAAGGCGGGTTATCGTCCGGGCGAGCAGATTGCGATCGGGCTGGACTGCGCCAGCTCCGAGTTCTACAAGGCGGGCCGATACCACCTCAGCGCCGAAAACCGTGCATTGAGTTCCGAGGAATTTGCGGCGTACTTGGGGGACTGGGTTTCGAAATACCCCGTGCTCACCATCGAAGACGGCATGTCCGAGGCCGACTGGGACGGCTGGAAGCTGCTGACCGAACGTCTGGGGCGCAAGGTGCAGCTCGTGGGGGACGACATTTTCGTCACCAATGCGCGCATCCTCAAGGAAGGCATCCAGAAAGGCATCGCCAATTCCATCCTGATCAAGATCAACCAGATCGGCTCGCTTTCCGAGACCTTTGCAGCCATCGAGATGGCCAAGCGTGCGGGCTATACCAATGTGATTTCGCATCGCTCTGGTGAAACTGAAGATACCGTCATTGCGGATATTGCGGTCGCCACCAATGCGGGCCAGATCAAGACGGGATCGCTCTCGCGTTCCGACCGCCTGGCCAAGTACAATCAGTTGTTGCGCATCGAAGAGGAACTGGGGGCTGTGGCCCAGTACGGAGGGCGTGACGCCTATTATCAACTCTGATCGCAGGGTGGCATGCTGGAACCCGGACGCTGGCTGCGCTACGCGCTGCTATTGATGATCGTGATGCTGGGTTATGCCCTCACGCTGGGCAAGGGGGGGTGGCTGCACATTCGCTCGCTGGACCAGCAGATCGCCGCACAGAGGGCCAGCAACCAGGAACTGCAGAAGCGCAATGAGGCGCTTTCTGCAGAAGTCCAGGACCTGCGCAAGGGATCGGACGCACTGGAAGAACGTGCCCGCGTGGAACTGGGCATGGTACGCCAGGGTGAAACCTACTACCGTCTGGTGGAGACGCCTCCCAAGACAAACCGGCCTTAACGCCGCCTGCCGCCTTACCAGAAGACCCGCCACCAGGGGCGATCCACCACGGCATCCTTCTTGTCATTGAGATACTTGCTGTTGGGAAAGTCCTGTTGCAGGACGCGCAGCGTGTCGTCCCGCAAATGGTGCAGCCCCATGGCGTTATAACTGCCGTACATGATGAACAACGCCTCTTCCACCGCGGGCGACCTGGGGTAGCTGCGCAGGATTTCCTGGGCACGGTTGGCGGCGGCGAGATACGCCTGGCGCCGGTAATAGTAGCGCGCGGTGGCGATATCGCCCTGGGCCATGGCGTTGACGAGGTAGGTCATGCGCACCGTGGCGTCTTCCGCGTAGCGGCTGTCAGGGAAGCGGGTGACGAGTTCCTTGAATGCATCGAAGGATTCGCGCGTGGGCTTGATGTCGCGTTCGGCAAGGTCGCGGCTGCTGTAGATGCCAAAGATGCCCAGATCGTCGTTGAAGTTGGCCAACCCCTTCATGTAATAGGCGTAATCCACGCTGGGATGGTTGGGGTGGGCTTTGATGAAACGATCCGCTTCACTGACGGCCGAAGCGGTTTCATGCTGCTTGTAGTAGGAATAGATCTGTTCCAGTTGCGCCTGCTGCGAGTAGGCCCCATAGGGGTAGCGCGACTCGAGCGACTCGTAGAGTTTGGAGGCCTTTTCGTAATTGCCGTCCTGAAGCTCCGCCTTGGCCTCGGCGTGCAGCTTGGCTGCAGACCAGTCCTTGGTCGGATCGGCGTCGTTCTCGAAGGCGCCGCAGCCGGTGAGCAGGGCTGCCACGAGCAGGGGGGCGATTCGCGTTAAACTGGAGGTCGTCATAGCGGAAGTCATTATGCAATCCCCGGATTATACCAGCCTCGAAGAAACAGACCCCATTGAAACCCGTATGCCGCCCGAGTGCGCAGGATTGCGCCTGGACCAGGCGCTGGTTCGCCTGTTTCCCGATTTTTCGCGCAGTCGCCTGCAGCGTTGGGTTCGGGAGGGATGCATCCTGCTGGAGGGGGTGCCCGCCACGCCAAAAATGAAAGTCTGGAGCGGCGAACGGGTGACCCTGCAGATTCCAGACGATGCGGACTCCGAGGAGATCGTTGCCGAAGCCATCGACATCGAGGCAGTGTACGAGGACGCGGCTGTGCTGGTCATCAACAAGCCGCCGGGGCTGGTGGTGCATCCGGGCAACGGCAATCGTAGCGGGACGCTACAGAACGCCCTGCTGCATCGCGATCCGCGTCTTGCCGCAGTGCCACGATGCGGCATCGTACACCGCCTGGACAAGGACACCAGCGGGCTGATGGTGGTGGCCCGCACCTTGCAGGCGCATGCCGAGCTGGTGCGCCAATTGCAGGCCCGGTCGGTGCATCGCCATTACTGGGCCCTGGTGCAGGGCCATGTCAAAAGTGACGGTACGGTGGATGCGCCGATCGGGCGTCATCCCACGCAGCGCACGCGCATGGCGGTCGTCTCGGGCGGTCGCCCTGCCATCACCCATTACACCATCGTGGAACGCCTGCCTTGCCACACCCTGGTGGAATGCCGGCTGGAAACCGGGCGCACGCACCAGATCCGCGTGCACATGCAGCATCTGGGTTTTTCCCTGGCAGGCGATCCGGTGTACGGCGGGCGTCCTGCCAGGCTGGATGCGCGCTCGAGCGAGGCCTTGCAGCAGTTTGGGCGCCAGGCATTGCATGCCTTTCGCCTGGGGCTCATGCACCCGGTCAGTGCGGCACCGATGCTCTGGGAGATTCCCATGGCGCCCGATATGGCCGCCCTCCTGGCGGTGCTGCGCGGGGCACGCCATGAATGAGGCGGCATTGGGGTTTCGCGCCGACTGGCCCGCACCGCCCTGGGTGCGCACCCTGTCCACGACACGGGCGGGTGGGGTCAGCCGTAACGGCTGGGCCACCCTCAACCTGGGTTCGCGTTGCGGCGATGACCCGTCCCATGTGGCGGAAAACCGGCGCCGGGTCTGCGCGGCGCTGGGTGTCGTGCCGTGGTGGCTGCACCAGGTGCACGGCATCGCCGTGGCAGAGGCGGGGGAGGGCGGGGCGGAGGTGGAGGCCGACGCTTCGGTGACCCGTGTCGCGGGGTTGGCAAGCGTCGTGCTGACGGCGGATTGCATGCCGCTCCTGTTTTGCCATCGCACCGAGCACGTGGTGGCCGCAGCCCATGCGGGATGGCGCGGGATGGCGGCGGGCGTGATTGAAGCCACGGTGCAGGCCATGCGTGTGGATCCGGCGGGCATCCTGGCATGGCTGGGACCCACCATCGGGCCGACGGCCTTTGAAGTCGGGGGTGAAGTGCGCGCCGCTTTTCTCGCGACGGACCCCGGGGCAGCGCAAGCCTTTTGCGCCGGAGCGCCGGGAAAATGGTGGGCTGACCTGTACGGCCTGGCCCGGTTGCGACTGGCGCATGCCGGCGTGACCCAGGTGTATGGCGGTGGCTTCTGCACCATGGGGGACCCGGCGCGGTTTTTTTCGCATCGGCGCGACCGGGGGGTGACCGGACGCATGGGAAATTTCATCTGGATGGTTCAAGATTGACGGGGACCGCCCGTATAATGCACCTTTGATCCCATCCTTCAGGCGCACAGGACCTACATGTCACCGTTGATTGCTACGATCATCGCCGGGGCAGCGGCGGGTACGCTGTCGATGATTTGCGCCGTGCTGGTGGTCTTCACGGCCCGTCCGGCCTGGGTGCCCCTGCTGGTCAGCTATGCGATCGGCGCCCTTCTGGGGGCCGTGTTCCTCGAAATCCTGCCCCATGCCTTTGCCCTGACCGCGAGTCCCGAAGCCGTGTCCGCAACGGTCCTGGCCGGAATCCTGGTGTTTTTCCTGCTCGAAAAGCTCGTGCTCTGGCGGCATGTGCACGTGCACGACCTGGAGGAGCCCACCCATCAGGGCCATGGGCATGAAGCGCACCAGGGGCGCACGGGGGCCATGGTGGTGGTGGGCGATTCGGTGCACAACTTCGTGGACGGCATCATCATTGCTGCCGCGTTCGTCACGGATACCCAGTTGGGGATCGTGACCGCCATGGCCATCATCGCCCACGAAATTCCCCAGGAGGCCGGCGACGTTTTGGTGCTGCTGCACTCCGGGCTTTCGCGCGGACGCGCGTTGGCCTTCAATCTGTTTTCCAGCCTCGCCACCCTGGTGGGCGGGGTCATGGCGTGCCTGGCGTTGCAGTCCCTTCAGCACTACGTGCCTTACCTGCTTGCCCTGGCTGCAGCCAGCATGATCTACGTCGCAGTGGCCGATCTCATTCCCGGGTTGCATCGTCGTGTGGATTTCAAGGCATCGGCCTGGCAGATCACCCTGATCGCGCTGGGCGTCGCCTCGATTCACTGGGCGCATGTCCTGATCATGGAGTGAGCCTCCCGGCAACGCTTGAGTTAACCCAAGGGCAGGATTACCCTGCTGGAACGATGACAGGGGCGCGTGACGGCGCTCCACGAGAGGAGATGCGATGGAGGCACCGCAGCCCGGCAAGCATGCCCTGGAACCCGTGCTGGAAACGCTGGGACAAACCAACCATGCCTTGATGGAAGAATTCGGTGCGCGGCTCGCGGGCTTCAGGCCGGAGGAGTACCAGAATTTTCTGAGGGAATTGGCCCAGGCCGTGGCCAAGGATGCGCCGCGCTGGCAGGCGTTGCAAGCCCAGTATTACGAAAACCAGGCTGCCCTCTGGATGAACATGTTGAGCCGTGCGGCGGGACAGAATCCTCCGGTGGCCACGCCGGCGGCGGCCGTTGCGGCGCTCACCGATCGCCGCTTCAGTGCGCCCGAGTGGGGGGAGCATCCCCTCTACGATTATCTGCGCCAATCCTATCTCCTGACGGCAACCTGGTTGCGGGAGGCGGTGTCTTCCCTGCAGATGGAACCGGCCACTCAGCAACGCCTGGATTTTTTCATGCGCCAGTACATTGATGCCATGGCCCCCTCCAATTTCCCGGCCACCAACCCGGAGGTCCTGAAAAAAGCCCTGGAATCGGGAGGGGAGAGCCTCAAGGCCGGACTGCAAAACCTCTTGGCGGACATGGAAAAGGGGCGCATCTCCATGACCGACGAAACGGCCTTCGAGGTGGGGCGAAATATTGCCGTCACGCCGGGTGCCGTGGTCTTCGAAAACGAGTTGTTCCAGCTGCTGCAATATCACCCCACCACGGCCGAAGTGGCTTCGCGGCCCTTGCTGATGGTGCCGCCCTGCATCAACAAGTACTACATCATGGATCTGGAGCCTTCCAACTCCCTGGTGAAATATGCGGTGGACCGGGGGCACACCGTGTTTCTGGTGTCCTGGTGCAACATTGACGAATCGCTCAGGAACGTGACCTGGGACGACTACATCGAAACCGGCGTGGCCACAGCCGTCCGGGTCACCCAGGCCATCGCAGGGACCGGGCAGATCGACGCGCTGGGCTTTTGCGTGGGCGGCGCGTTGCTTTCCTGCGCGCTTGCCGCCTATGCGGTGGACCAGCCCCTGCCCGTGGCGTCACTGACGCTGATGGCGACCCTGCTGGACTATTCCGACGTGGGCGAAATCGGGGTGTACATTGACCGCGCTTTCGTCGAACAGCGTGAAAAACAACTGGAGCATGGCGGGGTCGTGCCGGGCAAGGAGCTGGCCATGGCGTTTTCCAGCCTGCGTGCCAACGACCTGATCTGGCCTTATGTGGTCAACAACTATCTCAAGGGTGAGAAGCCGCCTGCCTTTGACCTGCTGTACTGGAACGGCGACGGTACCAATCTGCCCGGCCCCATGTTTGCCTGGTACCTGCGCCACCTGTACCTGCAAAACGAGCTCTGCCTGCCCAACGCACTGACCGTGCTGGGGCGGCCTGTGGATCTTTCGCGCATTCGCCTGCCCGCATACGTGTTCGGTGCGCGCGAAGACCATATCGTGCCGTGGAAGTCGGCTTACCAGGCCACGCGCCTGCTGTCCGGCCCCATGGAATTCGTGTTGGGGGCGAGCGGCCATATTGCGGGCTCGATCAACCCCGCTTCAAAAAACAGGCGCAATTACTGGACCGGGGGCACCCTGGGGGGCACGGCTGACGAATGGCTGGCTACGGCCACCGACGTGCCGGGCAGCTGGTGGGTGCATTGGGGCGACTGGATGGACCGTCTCAATCCGGAGCGGGTCAGCGCCCCGCAAGCGTTGGGCAACGCGCAGTACCCCCCCATCGAACCGGCGCCTGGGCGGTATGTCCAGGCCCGGTGTTAACAAGACAATAGAGGAGGAAGGGCAATGCAAAAACGCGTGGTTTTGGTGACGGGCGGCATGGGGGGATTGGGCGAGTCCATCTGTGTCAAGCTGGCCGATCTGGGCTATACCGTGGTGACCACCCATTCTCCCAGCAACAAGACGGCGGAGGCCTGGCTTTCGGGCATGCGTGCGCGGGGTTACGCCTTTCATGCCTACCCGGTGGACGTGGGTGACGCGGACGATTGCGCCCGCATGGCAGCCAAGGTGGTGGCCGAGGTGGGGCAGGTGGATGTGCTGGTCAACAATGCCGGGATCACGCGCGACATGACCTTCAAGAAAATGACCAAGGTGGATTGGGATGCCGTCATCAATACCAATCTCAACAGCGTGTTCAACATGACCAAACCGTTCATGGACGGTATGGTGGACCGCGGCTGGGGCCGTGTCATCAATGTGTCCTCGGTCAATGGGCAGAAGGGCGCCTTTGGTCAGACCAACTACGCCGCAGCCAAAGCCGGGATGCATGGCTTCACCAAGTCGTTGGCGCTGGAAGTGGCGCGCAAGGGGGTCACTGTGAACACCATTTCGCCGGGTTACATCGGCACCAAGATGGTGATGGCCATTCCCCAGGAAATTCTCGAGGCAAAGATCCTGCCGCAGATTCCGGTCGGCCGTCTGGGCAAGCCCGAAGAGGTGGCCGGGCTGATCGTCTACCTGGCTTCCGATGAGGCTGCCTTCATTACGGGCGCCAACATCTCCATCAACGGCGGTCAGCACATGTTCTAGGTTTTGCGCAAAAAAAACCCCGCAGGGTTTCTGCGGGGTTGAAGCCTTTATCGAAAGGGAACCTTTGCAATAAAGGAGGAGGAGACGTTAAGACCGGGGTATCGGGTCTCAGGCAGCCGGTTTCATGGCTGCAGTTGCGGCATCTACCGTGGCCTTGACACTGGCATCAGCAAAACTGGCCACCTGCTTGGCGGTTTTGGTGACCCCGTCGATGGCGGCAGCGGTTGCGGCAACCGTGGATTTCACTGCGGCGATGGCCACATCGGCGCCCGCTGGGGCGGCCTGAACCGCCTTGTCGATGTTGCTGGCAACGGACTGGTTCCAGTCGGCCACTTGCCCTTCAATCAGCGCAGAGACCTGGGCTTGGGCGTGGGCAGCAACGTCGTACAGGCTGCGGGAATAAGCGGTGACTTTTTCGACGCTCTTTTCGGTCAGCTTGGTGCGCAGATCCATCAGTTGTTGTGGATCGCGCGTCTCAGTCAGGGAGCGCAGCGTCTGGCTGGCGTCAGCAAAGGATTCCTTGCCGGCTTCCAGTTGCAGGCCCACCAGTCGCTCGGTGGTGTCCAACACGATCTTGGTCAGCTGCAGTGCCGCATTGACTGCGGATTTGTTAAACTCGGTGACTTGTTCGGGCGTGTTGTACATTTGGCGCACTCCTTGAAAAGGGTCGAAAGTCAGGGTCTGATCTTCTGCGTCGCCGTGTTTGCTGCGTCGCAACAATTCCCACGATACAGAGGCCCGATGATCTTGTCAACCTTTTTTGTGCGATGCAATAAAAAATATTAATGCGCTGCAAAAAATATATAAGTTGATGTTTTGTTAAAGTTTTGTGTAAAATTATTCGACTTTTTATGGTGCAGATTATAGCGTAACCGTTGTGTGTTGCACAAATTTTTGAGGTCCTTGCCATGTCAAATCCGGTTCGATTGATCAAAAAGTACCCCAACCGCCGTCTCTACGACACGGAAACCAGCAGCTACATCACCCTCTCCGAGGTCAAGCAGCTGGTGCTGGAGCATGCTGAGTTCCAGGTGGTGGATGCCAAGACCAACCAGGATTTGACGCGCAGCATCCTGATGCAAATCATCCTCGACGAGGAATCCGGTGTCGCGCCCCTGTTCACCAGCGACATGCTGTCCCAGATGATCCGCTCCTACGGCAACGCCATGCAGGGCTTCATGGGCAACTATCTGGAAAAGGGCATGCAAAGTTTCGTGGACATCCAGAAGAAGCTGCAGGAGCAGGGCAGTACCTTGAGCGGCGGCAGCGAGGCCTCCCCCGTCAATGCCGATGTGTGGAAGCAGTTTCTCAATGCCCAGGGCCCGGCGTTGCAGGGGTTGATGGGAAATTACCTGGAGCAGAGCACCCAGTTGTTCATGGAAATGCAGAACCAGATGCAAAAGCAGGCGCGCACCATGTTTGGCGGATTCCAGTTTCCCTATGGCGTGCCGACGGCCTCCCGCGAACCCGAACCCGAACCCCAGCCCAAACCCCAGTCGCCCAAGGCGGGCGATCCGCAGGTCTGACGCGTGACGCGCGCGACGACAGTTTCCCGGCGCAGCAAACCGACCCGGGGCGTTCCGGCCACGACAGGCCGCGTCGGATTCGTCTCGCTGGGCTGCCCCAAGGCCCTGGTGGACTCCGAGCAGATCCTCACGCAGCTGCGCGCCGAAGGTTACGAGATCTCGCCTTCCTATGAGGGGGCGGATCTCGTGGTCGTGAATACCTGCGGGTTCATCGACGCGGCCATCGAAGAGTCGCTCGATGCCATCGGCGAGGCGCTCCACCAGAACGGCAACGTCATTGTGACCGGATGTCTGGGCAGCCACGCCGACAAGGTGCGCAATGCCCACCCGGCCGTGCTGGCCGTGACCGGCCCGCACGACAAGCAGGCCGTGATGCAGGCGGTGCACCAGCACCTGCCGCCGCCGCACGACCCTTTCACAAGCCTCATCCCGCCCCAGGGGATCAAGCTCACGCCCCGCCACTATGCGTACCTCAAAATTTCGGAAGGCTGCAACCACCGTTGCAGCTTCTGCATCATTCCCTCCCTGCGCGGCGACCTGGTCAGCCGGCCCATCGGCGAAGTGATGCAGGAGGCCGAGAACCTGGTCAAGGCCGGGACCCGCGAACTACTGGTAATTTCCCAGGACACCAGCGCCTATGGGGTGGACATCAAATACCGCACCGGCTTCTGGGGCGGGCGCCCGCTCAAGACGCGCATGACCGACCTCGCGTCCGCCCTGGGCGACCTTGGCGTGTGGGTGCGGCTGCATTACGTCTATCCCTACCCGCACGTGGACGAGGTGCTGCCGCTGATGGCGGAAGGGCGGGTTCTGCCCTATCTCGACGTGCCGTTCCAGCATGCCAGCCCGCGCATCCTGAAGGCGATGAAGCGCCCCGGCAACGTGGACAGGACGCTGGAGCGGGTGCAGGCCTGGCGCCGCATTTGCCCCGAACTGACCTTGCGCAGCACCTTCATCGTGGGATTCCCCGGCGAGACGGAAGAAGATTTCAAGATGCTTCTGGATTTTCTGGAAGCGGCCGAAATCGATCGCCTGGGCTGCTTTACCTATTCGCCGGTGGCGGGTGCTGCAGCCAATGCCTTGCCGGGCGCCGTTCCGGAAGCACTGAAGCAGGAACGTCAGGCACGCCTGATGGCCTTGCAGGAGCGCATCAGCAGCAAGCGTCTGGCACGCCATGTGGGCACGGTGCGCCAGGTGCTGGTGGACGAAGTCAGCGCTGACGGTGCCGCGGGCCGGACCGCGTCCGACGCACCGGAGATCGATGGCGTGGTCCGGATCGCGCCCGATGCGCGCCTTGCCGTCGGCGAGTTTGCGCAAGTGCGCATCGAGCGCTCGGACGCGCACGATTTGTACGGGCGGTTGTCGTAAGTGAAATGAAGTCGGGGCTCCACCGGATTCGGTGGGCGTTTTGCAAGCCAGGTGGCGATGCTGCGGGAGACCATGAAAATGAGTAGAGAAGTTGTGGTATTGAGTGCCGTTCGTTCGGCAATCGGTGCGTTTGGTGGGTCGTTGTCCGGCTTTGAACCGGGGGTGCTGGGCGGACTGGTGATCAAGGAAGCCATTGCCCGCGCCGGCGTGGACCCTGCGCAGGTGAGCTACGCCACGGTGGGCAACACCATTCCCACCAACGAACGCTTTCCCTATCAGGCGCGCGTGGCCTGCATCGAAGGCGGCATGTCCATGGATTCCACCGTCATGTCGGTCAACCGGCTGTGCGCTTCAGGGCTGCAGGGCATCGTCTCTACGGCACAGAACATTCTGCTGGGCGACGCCGATATCGGCCTGGGCGGCGGCATCGAGGTCATGTCCCAGGGCGGCTACCTCTCCAATGCGATGCGCTCGGGCGCGCGCATGGGGGATTCCAGGATGGTGGACATGATGGTGGCCACCCTCACGGATCCGTTCGGTGCGGGCCACATGGGCATCACGGCGGAAAACCTGGCCGTCAAATGGAACATCACGCGCGAGGAACAGGACGCCTTCGCGCTGGAATCGCAGCAGCGTGCCGCGCGCGCCATTGCCGAAGGGCGTTTCAAATCGCAGATCGTGCCGATCACCCTCAAGTCGCGCAAGGGCGAAACGGTCTTCGACACCGATGAGCATCCGCGCGAGACCACCCTGGAAAAACTGGCCGCCATGAAGCCCGCCTTCAAGAAGGACGGCACGGTGACCGCCGGTAACGCTTCCGGCATCAACGACGGCGCAGCGTTCTTCGTGATGGCCGAAGCCGGCGTCGCGGCCAGGGGAGGGCACAAACCGATGGCCCGCCTGGTGTCCTATGCCGTGGCCGGGGTGCCCAGCCACATCATGGGCGAAGGGCCGATCCCTGCCACGCAGGGCGCCCTGAAAAAGGCTGGCCTGAAGCTGGATCAGATCGACGTCATCGAGTCCAACGAAGCCTTTGCGGCACAGGCCATCGCCGTGTCGCGCGGCCTGGGTTTCGATCCGCAAAAGACCAACCCCAATGGCGGCGCCATCGCGCTGGGACACCCCGTGGGCTGCTCGGGGGCGTTCATCGCCACCAAGGCCCTGCACGAGCTGCAACGCATCGGCGGCAAGTATGCGCTGGTGACCATGTGCATCGGCGGCGGACAGGGGATCGCAGCGATCTTCGAACGGCTGTAGCCCGCCCGCCAGGACGGGCCGCCATGGATGCCACGCTCATCATTCCCGGCCTGTTCCCGGAAATTCCGGATGCCGCGATCCCGCGCCTGCCCCACCTGGAGCAGGCGCTGGCGCGGGGCCATCTGACGGTGGCCCATCGCGGCCAGATGCTGGAGGCCTGGCCGGATGAGGCGGGGGATATTTCCCTGGCCACGCGCCTGGCGCGCGAGGCAGGCCTGCTTGATCAGGCGCCGCACTGGTTGTGCGCCGATCCCATCCACCTGCAGGTGGAAGGCGATGCATTGCTGCTGCTGGAGCGTTACAGCTTCTCGATCAGCGAGGAGGAATCTGCGGCCCTGGTGGAAACACTCAACCGGCATTTTGCCGAGGAGGGGCTCAGGTTTTACGCCCTGTCGCCCGACATCTGGCTGGTCGGCCTGAACCAGGCCCCACGCATTCGCACCACCCACCCGCTCACCCGGGTGGGCCGCAACATTGACGGCTATCTGCCCCAGGGCGAGGACGCCCGACGCTGGCGCGCTCGCTTCAACGAGGTGCAGATGTTGCTGCATCAACATCCCGTCAACCAGAAGCGCGAGGAACGCCGCGAACGCATCATCAGCGGGGTCTGGTTCTGGGATACGCCGTCGGCCATCCACAGTGCGCAAATCGTACATGCCCTGCGCGCACCCTCGGCCTACGGTGATGCGGAAGCCTGGGCTGCGGCTGCAATTGCGCTGGATCGCGACACCCTGGCCCCCCTGCTGGACGAATTGCGCCGCGGCAAGCTCGAGCGACTCACGCTGATTGCCGTGGAAGGGCGCTGTGCGGCCACGCTCACCCTGTCGCGATGGCACCTGTGGCGATTCTGGCGTCGCTCTCGGCCGCTTGCGCAAACGTCGGGCGTTCCCGCCCTGGGACATGCCTGAATGACGCCCGCGCAGTGGGTGGTGCGGCCGGTGGACGAAGCTGCTGCGGCGGCATTGCAGCAGGGCGGGGCTCCCGCGCTGCTGGCGCGGGCCATGGCCGCGCGCGGGGCGGAAGTCCGGGATCTGCAGGAGCCCGATCTGCAGGACCTGTTGCCTTTCTCTGCGCTCAAGGGCGTGGATGTGGCGGCAAGCCTGCTGGCAGAGGCGCTTGCCGACAGAAAAAAAATCGTGATCATTGCCGACTACGATGCGGATGGCGCGACCGCCTGCGCGGTCGGGTTGCGCGCCCTGCGCGCGATGGGCGCGGTAGTGGACTACCTCGTTCCCAACCGGCTCACCATGGGGTACGGGCTGACGCCTGAAGTCGTGCAGCTGGCTCGCGTCAAACAACCGGATCTCCTGGTGACCGTGGACAACGGCATCGCCAGCGTGGCTGGGGTGGAAGCGGCGAATGCGCTGGGAATTCCCGTCATCGTCACCGACCACCATTTGCCGGGCGACGTGTTGCCGCCCGCCGCCGCCATCGTCAATCCCAACCAGCCGGGGTGCGCTTTTCCCAGTAAGGCCCTGGCCGGCGTGGGCGTGATGTTTTACGTGATGCTGGCACTGCGCGCCGAATTGCGCCAACGCGGCGCCTGGCAGCACCGACCCGAGCCCCCACTGGGGCCGCTGCTTGACCTGGTGGCGCTGGGCACCGTGGCCGACGTGGTGCGTCTGGATCGCAACAACCGGCTGCTGGTACGCGCGGGGCTGCGGCGGTTGCGCTCCGGACGCGCCCTGGCCGGAGTGGCGGCCCTCTACCGCGTCGCCGGACGCGATCCCGCGCGCGCCACCAGCGCCGACCTGGGGTTCGTGCTGGGGCCGCGCCTCAATGCCGCGGGGCGCATGGAAGACATGACCCATGGCATCGAGTGCCTCGCCTGCGACGACCCTGATGCCGCATTGCGCTATGCGCAAAAACTGGACGCGTTCAACCGGGAGCGGCGGGAGGTGGAAGGCGTCATGCAGGAGGCCGCGCTGGCGCGTCTTGACGCGCTCGAGGCGGGGCAGCGCTACACCCTCGCGTTGTACGATCCCGAGTGGCACCCGGGAGTCATCGGGATCCTGGCCTCGCGTATCAAGGATCGTTTTCATCGGCCGGTCATCACCTTCGCGCCCGGCACGGCAACGGATGAAATTCGGGGCTCGGGGCGCAGTATCGCGGGCTTTCATCTGCGCGATGCGCTGGATCAGGTGACCAAGCGGCACCCGGACCTGATCCTGCGCTTTGGCGGCCATGCCGCGGCTGCCGGCCTGACCCTGCGCGCGACCGACCTTGCGCGTTTCGAGGCGGCGTTCGAGGCGGTGGCGCGCGAATGGCTGACGGCCGGCGACCTTGCGCTCCAGGTGGAATACGACGGCGAAGCGTTGCCGGCGGATCTCACGCTGTCCACCGCCGAGGCGCTGCGCGCCCAGGTATGGGGGCAGGGATTTCCAGAGCCCCTGTTCAGCGGACGCTTTACCGTGATCCAGCAGCGGGTGGTGGGCGAGCGTCACCTCAAGCTCAAATTGCAGCAGCAGGACCGCGCCTTCGATGCGATCCTGTTCGGCCACGCCGAGGCCCTGCCGGAGCGCATCGAAGCGCTCTTCCAGCTTTCCGTCAACGAGTGGAACGGCAACCGCCAGTTGCAGCTGGAACTGCGGCATTGGGGTGTATAATGGCCAGTTTTCCCAATCGCGATCATTGCCCCCATGGAAGCCGAACAACTCAACGCCATCGAAAACCTGCTCCAGGACCTGGATGTCCGCATCCAGTCACTGCGGAGGTATCTTTGACTTCGATGCCAAGGTCACCCGCCTAGACGAAGTCGTCAAGCTGGCAGAAGACCCTGCCATTTGGCAGGACAGCAAGAAAAGCCAGGAACTGGGGCGAGAGCGCAAGTCCCTCGAGGAAACCGTCCAGGAGATGGGTGCCGTCTCGCGCAGCCTCAAGGATGCCCAGGAACTGTTCGAGCTGGCCCTGGCCGAGCAGGACGACGATTCCCTGCAGGCCGTGGGAGAGGATCTCCAGGGCACCGAAAAACGCGTGGCGGCCATGGAATTCCGCCGCATGTTCTCCAACCCCATGGATCCCGCCAACTGCTTCATTGACATCCAGTCGGGCTCCGGCGGCACCGAAGCCCAGGACTGGGCCTCCATGCTGCTGCGCATGTACGTGCGCTACTGCGAGCGCAAATCCTTCGGCGTGGAAATCCTGGAAGAGTCCCCCGGCGAAGTGGCCGGCATCAAAAGCGCTTCCATCAAGGTCAGCGGCCCGTATGCCTACGGCTACCTGCGCACCGAGACCGGAGTGCACCGCCTGGTGCGCAAGTCGCCCTTCGATTCCGGAAACCGTCGCCACACCTCCTTTGCTTCGGTGTTCGTGTACCCGGAAGTGGACGAGTCCATCGAGGTGGAAATCAACCCGGCCGATCTGCGCATCGACACGTTCCGCGCCTCGGGCGCCGGCGGGCAGCACATCAACAAGACCGATTCGGCCGTGCGCCTGACCCACATCCCTTCCGGGATCGTGGTGCAATGCCAGAATGACCGCTCGCAGCACCGCAACCGGGCAGAGGCCATGGCCATGCTGAAGTCGCGCCTGTACGAGGCGGAACTGCGCAAACGCAATGCCGAGAAGCAGGCCATGGAAGACAGCAAGAGCGACATCGGTTGGGGGCACCAGATCCGCTCCTACGTGCTGGACCAGTCCCGCATCAAGGACCTGCGTACCAATGTGGAAATCGGCAACACGCAGTCGGTGCTGGATGGCGATCTGGACACCTTCATCGAAGCCAGCCTGAAACAGGGCGTATAACCGTTAGCGAGCAAAAAGAGGTTGACCATGTCGGACGACAGCAATCAGATCATTGAAGAACGCCGCGCAAAATTGCAGGCCATCCGGGCGGCAGGTGTGGCGTTCCCCAACGATTTCGATCGTACCCACGAAGCGGGACCGCTGCACGCCGGATTTGATGCCAGCGACGAAGCCGCTCTGGAAGCCCAACCGGTGGCCGTGACCGTGGCCGGACGCATGATGCTGAAGCGGGTGATGGGCAAAGCCAGTTTTGCCACCGTACAGGACGGCACGGGTCGCATCCAGCTGTATGTGCAGCGCGAGGCCATCGGCGAGGAGGCCTACAGCACGTTCAAGCATTGGGACCTGGGCGACATCCTGGGTGCCAGCGGCGTGCTGTTCAAAACCAAGACCGGCGAACTCTCCATCAAGGTCACGGCGTTGCGATTGCTGTCCAAGGCGCTGCGTCCCCTGCCTGAAAAATTCCATGGCCTGGCAGACCAGGAGCAGAAATACCGCCAGCGTTACCTCGACCTCATCACCAGCGAGGAGTCGCGCAAGGTGTTCGTGGCGCGCAGCCGGATCGTGCAGAAAGTGCGCGAGTTCCTGGTGGCGCGCGGCTACCTCGAGGTGGAAACGCCCATGATGCACCCCATTCCGGGCGGTGCCGCAGCCAAGCCTTTCGTGACGCACCACAACGCCCTGGACATGGAACTGTTTTTGCGCATCGCCCCCGAGCTCTACCTCAAGCGGCTGGTGGTGGGCGGCCTGGAACGGGTGTTCGAGATCAATCGCAACTTCCGCAACGAGGGCATTTCCACGCGCCACAATCCGGAATTCACCATGATCGAATTCTACGAGGCGTATCGCGATTACCGCTATCTGATGCAGCTGACCGAAGACATGTTCCGCTTCGTCGCACAATCGGTGCTGGGCACGACGGCCATTTCCTATGGCGGCAGGACGCTCGACCTTGCCAAGCCCTTTGCCCGGCTGACCATCACCGAGGCCATTCGCCAGTACCATCCGGAATACACCGAAGCGCAGCTTGCCGACCGAGATTTCCTGGTCGGGGAAATCACCCGGCTGGGCGGCAAGATCCGCCCCAACGAAGGCCTGGGCGGACTGCAACTGCTGCTGTTCGAGGAAACCACCGAGACCCTGCTGTTCGATCCTACCTTCATCATCGACTACCCGGCCGAAGTCTCGCCGCTGGCACGCCGCAGCGATACCCGGCCTGAAGTGACGGAGCGCTTCGAGCTCTTCATCACGGGACGCGAAATCGCCAACGGGTTTTCCGAGTTGAACGACGCCGAAGACCAGGCAGAACGCTTTCGCGAACAGGTGCGCCAGAAGGAGGCGGGCGACCAGGAGGCCATGCATTACGATGCCGACTACATCCGTGCCCTGGAGCATGGCCTGCCGCCCACGGCGGGGGAGGGCATCGGCATCGATCGTCTGGTGATGCTGCTGACCGACAGCCCAAGCATTCGCGACGTGATCCTGTTTCCGCAGTTGCGCCGCGAATAGGCCTTAAAGAGCGCCACGCCGTGTCCCGCTTTGAAATCACCGTCGGCCTGCGTTATACCCGCGCCAAGCGCCGGAATCATTTCATTTCGTTCATCTCTCTCATTTCCATGGCGGGGATCGGGCTCGGGGTTGCGGCCCTCATCATCGTCCTGTCGGTGATGAACGGCTTCCAGAAGGAAATGCGCGAGCGGATCCTGGGCGTGGCCTCCCACGTACAGGTGTTTGGCGTGGAGCAGTCGCTGGCCAACTGGCCGGCCGTCGTGTCCGAAACCTCGAAAAATCCCGAAGTCGTCGGTGCCGCCCCCTACGTGATGGGACAGGGCATGCTCTCCTTCGACGACCACGTTCAGGGTTCGCTGATTCGCGGCATCCTTCCCGAGGAGGAAAAAAAGGTTGCGGACATCGGCGCGCACATGAAAGCCGGCCGCCTGGAAGACCTCAAGGCCGGGGAATTCGACATCGTGCTGGGTGCGGACCTGGCGCGTGCGCTGAACGCCGACGTGGGGGACCGGGTCGTGGTGATCACGCCGCAGGGACAGATCACGCCGGCGGGCATGTTGCCCCGCCTCAAGCAGTTCAAGGTGGTGGGCATCTTCCAGGTGGGCATGTACGAATACGACAGCGGGCTGGCCCTGATCCACATGAACGATGCCCAGGTCCTGTTCCGCCTGGGCGACCGCGTCACCGGGGTGCGTCTCAAGATCAGGGACCTGATGGATGCCCCTGCGGTGGCGCACCAGCTGGGGTCGACGCTCAGCTTTGAAGCCTGGATCAGCGACTGGACGCGCGAACATGCCAATCTGTTCCGTGCCGTCGCCATCGAAAAGAACGTGATGTTCATCATCCTGCTGTTGATCGTGGCCGTGGCAGCCTTCAACATCGTCTCCACCCTCGTCATGGCGGTGACGGACAAGCAGGCGGATATCGCCATCCTGCGTACCCTGGGCGCTTCGCCCGCCAGTATCATGCAGATCTTCGTGATCCAGGGCGCGCTCATCGGCCTGATCGGGACCGCTGTGGGGGTGGCGCTGGGCGTGGTGACCGCACTCAACATCCACGTGATCGTGCCCTTCATCGAAAAAACATTCGGCATCCACTTTCTTGCGCCGCAGGTGTACTTCATTTCCGAATTGCCGTCCCAACTGCAATGGGGCGACGTCATCGCCATCGCGCTCACCTCGCTGGTGCTGACCCTGCTTGCCACGCTCTACCCCAGTTACCGCGCCTCGCGCATCCAACCGGCCGAGGCCCTGCGCTATGAGTGATCCATTCATCCTGCAATGCCATGGCCTGGCCAAATCCTTCCAGCAGGGCGACCGGAGCGTACCGGTCCTGGCCGCCGTCGAGCTCCTGGTTCATCCAGGCGAACATGTGGCCATCGTGGGGGCCTCGGGCAGCGGCAAGAGCACGCTGCTGCATCTGCTGGGCGGGCTCGATCGCCCCAGCGCGGGGCAGGTGCTGCTGCAGGGCGAAGACCTGGCCCGCCTGCCCGAAAAACGGGTGGGGGAGTTGCGCAACCGCAAGCTGGGCTTCGTGTACCAGTTCCACCATCTCCTGCCCGAGTTTTCCGCGCTGGAGAACGTGGCGATGCCGCTGTGGATCGGGCGCCAGAGCGCCGCTGCGGCCGAAGTGCCCGCAAGGGCCCTGCTGGAAGCGGTGGGGCTGGGACACCGCCTGCACCACCGGCCCTCGGAGCTGTCCGGCGGCGAACGCCAGCGTGCCGCCGTGGCGCGTGCGCTGGTGGCCCGTCCTGCGCTGGTGCTGGCGGATGAACCCACGGGTAACCTCGACCGCCACACTGCAAGCCAGGTGTTCGAGTTGATGGTGCAGCTCAACCGCGAGGCCGGCGCGGGCCTCGTGATGGTGACCCACGACCTCGATCTCGCCGCGCGTGCCGACACCCGCTACCGTCTGGTGGATGGGGCGCTGCAGGCCTACTGATTCCCCTTATCACCCCACCGGCATTCCATTTCGTTTTTCCGCACGCGCCGGGTGCCTGCCTCGGGCATCCTGCGCTGCGTGCGCACGTTCCTTTCCGGCTGGGTGGCCGGCATCCTGCTCCTGCAATGCAGCCCCCGACTGCTTCCCTGGCAGGCGGTCTTGCCCTGTGCCCTGGCGTTTCACGGCGGCGTGGCCTGGGTTCTCGGACGGTGGCGGCCGCACCCCGCCTGGCGCACGCTCCTGCTGTTGCTGGGGGCCGTGCTGCTGGGCTATGCCTACGCCGACCTGCGTGCCCAATGGCGCCTGTCCGAGACGTTGCCCCACGCCTGGGAGGGGCGGGATCTCACGCTCGAAGGTCGCGTCGCAGAACTTCCTGAGGCTGTGCCGAATGGCACGCGCTTCACTTTCGACGTGACGCAGTGGGTTCCTGCCGAAGCCGTCGTACCCCACCGCCTGTCGCTGGCCTGGTTTTCCAACGGCCCCGAGGACCGGGTGCCGGTCCTGCAACCAGGCCAGCGCTGGCAATTGCGGGTTCGCCTCAAACGGCCGCACGGCATGGTCAACCCGGGCGGGTTCGATTTTGAGGCGTGGTCCCTGGCGCAGGGCATCCGGGCCGGCGGGTCGGTGCGGGCGGACGACGGCAACCGGGTGCTGCCTGAAGCCCCCGTGCCGTGGGGGCAGGCGCCGGGACTCCTCATCGAACAGGCCCGTGCCCGCGTGCGCCAGCGCATGCAATCCGTGCTGGGGGAGCGGCGCTGGAGCGGCGTGATGATCGCCCTGGTGGTGGGCGACCAGTCGCTGATCCGCCAGGAGGATTGGCAATTGTTCTGGAAAACCGGGGTGGGCCATCTCATCAGCATTTCCGGACTGCATATCACGCTGTTGGCCGGCCTCGTGGCGCAGCTTGTGGGAGGGCTCTGGCCCTCGGTGCGCCTGCGCTGGGTGGCCGGGCTGCTGGGAGCGCTGGCCTATGCCCTGCTGGCCGGTTTTTCGGTGCCCACACAGCGCACGCTCTACATGATCGGCGTGGTCACCCTGGCGCGTTTTCGCGATGCGCCCCTTGCCGCTTTCCCCGTCCTGCTGATGGCGCTTGCCACGGCCGTGACCATGGACCCGTGGGCGCCGCTGGCCGTGGGCTTCTGGCTTTCCTTTGGCGCCGTGGCGGCATTGATGTACGCGGGGGCACATCAGGTGGGGCGCGTGGGTGCGCTGAAGGCTGCCATCCACACCCAGTGGTCCGCCACCTGGGCGCTGGTGCCGCTCCTGTTGTTGCTGTTTGGTCAGGTGTCGCTGCTCTCGCCGCTTGCCAACGCTTTTGCCATCCCCGTGGTCAGCCTGGGAGTGGTGCCGCTGGCATTGCTGGGCGTAATCCCGGGCCTGGGCTGGAGCGTCACCTGGGCGCATCAGCTGTTTGCCGCCTGCGCCTGGGCACTGCAGCAAATGGCCCAATGGCCCGTGACGGTGTGGACGGCACCGACGCCGGCGCCAGGCGCCTTTGTGGCGGGCGTGGTGGGGCTGCTGTTTTTCCTGGCCCCGCGCGGGCTGCCGGGGCGCTGGGCAGGCGCCTTCCCGCTGCTGGTGCTATTGCTGGTGCCGGCACCCCGACCCGAACCTGGCGGACTGTGGATGGACGTGCTGGACGTGGGGCAGGGGCTGGCCGTGGTGGTGCGCACCCGCAACCATGCGCTGGTGTACGACACCGGCCCGCGTTACAGCGCGGAGAACGATGGCGGGTCGCGTGTCCTGTTGCCGGCCCTGCGTGCGCTGGGCGTGGTGCGGCTGGATGGCCTCATCGTCAGTCACAGCGATACCGACCATAGCGGGGGCGCCCTGTCGCTGCAGCAGGGCCTTCCCATCGGCTGGTTGCTGTCCTCGCTGGAGCCCGCACATCCGGTAGCCGTTCGGGCGCAGCGCGCAATGCCCTGTTTTTCCGGACAGCATTGGGAGTGGGATGGGGTGCGCTTTGACATCCTGCACCCGCTGCTGGAACAGGTATGGGACGCGCAGCGAAAGACCAATGATCGCGGCTGCGTATTGCGTGTGACGGCAGAAGGCGTGCGCCTGCTGCTGCCCGCCGACATCGAGGCCCTGAGCGAACTGGAATTGCTGGAGCGCAGCCCGCAAGACCTGGCCGCGGAAGTACTGATTGCCCCGCACCACGGCAGCAGGACCTCTTCCACGCCGCAGTTTCTCGATGCCGTGTCGCCCCGGTGGGCCATTTTCACGGTGGGGTACCGCAACCACTTCGGTCATCCCAAGCCCGACGTGGTGGCGCGCTACGAGGCGCGACAGATCCGGCTGCTGCGCACGGACGAGACGGGCGCGATTGCGCTGTCGGTGGAGGGGAATGCCCTCACGGTGGCAAGCGCCCGCGCACGGTTTCCCCATTACTGGGCGGATGCGTCCGAGCCGTAATCCCTTCCCGTCCTTGGGCTATACTCATCGCATCGGCGCAAGGATCATTCATGGTTTCACGCTCACACTCATCCGAGACCCCGGACGCAGGCCATGGGCTGGCAGGGCTCGGGCTCAACGAACGCTATCTGCAGCCGGATGCGGTCCTGATCGAGCGCGCCTTTCTCCAGGTGACCGAACCGGAACGCGGGCAGGAAAGCGAGTCCGAGGGGCTGCAATGCGCGCTGACCACGGCGCGCCTGTTGAGCGATCTGGAGGCGCATCCTGCCTGTATCGTGGTGGCGCTGTTGCGTGCCCTGCCCTGGGAACAACTGGAACGCCTCGACCTGGCCCACAGCTTCGATCCCGATGTGGCGGCCCTGGCGGCAGACCTGCATCGCATTGACTCGACCCTCGCTGCCATTTTCCGGACGCGCGATCGCCTGGCCCAGGATGCCCATCGCCTGGAAGGGGTGCGCAAGCTGTTGCTTGCCATGGCCCAGGACATCCGGGTGGTGATCGTGGCGCTGGCCGAGCGGGTGTGGCTGATGCGTGTCATCCAGCAGCGCGATCCCGCCGAACAGCTTGCCGTGGCCCATCAGACCATGGATCTTTACGCGCCGCTGGCCAATCGGCTGGGGGTGTGGCAGCTCAAATGGGAACTTGAGGACCTGTCGTTTCGCATCATCGAGCCCGACACCTATAAGGCCATCGCCAGGCGCCTGGACGAGCGCCTGGTGGATCGCGAGCGCTACATTGCCACGTTGATCGGCACCCTGGAGCAGCAGCTTGCCGCTGCGGGCATTGCGGGCCAGGTGCAGGGGCGCCCCAAGCACATCTACAGCATCGTCAAGAAGATGCGCAGCAAGAGCCTCGATTTCGAAGGCCTGTACGACGTGCGGGCGGTGCGCGTGATCGTGGACGAGATCCGCGATTGCTACGCCGTGCTGGGCCTGGTCCATCATCTCTGGACGCCCATTTCCGGGGAGTTTGACGATTACATCGCGCGGCCCAAGGGCAATCACTATCGCTCGCTCCATACGGCGGTCATCGGCCCGGAAGGCAAGGCGGTGGAGATCCAGATCCGCACGCGCGAAATGCACCGCGACTCCGAACTCGGCATCGCCTCGCACTGGCGCTACAAGGAGGGCGGCTCGCGCGCCGACCGGCGCTTTGACGAGCGCGTGGCGTGGCTGCGCCAGATGCTGGAGTGGCAGAAGGAAGTCTCCCATGCCGCCACGCCCGGTGCGGCACCCGCGCCCACGGACGAAACCATCTACGTGTTCACCCCGCAGGGGCGGGTGATTGATCTGCCCTACGGCGCCACCCCCGTGGATTTTGCCTATCACGTGCATAGCGATCTCGGACACCGCTGCCGCGGGGCCAAGGTGGACGGGGCCATCGTTCCGCTCAACCAGCCGCTGCAGAATGCGCAGCGCGTGGAAATCATCACCGTGCGCCAGGGCGGCCCCAGCCGTGACTGGCTCAACCCCGAATACGGTTATCTCAAAAGCTCGCGAGCCCAGGCCAAGGTGCGGCAATGGTTCAAGCAGCAGCATCTGGAAGAGGACATCGCCCAGGGCCGCGTCATCCTGGAAAAGGCTCTTGCCCGCCTGGGCAAGGGGCACCCCAATGTGGAACGCCTGGCGGCCCAGTCGGGCTACCCGCGCGTGGAGGATTTCTGGGTGGGGCTTGCGCGCGGCGAGATTTCCCAGCGTCAGATCGAACTGCTGCTCGACCCGCTCGCACAGCCTGCCGAGCCCGAGGTCACGCCTACCCTGCGTCGTGCCGCGGAAACCGGGAGCGAAGGCGTGCTGGTGCTGGGGGTGACCAACATCGCCACTTTCATGGCCAAATGCTGCAAGCCGGTGCCGCCTGAGCCCATCGTCGGGTTCGTCACCCGCGGGCGCGGGGTCAGCATCCATCGCGCCAACTGCCGCAGCCTCGCCGCACTCACCACCCATCAGTGGCAGCGCATGATTCCCGCATCCTGGGGCAAGACGTCCCAGGGCGTGTTCAGTGTGGACATCGCCGTGGATGCGGTGGATCGTCAGGGGTTGCTGCGTGACATTTCGGAAACCTTTACCCGGGAGCGCATCAACGTCACCGCCGTCAACACCCAGTCCCGCGGCGACCGTGCGCGCATGCGCTTTACCGTACAGATCGATTCGCTCGACCAGATGGCGCGCGCCCTCAAGGCGCTGCAGTCGGTGGCGGGGGTCGAGGCCGCCTACCGCCAGTAGGGTTTCAGACGCCCAGGTGCCGTTGCAACCAGCGCGACAGGGCTTCGACTTCTTCCATGCACAGTGAGTGGGCCATGGGATAGGTGTGCCATTCCATGGGGTAGCCCAGGCTCTCCAGGCGGGCCCGCGAGGCCTCGGCCATGCGCAGGGGAATGACGGTGTCCTGCAGCCCGTGGGCCATGAAGATGGGCAGGCTGCGGTTGGCCTCGCTGCCGGCTTCGTCCAGCTGTTCGGGCATGGGCAGGTAGGTGGAGAGTGCGAGGATGCCGCCCAGGCGTTCCGGGTAGCGCGTCCCCGCGGTCAGGGCCACCGCCCCGCCTTGCGAAAAACCGGCCAGGACGATGCGCCGTGCGGGAATGCCACGCGCGATTTCGCGCGCGATGAGGTCATTGACTGCCGCTGCGGACTTGAGCACGCCGGCGTCGTCAGGGCGCCGTTCCAGTCCGTCGTAGGCCACGTCGTACCAGGCGCGCATCACCATGCCGTTGTTGACGGTCACGGGCTGCTGTGGCGCATGGGGAAAAATGAAGCGTACGGGCAGCGCGTCGGGCAGTTGCAGTTCCTTCACCACCGGCACGAAGTCGTGGCCGTCGGCACCCAGGCCGTGCAGCCAGATGACGCTGGCCGTGGGGTTGTGGTTGGTGACGAGTTCCAGGGCGGGCAACAGGGGCATGGTCATTCCTTTGGACGAAAAGGGGCGACGCCGTCAGGCGCGCGGGGGGCGGACGGCGGATTTGGGGCGAAACGCCTGGATGCGTTCCGGCCGGGTTTCGATGTAGGGCCCGCCGATCAGGTCCACGCAGTAGGGCACGGCGGCAAAGATGCCGTCCAGTGTTTCGCGGATGGCCTTGGGTTGCCCAGGCAGGTTGATGATCAGGGACTGCTTGCGGGTGACCGCTTCCTGGCGCGACAGGATGGCCGTCGGCGTGTACTTGAGGTTGTTGAAGCGCATCTGTTCGCCAAAGCCGGGCAGCACCCGCTCGGCCACGGCCAGCGTGGCTTCGGGTGTAACGTCGCGCGGGGCGGGGCCCGTACCGCCCGTGGTGAGGATCAGGCTGCAGCCCGCCTCGTCGGCCATCTGGCGCAGCTGGGCCTCGATCTCGGGCTGCTCGTCGGGAATCAGGCGCGCGTCGATGTCCACCGGATTGAGGATGACCTCGGCAATCCATGCCTTGAGGGCCGGGATGCCGGCGTCTTCGTAGATGCCTTGGGAGGCGCGGTCGCTGATGGAGAGCAGGCCGATTTTCAGGGGGTCGAGCGGGGCAGTCATGGGCTTTACGGGGTCTCGGAGTCAGGTTGTGTCGCTTGCGGTTCGGCCGCATCGAGGGTGCGCGCGATGGCGCGGAACAGTTCGCGGTATTGCCGTGGCGGCTTCTGGGCGGCGCGTTCGCGCTGGGTCGCCAGGACCAGCTGGCGCAGCTGCTGGCGGTCTGCATCACGATGGGCGGCGGCAAATTCATCCACGGCGGCAATATCCTCGAGCATGCGGTCGCGCCAGCGTTCCGCCAGGTGATGGGCGGCAATGGCCGTGCGCGATACGCCGGCCAGGCGATCCAGGTAGGCCTGCAGCGGGGCGGGGTCCACCTCGCGCATGAGCTTGCCGATGTATTGCATCTGGCGCCGGATGGCCCCGTGCGCCTTGAAGGTCTTGACCTCCAGGAGGGCGCGTTCGAGGGCTTCGGGCAACTGGAGCGTGCGGATCCGTTCCGGACTGAGGGCGCTCAGGGCGCTGCCCAGGTCCTGGAGGGCGTGCATCTCGTTCTTGCGCTGGGTTTTACTGGGGAGTTCTTCGAAGGACACAGCTTTTCCATGGGACAATCAATGTTGCTATGATACCGGATTAAATTGCAATGGATTCTCAGGTGCCAGACAACAGCCGCTTCTCTTATAGCCAGGAATTCCTGCGATCCCTGGTCCAGGATGCGCTCGACCATGCGCGCCGTTGCGGTGCCACCGCTGCCGAAGCGGACGTGAGCGAGGGCTTTGGCCACTCCGTCACGGTTCGCCTGGATGAGGTGGAAACCATCGAATACAACCGCGACAAGGACATCGGGATCACGGTGTTGTTCGGGCAACAGCGCGGGCACGCCAGCACCTCCGATTTTTCGCCGGCGGCCCTGCGCGATACGGTGGAAAAGGCCTGCAGCATCGCACGCTACACCGCCTCCGATCCCTTCGCGGGTCTCGCCGACCCGGCACTGCTGGCCGGCCCCGACCTGCCCGACCTCGACCTCTACTACCCCTGGCCGCTGTCGGTGGACGAGGCCATCGACATGGCGCAGCGCTGCGAGCACGCCGCGCTCGACTGCGATTCGCGCATCGCCAACTCGGAAGGCGCCACCGTCTACACCCAGGAATCCCAGTTTGCCTACGGTAATTCCCTGGGCTTCATGGGCGGCTATGCGGGTTCCAGCCACGGCATCAGCTGTTCGGTGATTGCCGGCGCCGAAGCGGAAATGCAACGCGATTACTGGTACACCACGGCGCGCGATCCGCGCGACCTGGAATCGGTGGAGTCGGTGGGACGCGAGGCCGGGATGCGCACGGTGCGCCGCCTCAAGGCGCGCAAGCTCAAGACCTGCCATGCGCCGGTGCTGTTTGAGGCCACGCTCGCCTCGAGCCTGATCGGTCACTTCGTGGGCGCGGTCAGCGGTGGATCGCTGTATCGCAAATCCAGCTTTCTCCTGGACAGTCTGGGCCAGCAGGTGTTTTCGCCCCAGGTGCGCTTGCGTGAAGAGCCCCATCGCCTCAAGGGGCTTGCCAGCGCCGCCTTCGATGACGACGGCGTGGCGACGAAGGCGCGCGACGTGGTGGTGGACGGCGTGGTGCAGGGCTATTTTCTGGGCAGCTACTCGGCGCGCAAGCTGGGCATGACTTCCACCGGCAATGCGGGCGGCAACCATAACCTGGTACTGACACCCTTCGGCGGCGGCTTCGACGACCTGCTGCGCCAAATGGATCGCGGCCTCGTCGTGACCGAACTGTTGGGGCATGGGATCAACGGCGTCACCGGGGACTATTCCCGGGGGGCGGCAGGCTTCTGGGTCGAACACGGAAAAATCCAGTATCCGGTGCACGAAATCACCATCGCCGGCAACCTCAAGGACATGTTCCGCAACATCGTGGCCGTGGGCAACGACATCGTCATCCGCGGTTCCAAGATCACGGGTTCGATCCTGGTGGGAGAAATGACCATCGCCGGGGATTGACCCGGGGATGCAGTAAGGGAGAAGGGTTCATGAAATGTCCTTTTTGCGGCACGCTCGATTCCCAGGTCATCGACTCGCGCGTCACCGAGGCGGGCGACAGCATTCGCCGGCGGCGGCGCTGCCTGTCCTGCAACAAGCGCTTCACCACCTACGAGACGGCAGACATCCGCATGCCCCAGGTCATCAAGCAAAACGGCCAGCGCGAGGACTACTCTTCCGAAAAGGTGCGCGTCAGCTTCATGCGCGCCCTGCACAAACGCCCGGTTTCCATCGAGCTGGTGGATGCTGCCATTGACCGCATCAAGCAACACCTGCTGGCGCGGGGGGAACGCGAAATCCCCTCGCTGCGCGTGGGCGAGATGGTGATGGAGGAACTGCGCCGCCTGGACAAAGTGGCCTACGTGCGCTTTGCTTCCGTCTACCGCAGCTTCCAGGACGTGGATGATTTCCGGGACGTGATTCGTGACCTCTGAGTTTACGACCGCCGACCTGCGCTTCATGGATCGCGCGTTGGCGCTCGCGGCACGCGGGCTCTATACCACCATGCCCAACCCCCGCGTGGGATGCGTGCTGGAGAAAGGGGGGGAGATCGTCGGCGAGGGCTGGCACGAACGGGCCGGGGCCCCCCATGCCGAAGTGCATGCCCTGCGCGATGCCGGGGAGCATGCGCGCGGCGCGACCGCGTACGTCACGCTGGAGCCCTGCAGCCATACGGGGCGCACGCCGCCCTGTGCCGACGCCCTGGTGGCGGCAGGGGTGGCCCGCGTGGTGGTGGCGATGCAGGACCCCAACCCGCTGGTGGCGGGCCAGGGGCTCGCGCGGCTGCGGGCGGCGGGCATCGCGGTGACGGTGGGCGTGCAGGAAGCCCCGGCGCGCGAGCTCAACGTGGGGTTCATTTCGCGCATGACGCGTGGTCGGCCCTGGATCCGCTCCAAGATCGCCATGAGCCTGGATGGCCGTACCGCGCTCGCCAACGGCGTGAGCCAGTGGATTACCGGTACGGATGCACGCGCCGACGCACACCGGCTGCGCGCGCGCTCGTGCGCCATGCTGACGGGGCTGGGCACCGTGCGCAAGGATGACCCCGCGCTGTCGGTGCGGCTGGTGGAGAGTCCGCGCCAACCCGTCCGCATTGTGGTGGACAACCGGCTGGAGGCGCCGCTCCAGGCCAAAGTGTTTGAAGGGGGCGGTACCCTGCTGTTCACCGTGTGCGAAGACGAGGCGCGGGCGAAACCTTATCGGGATCGCGGCGTGGAGGTGGTGGTGCTGCCGGCAGCGGCCAATGGCCGGCTCGATTTTGCGGCCATGGTCCAGGCCCTGGGCGCGCGCGAGTTCAATGAAGTGACGGTCGAGGCGGGCTCCCGTCTCAACGGTCCCCTGCTGGAAGCCGGGGTCTTTGACGAGTTCGTGTTCTATGTGGCGCCCACCTTGCTGGGCGAGGGCGCTGCAGGCGTGATGGAGATCCAGCCGCTGACCGATTTGTCGCAGCGCATCGACCTCGACATCGTCACCGTGGCCCCCGTGGGCGGCGACTGGCGCATCGTGGCCCGACAAAAACGTATCCACGGACAGGCGGGGTGATTCATGTTTACAGGCATCGTGAGCGCGGTGGGCAGGATCGAATCGGTGAGGCCGCTCGCCGAAGGCGTGCGCCTCGTCATTGACGCCGGGGCGCTGGATCTTGCGGATGTGGCCCTGGGCGACTCCATTGCCGTCAATGGCGTCTGCCTGACGGTGGTGGCCTGCAAGGCGCCGAAGTTCGAAGCGGACGTTTCGGCCGCGACCCTCGAGGTCACCTGCGGCCTGCGCGAAGGCGGCTTCGTCAACCTGGAAAAGGCGCTGCGCCTGTCGGACCGCCTGGGCGGACACCTCGTCAGTGGCCACGTGGACGGCGTCGGCGTGGTGCTGGCCTTCGAGCCCCGGGGCGAGAGCTGGTTCCTGCGCATCTGCGCGCCCGACGACTTGCCCCGCTACATCGCCCGCAAGGGGTCCGTGACGGTCAACGGAATCAGCCTGACCGTCAACGACGTACAGGGCGACGTCTTCGACATCAACATCATTCCGCATACGCGCGCGGTCACCACCATGGCCCATCTGGCCGCGGGCGACCCGGTCAATCTGGAGGTGGATTTGCTGGCGCGTTACGCGGAACGCGCAAGGGCGTGGGGCGGGGACTGATTTCCTGTAGAATGGCGCTTTGCTTTTCTGCGCTCTTTAGGTTGCATTTATGGCTACCCCTGCGTCAACCCGCACTCTCGCCGAAGGTATTGCCTCCACCGAGGCCATCATAGCCGACCTCAAGGCCGGCAAGATGGTGGTTCTGGTGGATGACGAAGACCGCGAGAACGAAGGGGATCTCGTTCTGGCTGCCGAGCATGTCAATGCCGAAACCATCAACTTCATGGCCCGCTTCGGGCGCGGCCTGATTTGCCTCACCCTGACCGAAGCCCGCTGCCGCCAGCTCAACCTGCCGCTGATGGTGTCGGACAACCGCTCGCCCCTCACCACCAATTTCACCGTTTCCATGCAAGCGGCCCAGGGCGTCAC
>JAJZRV010000011.1 GCA_021850135.1 Pseudomonadota bacterium
GGCAGTGCCGTTGGGGCGCAGGCGAAGGTCGACGCGAAAGACAAAACCGTCTTCGGTGGATTCGGACAGCAGCGCATTGAGGCGGCGCCCCATGCGCCAGAAAAACTCATGATTGGAAAGGCGTGCCGCGCTGCCGCTGCCATCGGTCTCGCCGTCCTCTTCATAGACAAAAATGAGGTCGATGTCCGAAGAGACGTTCAGTTCACCGCCCCCGAGCTTGCCCATGGCGACCACCAGCATTTCCTGCGGTTGATGCGATTCCTCGCCCAGGGGGATGCCGTGCAATGCGCAGAGGTCCTGGTGAAGCCAGGCGACGCCAGCGGCAATGGACACTTCGGCCAGCAATGTCATGCTGGTGGTGACTTCGGCAAGCGGGGCCCGCCCGTCCAGGTCGCGCGTCATGACGGACAGCAGGACTTCGCTGCGCAGTCGGCGCAGGGCGGCCATCAGGGTGTGTTCGGGAGGGGCTGGAGACAGGCTGCGTGTGATCTGATCCAGACGCTGGGTCAGGGAGAAGCGCGTCCACGGCTGTTGCGTGGACGCGCTCAGGAGGTCAGGCGGGATTTTTCCTGCGGAAAGGATCCGTGTTGCGTAACGAGAAAAATCCCGCGCGTCAGGCAATTACTTCTCGTCGACCTTGGCCTTGGCACGCAGTTGCTGCACCATCTGGCTGAAGGCTTCCTGTTCCTTGGCCTGGCGAATGCGGTCCTTCACTTCGTCGAAGGGAGGCGCTTCGAGCGGGCGGATGTCGATCAGACGGATGACGTGGTAACCGAAGGGCGACTTGACGGGGGTGCTGGTGGTTTCGCCTTTCTTCAGGCCGACCATCGCTTCGCTGAAGGACTTGTCGTAGGACACCGGCGTGGCCCAGTCCAGCTTGCCGCCCTTGTCGCGCGAGCCCGTGTCAATGCTCTTTTCCTTGGCGATTTTCTCAAAGTCGCCGCCTTTCTTGAGGTCGGCGATAATGGCTTTGGCATCCTCTTCCTTGGCCACCAGAATGTGTTCGGCCAGATACTCGTTCTTGCCCAATTCGGATTTCATGCGTTCGTAATCGGCGCGCAGCACGTCATCCTTGATGGGGTTGGCTTTGGCATAGCGGGCCTGATAGGCGCGTGCCAGGATCTGTTCACGGGTCAGGTCGATCTGGGCCTGGATCTTGGGATCCTTCTCGACGCCTTCCTTGACGGCCTGCTGGGCAATCAGTTCGAGCGCGATCAGGTTTTCACGCACGCCACGGTCCAGATCGGGGCCCGGGGCCTGTCCTTGGGCCACCTGGGCCTCGGTCACCAGTTCAAAGCGCGCGGCGGGGATGGTCACGCCATTCACCACGACGCGTTTGGCGCTGGAAGCCTTGGCGCTATCGCGGGCTTTATCCTTGGTCTGATCGGCGTAGGACAGGGTCAAGGCCAGCAGACCGCCTACCAGGATCAGTGACATCAGTGCTTGTTTCAGTTTCATGGGGCATCCTCGGGTCAAAAAATAAACGGGTTAGCTACGGTAAAGGCGTACTGGCCTTGATGGACAGCGCGTGGATTTCGCCATGCATCAGCGGCCCTAGGGCTTCGTGAATCATTCTGTGCCGGGCCAACGTCGACACGCCCCGAAAGGCTTCGGACGCGATGGTCAACTGGTAATGCCCGCCACCTCCTGCGGCGCCTGCATGGCCTGCGTGGTGACGACTGTCGTCCCGGATGGTCAGGGTGACCGGGTTCAGGGCGGCCAGTTGCTGGCGCATGCGCTCCACGGTGGCGTCAGTGGTCATCGCTTTTTTCCAGGTGGTGGGACAGCAGGACACCCTGTCCGATAATGAAGACCACCATCAAGGCCAGCAGTCCGAAGACCTTGAACTGGACCCAAACCGCCTCGGTGTAATTGAACGCCACGTACAGGTTGAGTAGCCCCAGCAGGGTAAAGAACACGGCCCAGGCCAGGTTGAGGCGGCCCCAGGTGGTGTCCGGCAGTTGCAATTGCTTACCCAGCAGTGCGCGAATCGGGTTACGGTTGAGCAATGCAGGTCCGAGAAAGAGGATGACCGCAAAAATCCAGTATAGCGCCGTTGGCTTCCAGCGAATGAAAACCGTGGGCTCGATGCCCAGGATGTTATGCTGGTGCGACCATAGGGTCAGTCCGCCAAAGACGGTGATGACGCCAAAACTGATCCAGGCGGCCGGCTCCACCTTGCGCCGTGTTCCGAGCAGCCAGGTGATCTGCAGCACGCTCGCCGCTACCGCCGAACCGGTGGCCCAGTAGATGCCCCCGAGCTGGTAGGCGACGAAGAACAGAATGACCGGAAAAAGGTCGAATAAAAATTTCATGGCCTGCTATTGTCCTTGATTCTGGAGGGATTTGTCCATGGAAACCCGGTGACAAGGTGTTTCAGGCGGGTCCCTTATTTGGTATCATGGATACAGGAAAAGTTCAATTAATTCAATGCAAAACATCGACTTGCACAATCACTCCCGGGTCTCTGACGGGCTTTTGGCCCCGGCCGAGCTGGTGAGGCTCGCGGCCGCCAACGGGGTCACCACGCTCGCCTTGACCGACCACGACGACACCGGGGGGCTTGCGGAGGCCGGGGAAGCGGCCCGCGACCTGGGCGTCCGTTTCATCAATGGCGTCGAGGTGTCGGTGACCTGGGCACAGCACACGGTCCACATCGTGGGCCTCAACATCGATCCTGACAACACGACGCTGCTGGACGGCCTTGCCAGGATTCGCAGCGGCCGCATGGAACGGGCCGAAAAAATCGCCCATGAACTCGCCAAGGCGGGGATTCCGGGGGCGCTGGAAGGCGCGTTGCGTTATGCCCATAACCCCAACATCGTCGCCCGCCCGCACTTTGCCCGCTATATCGTGGAACGCGGGTTGGCTCGGGACGTCCGCTCGGTATTCAAGCGTTACCTCGTCAAGGGCAAGACGGGCTATGTCAAACATCGCTGGGCCGAACTGGGCGAGGCGATCTCCTGGATCCGCAGCGCAGGCGGTGTGCCGGTACTGGCCCACCCGGGACGCTACGCCGTGGGGCGGGGGGTCATGGACACCCTGATTGACGAATTTGTCGCGGCGGGGGGGCAAGCCATCGAAGTGGTGACCTGCAACCATACCCGTGACCAGGTGGAGGTCTTTGCGGCAGAAACCACCCGACGCGGCTTGCTGGCCTCACGCGGTTCAGACTACCATGGGCCCGGCGAGAGCTATCTCGAACCCGGCAAGCTGCCGCCGTTGCCGCCGCAATGCGTCCCGGTCTGGCAGACCTGGGGCGACGCCTTCCTTCACTAGCGGCACAGGAGTTTTCGAATTTATGTACCCCGATCGCGTGCTGTCCGGCATGCGCCCCACCGGTGCCATGCACCTGGGGCATTTTCATGGCGTGCTCAAAAACTGGATCAAGATCCAGCATGAACACGAGTGCCTGTTCATGGTGGCAGACTGGCATGCCCTGACCACGCATTACGATCATCCCCAGGTCATCGAGGCGCACGTCTGGGACATGGTCATTGACTGGCTTGCTGCCGGGGTCGACCCCAACCAGGCCACGCTGTTCATCCAGTCCCGCGTTCCGGAGCATGCCGAGCTGCATCTCCTGTTGTCCATGATGACGCCTTTGGGCTGGCTGGAACGGGTGCCGACCTACAAGGAACAACAGGAAAAGATTTCCGACAAGGATCTTTCCACCTACGGTTTTCTGGGCTACCCGTTGCTGCAGGCGGCCGACATCCTGATCTATCGCGCCAACCGGGTGCCGGTGGGAGAAGACCAGGTGCCCCACATCGAATTCACGCGGGAGATTGCGCGGCGTTTCAACCACCTGTACGGGCGCGAACCGGATTTTGACGAGAAAGCCCTGCAGGCCGTCAAAAAACTGGGCAGCAAGAAGGCCAAGCTCTATCTTGAGTTGCGCACGCGTTACAACGAGCAGGGCGACGATGGCGCACTGGAGGCAGCCCGCGCCCTGTTGGGTGAAACGCAGAACCTCTCCGTGGTGGATCGGGAGCGCGTGTTCGGCTACCTGGAGGGCACGGGCAAGATGATCCTGGTCGAGCCGCAATCCATGCTGACCGAGGCATCGCGCCTGCTGGGGCTCGATGGGCAGAAAATGTCCAAGTCCTACAACAACACCATTGCCCTGCGCGACGACGAAGCCACCGTCACCAAAAAAATCCGCACCATGCCCACCGACCCCGCGCGCGTCCGCAGGACCGACCCGGGCGAGCCCAACCGCTGTCCGGTCTATTCCTTTCACCAGATCTACAGCGATGAAAAGACGCGCGACTGGGTGCAGCAGGGGTGCCGTTCGGCCGGGATCGGTTGCCTGGAGTGCAAGCAGCCGGTGGTGGAGGGCGTGCTGGCAGAATTGAAACCCATGCGCGCCAAGGCCGAGGCCTATCTGAATGATCCGACCCTGGTCCGCAACGTGATTGCCGACGGGTGTGAACGGGCACGCAAACTGGCTGCGGATACCCTGCGCGATGTGCGTGAAAGCATGGGGCTGTCGTATTCATGAGCGATCCGGCCGACCTGCTGGAAGTCCCCCTGGCAGAGCCCATTGCCAAAGTCAGGGGAGAGCCGTTCGTCGGGTTGCCGCAGGACCTCTACATTCCTCCCGAGGCACTGGAAATCTTCCTGGACAGCTTCGAGGGTCCGCTCGATCTGTTGCTCTACCTGATCCGCAAGAACTCGCTCGACATCCTGGACATTCCGATGGCGGAGCTCACGCGCCAGTACATGGACTATGTGGACGCGATGCGCCAGGGGCGTCTGGAGCTTGCGGCGGAGTATCTGGTCATGGCGGCTGTGCTGATTGAAATCAAGTCACGCATGCTGCTGCCGCGACCCGTGGCGGCACAGGAGGACGACGGGCTTGATCCGCGCGCAGAGCTGATGCGACGCCTGCTGGAGTACGAACGCATCAAGCAGGCTGCCGCCGCGCTCGACGAGCTGCCCCGCGCCGGGCGTGAGTTTGCCGTGGTCCAGGCCTGGCTGGACGAGAATCTCAACCAGCGCCTGCCGCAGGTCACGGCCCTGGATCTGCAGGAAGCCTGGGCGCAGGTGCTGTCCCGTGCCCGGGTCAACCAGCATCACCGCATCACGCGCGAGCAGCTCTCGGTGCGCGACCACATGACGCGCATCCTGCGCCGGCTGCGGGAACAGAATTTCGTGGTGTTTCACGAGCTGTTTGAGGATGGCATCACGGTGCCGGTGGCCGTGGTCAATTTCATCGCCATCCTGGAGCTCGTCAAGGAATCCATGATCAAGGTTTCACAGTCGGAGGCGTACGCCCCGCTTTATCTCAGCCTCGCTGACAATACGATGGAGTTGCCTTCATGAGTCTGCCCGATTCGGAGATTCCTGCCGCCAAACAATTGCTGGAAGCCGCCCTGCTGTCCAGTCCCGAGCCCGTACCCATCAACCAGTTGCGTCGCCTGTTCGACCCCGAGCTGGGCAGCGACGCCGTGCGTCGTTTGCTCGAGGAACTGCAACAGGAGTGGCAGTCGCGCGCCGTCGAACTCGTCCAGGTGGCGAGCGGCTGGCGTTTCCAGACCCGTCCTGCGTTCCAGGAAAAGATTGCCCGCATGAACCCTGAAAAGCCGCCGCGTTATTCGCGGGCGGTGATGGAAACCCTGGCCATCATTGCCTATCGCCAACCGGTGACGCGCGGCGATATCGAGGAAATCCGCGGCGTTGCTGTCTCCACGTCGGTTCTGCGCACCCTCGAGGCGCGTGGCTGGATCGAGGTGCTTGGCCACCGCGAAGTGCCCGGCCGCCCGGCGCTGTATGGCACTACCGCCACCCTGCTCGACGACATCAATCTGCGTTCGTTGCAGGAACTCCCCCCCCTGAAGCTGCTGACCGATGACATTACCGACACAGAAACTGCATAAAGTACTTGCCCAGTCCGGCCTGGGCTCGCGGCGCGACATGGAAGCCCTGATCGCCGGCGGTGAGGTGCGGGTCAATGGCCAGGTGGCCACCATCGGCACGCGCATCAGCGATGCGGATGTGGTTACGGTGGGGCGGCGCAAGGTGCGCCTCAACTTTGCCGAGATGGCCCCGCGGGTGTTGCTGTATCACAAGCCCGAAGGCGAAATCGTCAGCCGCGACGATCCGGAAAAGCGCGCGTCGGTATTCGAGTCGCTGCCGCGCGTGCGCGGCGCCAAATGGGTCAGCGTGGGACGGCTGGATTTCAACACCAGCGGGCTCCTGATCTTCACCACCAGCGGCGAGCTGGCCAACCGGCTGACGCACCCGCGTTTCGAGATGGAGCGGGAATACGCGGTCCGTGTGGTGGGCGAGCTCACCGAAGAGCAGAAGCGCCAGGCCTGCAAGGAAATCCTCCTGGAGGACGGCCCGGCCCATTTCGAGCGCATTCGCGACAACGGCGGCGAAGGCACCAACCACTGGTATCAGGTGGTCCTGAAGGAAGGGCGCAACCGCGAGGTGCGACGCATGTTCGAGGCGATGCACCTGATGGTGGGCCGGCTGATCCGGGTGCGTTTTGGCATCGTGCAACTGCCGCCGCGACTCAAGCGCGGGCAGTTTATCGAGGTCGCGCCTGCTGAAGTGAACAAGATGCTGGAGTGGGTGGGCATGGAGCCCATGCCCACGGCCCAGCGCAGTCCGCAGCGCCGCGGGGAACGTCAGACCAAATCTTCTCGCCGCACTACGAAAACGTAACTGTCTCCCGCGGGCAGCGCCAGCCAGACCAGCGGCAGGTGGGGGAAGGCGTCTTCCAGCGCGTCGCGCTGGTGGCCCACTTCCACCACCAGCAATCCTTCCGGTTTGAGAAATTTTGGCGCGTCGGCCAAAAGCCGGCGCACGTGATCGAGGCCATCCGCGCCGCTTTCCAGCGCCATCCGGGGCTCCTTGAGGTATTCCGCAGGCAGGGCCGCCATGGCAGCCGCATCCACATAAGGCGGATTGGAGACGATGAGGTCGTAGGCGCCTGGAAGCAACCCTTCAAACAGGTCGCCCCGATGCAGGTGTACCCGGTCTTCCAGACCGTAGTCCGCCACGTTTTTTGCCGCAACGGCAAGAGCGTCGGTGGACAGGTCCACGGCGTCCACCCCGGCATTGGGGCATTTCAGGGCCAGCAGAACGGCCAGCGACCCTCCCCCCGTACAGATGTCCGCCACCCGATCCAGGCTCTCGAAATCGTCGATCCAGGACTCCAGCCCTTCGTGGAGGGCGTCCGCGATGAAAGAACGCGGCACGATCACCCGTTCGTCCACATAAAAGCGGAAGGGGCCGAGCCACGCTTCGCGCGTCAGGTAGGCGGCGGGGATGCGTTCGTCGATGCGGCGCTGCACGAGATTGAGCGCGCTTTGCCGTTCCGCCGGAAGAAGCTGCGCGTCCAGCCACAGAGCGCGCTCGTCGTGGGGCAGCCCCAGGGCATGCAGCACCAGATAGCTGGCTTCTTCCAATGGACCGGGGTACCCGTGGCCAAAATATGCCTGACTTGCGGAAAATTGCGTGACCGCAAAACGGATGAGATCGCGCACGGTATTCAAGGTTTTGGCTGCCTGATTCCAGGGGGTCATGGGCGAGGTTCCGCGGGCAAGAGTCTTTGCAGGATGTTCTGGTAAATGGCCGAGAGCGGCGCCACGTCGCCCACCGCGATGCATTCATTGCGCTGGTGGATGGTGGCGTTGCAGGGCCCCAGTTCCACCACCTGTGGGCAGAGGGTAGTGATGAAGCGGCCGTCGGAGGTGCCACCAGTGGTGGAAACCTCGGGCATCAGGCCGGTCACGCTGCGCACTGCGTCGCTGACCGCATTCACCAGGGTGCCGCGCGGCGTGAGGAAGGGACGCGCGCCCAGATCCCACTGGATGTCGAAATCAAGCCCGTGGTGCGCCAACACGGCCTCCGTGCGCTGGCGCAGGGAGGCTTCGGTGCTGGCGGTGGAAAAGCGGAAGTTAAACCAGGCTGTCAATTCGCCGGGAATGACGTTGCCTGCCCCCGTGCCGCTTTGCAGGTTGGAGATCTGGAACGTGGTGGCGGGAAAATCGTCGTTGGCTTCATCCCATGCGGTCGCGGCAAGCTCTGCCAGCGCGGGGACGGCTTGATGGATCGGGTTGCGCGCCAGGTGCGGGTAAGCCACATGGCCCTGGATGCCGCGTACGGTGAGCCGTCCCGAAAGCGAGCCTCGCCGGCCGTTCTTGACGGTGTCGCCCAGCCGGTGGACCGAGGTGGGTTCGCCGACGATGCAATAGTCCAGAACCTGGTCATGCTGTCGCAACCATTCCACCACGCGTGCCGTGCCGTCCACGGCGGGGCCCTCTTCGTCGGAAGTCAGCAGGAGGGCGATGGACCCCCCCGCGTCGGGCCGTTCGCGCAAAAACCCCTCGATGGCGGTGACGAACGCGGCCAGCGAGGTTTTCATGTCGGCGGCTCCCCGTCCGTAAAGCCATCCGCCCCGGATCTCCGGTTGAAAAGGCGGCGAGTCCCAGCCGGCTTCCGGGCCTGGCGGCACCACGTCCGTATGGCCGGCAAAGACCACCAGGGGGGCTTGACTCCCGCGGCGCAACCAGAGGTTGCGCACCTCGCCGAATACGAGTTCCTGGGCGACAAACCCGAGGGGGGCAAGGCGTTGTGCGATCAAGGCCTGGCATCCGCCGTCCTGGGGCGTGACGGAGGGGATGCGCATCAATTGCAAGGCGAGGTCAAGGGTCGGGTTCGTCATGCCATGGGTTCCAGGGGTGTGGGCATTATGCCGCATTCGCCAGTGGGGCTGCCTTCCGGATTGAAACGACGCTCCCCAAACCAGGTCAGGCCATCCCTGCGGCGCAACAGCACCGACGTGCTGCGGGTGCCGTAGTCGGGGTCGCGAATGAAGGCGGCAGAAATCAGGCGCTCGCGCGCCAGGGGAATGCCGGTATCGGGCAGGAGGGCGTCGGGATAAGGCGTGTCATCGCTCATCAGGCCCATCATTTGCCCTGCAAGGCGCGCCATGTCCCCGGGGGCGGAGGCCGCGGGAGGCAGGGCCGGCGGTGTCCTGTCCAGCAGGGCTGCGAGGCCGTCCTTGGCCGCGCTGACCTTGGGCCAGGGGGTGTCCAGCAAATGATTGCTGAGTCCGTACAGTCCGGAGTGCAACGGAATGATGGCGCCGGTCCGGCTTTCCAGGCAGCACAGTTCGGTCTCGTCACCTACCAGCAAGTTGAAGTCGTTGTAGTCGGAAAGGCGGGACTTGAGCGTTTCCAGCCAGGCCTTGGGAGACGCCTCGCCAAGCAGGAATTCCTGCGTGAGTTCGCCGCGCGAGCGACGCGTCTGCTCGAACTGGGAGGGGTCGCGATAATTGGTGATGGCGGCAAAACGGCCCCGGCGGGTTACGCCAAGCCAGGTGCCGCCGCCTTTGAGATCGCGTCCGGCCAGCACGTCGGGGTGGTCCGGCCAGAATGCGGCGGGCAGGGTGGGGCGAACGTGGTATTCATCGCGATTGCCTACCAGCGCGAGCGTGTAGGCAGGGTGGACCCGCCACGCCAGGGCGATCAGACACATGGTCTTCAGTCACCGCGCAGCAGGTCGTTGATGCTGGTCTTGGCGCGGGTCTTGGCATCCACTTTCTTGACGATGACCGCACAGTACAGGCTGTATTGCCCGTTGGCTGCCGGGAGGTTGCCGGAGACCACCACCGAGCCGGGAGGGATGCGGCCATAACTGACCGTGCCGGTTTCCCGGTCATAGATCTTGGTGCTCTGCCCGATATAAACGCCCATGGAGATGACTGAGCCCTCGCCCACGATGACGCCTTCCACCACCTCCGAGCGGGCTCCGATGAAGCAGTTGTCCTCGATGATGGTGGGGTTGGCCTGTACGGGCTCCAGCACGCCGCCGATCCCCACGCCCCCCGAGAGGTGCACGTGCTTGCCGATCTGGGCGCAGGACCCCACGGTGGCCCAGGTGTCCACCATGGTGGATTCGTCCACGTAGGCGCCGATGTTGACATAGGAGGGCATCAGCACCACGTTGCGCGCAATGTAGCTGCCACGGCGCGCCGTGGCCGGAGGCACGACCCTGAAGCCGCCGGCTTCGAAATCACTGTTCTGGTAGCGCGCAAACTTGCTGTCCACCTTGTCCCAGTATTGTGTGAAGCCCCCGTCCACGCGGGCGTTGTCCTTCATGCGGAAGGACAGCAATACGGCCTTCTTGATCCACTGGTGGGTGACCCATTCGCCGTTTATTTTTTCTGCCACGCGCAAGTGGCCGGCGTCCAGGCCGTCCAGCACCTCATCGATGGCCGAGCGCAGCCCGGCGGGGGCGGTGGTGGGAGAGAGGGCGGCACGATTTTCGAAGGCGTCTTCAATCAGGGCTTGTAGCGAGGACATGAGCGTGTTCCTGTAGGGTGTGGGTGAATGCGACCAGACGATGGGCCGCTTCGAGGGTTTCATCCAGGGTGCCGACCAGCGCGATGCGTATCCGGTCCTGTCCCGGATTGGATCCGTGTGCGTGGCGCGCCAGCAGGCTGCCGGGCAGGACGGAGACGTGCGCGTCGCGCATCAGGCCCCTGGCAAATTCGGTGTCCGCGATGGGGGTGCGTGCCCAGTAGTAAAATCCGGCTTCGGGGCGATCCAGCGGCAGGTGGGGGTGGACCAGGGCGTAGAACGCCTCCATTTTTTCCCGATACTGGCGGCGATTGTCCTGCACGTGGGTTTCATCCTGCCATGCCGCTTCGCTGGCCGCCTGGACGGCCGGGTTCATGGCGCTGCCATGGTAGGTGCGATAGAGCGCAAACTGTTTGAGCAGGGTGCGGTCGCCCGCCGCGTAGGCCGAACGCATGCCGGGCACATTGGAGCGTTTGGACAGGCTGCCCATCGCGATGAGACGCGGATACCCCGTGCGTCCCAGCAAGGCTGCGGCTTGCAGCGAGCCCAGCGGCGGGCGGGACTCGTCGGGATAGATCTCGGAGTAGCATTCGTCGCTGACGATGACAAACCCGTAGCGATCCGACAGCTCGAACAGGGTCCGCCATTCCTCCAGGGTCATGACGCGGCCGGTGGGGTTGCCCGGCGAGCAGGTAAAGACCACCTGGGTGTTTTGCCATACGGTCTCGGGGACGGTGCTGTAATCCACGCAAAACCCGCGCGCCGGATCGGCGTTGACGAACCAGGGCTGGCCGCCTGCCAGCAGGGTGGCCCCTTCGTAGATCTGGTAGAACGGGTTGGGGCACACGGCACGTGCTTCGGCACGATCGGGGTCCATCAGGACCTGGGTGAGGGAGAACAGGGCTTCGCGACTGCCCAGGGTGGGCAGGACTTCCGTGGCGGGGTCGAGCGAGGGCAGGGCAAAACGGGTCTGCAGCCAGTGCGCCAGCGCGGCCCGCAGGCTGTCGCTGCCCAGGGTGGCCGGGTAATGGGACAGCCCCGACAGATGGCGGGTCAGCGCCTCCTTTATGAACGTGGGGGTGGCGTGACGCGGTTCTCCCACGGAGAGTGCAATCGGACGCAGGGCAGGGTTGGGAACGACCCCCTGCATCAATTCGCGCAGGCGTTCGAAGGGGTAGGGCTGGAGGCGTTCGAGGCGGGGATTCATGGCATCAGGGGCCGGAGCGGCGATTCCGCAGCAAAATTGAGTGGCGGCAGCGGCATGGCAGGGCTCCAGCCCGGAGCCCGATGTTCGGCAAGGACATGGGTGTAAATGCCGCCGCGCACGTTCCAGCGGGCCAGAAGGCGCATGAAGCGGGGTGCTGTGGCCGCCACCAGGTCATCCAGGATCTGGTTGGTCACGGCTTCGTGAAAGGCGCCATCGTTACGGAAGGACCACAGGTACAGTTTCAGGCTTTTCAGTTCCACGTTGAGCGCTTCGGGAATATAGTCCAGCGTCAGCCAGGCAAAATCAGGCTGCCCCGTCTTTGGGCAAAGACAGGTAAACTCCGGCAACTCCATGTGGATCAGGTAGTCGCGGCCGGGGTTGGGATTGGGAAAAGTCTCCAGGTTTCGGCTGGGTTGCGATGCCATTGGGGAGTCGTCCTATATCGGGTAAAATCCTCTCATTCTAAACTTTTTTTGTCCATTGGCGCTCAATTGCACCTCAAACATATCAAGCTCGCTGGCTTCAAGTCCTTTGCCGAACCCACGCAGATTCCCGTTCCCGGAAAGCTTGTCGGGGTCGTCGGGCCCAATGGTTGCGGCAAGTCCAATGTCATTGATGCCGTGCGCTGGGTACTGGGCGAATCCCAGGCCCGGCACCTGCGCGGCGAAACCCTGCAGGACGTGATTTTTGGCGGGACAGCCGACCGCAAGCCGCAAGGCCGCGCAAGCGTCGAACTGGTGTTCGACAACGCGGACGGGCGGGCACCCGGCCAGTGGTCCCAATATGCCGAAATCGCCGTGCGCCGCGTGCTGGCGCGTGACGGTGTCTCCAACTACTACATCAACAACGTGCATGTGCGTCGTCGCGATGTGCAGGACATGTTCATGGGCACGGGGCTGGGGCCCCGCGCCTACGCCATCATCGAACAGGGCATGATCTCCCGCATCGTCGAATCCAAGCCGGAAGAGATCCGCGTCTTTCTCGAGGAGGCCGCGGGGATTTCCCGCTACAAGGACCGGCGCCGCGAAACCGAATTGCGCCTGGAGGATACCCGGGGGCATCTCACGCGCACCGAGGACATTCTGCGCGAGTTGTCGCAGCAGATCGAAAAGCTGGAAGGGCAGGCGGAAGTCGCAGGCCAATGGCGCGCCTTGCAGGACGATCTGGCGCGCGCCCAAAACCTGTTGTTGCTGACGCGCAAGCGGGATGCTGAAGCGGGACGCAACCGGGCGTTGCGGGACATTGAAAAGACCCAGATCGAACTCGATGCGGCCATCGCCGGATTGCGTGACATCGAACGTCAGATCGAGGAGCAGCGCAGCGGGCATTACGCTGCCAGCGACGCACTCAATGCGGCACAGGGCGCGTTGTACCAGGCCAATGCCGAAGTCACCCAGGCAGAGAATCAACTGCAGGCCCTGCGTGTTGAGCGACGACGGCTGGAAGGCGAAATGACGCGCCTGCAACAGGACATCAGCGAGGACCGGCAGCGTCTGGCGACAGACCAGGAATCCCTGGCCCATTTACAGGGCGAGCTCGACCGGGCCCTGGAACTGGTGCAGGTGGGCACCGCGCGGGTGCGCCAGGAACAGGAAGCGCTTCCGGCGGCCGAAACGCTCAGCCAGACGCGCCGACAGGCCCTGGATCAGGCGCGTCGCAACGAAACGCAAATCCAGGCCCGGATCAGCAGCGCGCGTTCCGAGCGTACGGCCTCCGAGCGGCTGCTCGAACAGTTGCGCGAGCGTCGTGCCCGCCTGGCGGCGGAGGAGGCACAATGGGTCGTTCCCGATGGGGCGCGCCTGGAGCTGATTGCACGACAGCTGCGCGAGCGGGAAGTGCGCGGCGCCATCCTTCACGCATCGCGAGAGGCCATGGCAGTGCGCGTTGCACGCTGTGAAGCAGCGTTCACCGAAGCGCGCAATCAGGCCGAGGCGTTGCGGCGCGAACGCGCGCGGATCGAGGCTGAGCTGAAGGCGCTGGAGTCCATGCAGTCGCGTCTTGGCGTCCAGGAGCGCTCGCAGGGGCTCATCAAAAAGCACGGCCTGTCAGGGTTGCCGGTGTTCTGGCACGGCATCCAGGTGGCGTCCGGATGGGAGCTGGCCATCGAAGCGACGCTCGGCGCACGCCTGAATGCATACCGCAGCGAGGACTACAGCAAGGTAAGTCGCTGGGCGCCTGACGAGATTCCGGCGGGGGTCGCGCTTTTCCAGCCCGGGTCCGCGCCTGCCGCTGCAGCGGCGCCCGATCTGTCGGGCCTGGCTTCGCGGCCGCAGCCCCTGCGCGACCTCGTCACTGTCCGGGCCGCGGCCTGCGAAGCCGCACTGGATGCCTGGTTGCAAGGGGTGTACGTGGTGGAGGATTTTGGCACGGCACTGGAAGAAGCCCACCGCCTGCCGGCGGGTGTCGTTCTGGTTTCCCGCGATGGGCACCTGATCGAACGGCACTCTGTGCTGTTCTTCGCGCCCCAGGGCGAGTTTCACGGGGCCCTGTCGCGCGCCAGGGAAATCGAAGGCCACCAACAGACACTCGACGAACTCAGCCACGAAGGGGCCGTACTGGAGTCGCGGCGCGAAGCCGCCGAGTCCTTCCTGGCGGCGAGCCGCGCCGCACAGGCTGCAGCGGAGAATGAGGCGCGCGCAGCCGACTCGGCCTGCCATGCGCTGGAAGTGGAACGCACACGCCTGCAGGGACAGCTGGAACGGCACCAGCAGCGCGCCCGACAGGTGGCCGGGGAGCAGATCGAGCTGGAACGCCAGCTTGTGGCCGAGCAGGAGCGCCTGCAAAGCCATCAGCAGCTGCTGGCGGGCGCCGAGCAGGAGTTTCGCGCCGCGACGGAGGAGCTCGCCCTGCTCGACCAGTCCTGGCGCGAGGCAGACCGGGCGCGCGATGCGCGTCGCAGCGCCCTGCAATCCGCCGAGCGCGCCGCCCAGGAGGCCGGATTTCTTGAAAAGTCGGCGCGCGAGCGTATGACCCATCTGGAGGCGTCGCAACGTGCAGCACAGGCGCGCCTGTCGCAACGCGAACCCCGCCTGCAAATCCTGGAACAGGAACTGGCCCAGGCACAGGAAGCCCCCCTGAACGAATCGCTCCAGGGTGCCCTGGGGCGGCGCGCAACCTGCGAACAGCAGTTGAGCGGCGCACGTGTCGCGCTTGATGCGCTGGCAGCAGCGTTGCGTGAACTGGAAGAGCAGCGTCTGGCCGCGCAACAGCGTCAGGAGCCCCTGCGCACCCGCCTCAACGAGCTGGGCCTCAGGGAGCAGGAAGCGCGGCTCAACCTGGAGCGTGCCGAGGAAAGCCTGCTGGCCAACAAGGCCAACGAAGCCGAGCTTGCCGAGATGCTGGAAAAGGGCGTGCGCAGCACCACCCTGCAGACCGAGATCGCAAGCCTCACCCAGCGTATCGAAGCGCTGGGTGCCGTCAACCTGGCCGCACTGGCCGAGCTTGAAACGGCGCGTCAGCGCAAGACCTGGCTGGATGCCCAGGTGGCCGACCTGATGGCTGCCGTGGAGACGCTTGAAAGCGCCATGCGCAAGATCGATCGCGAAACCCGCGAACAGCTGAAGGAAACCTTCGATCGCGTCAACACGAGCTTCAGTACCCTGTTCCCCGGCTTGTTCGGAGGCGGGCATGCGCGCATCGAACTGACCGGAGAGGAAATCCTGGACGCCGGGGTGCAGATCATCGCGCAACCTCCCGGTAAAAAGACCACGTCCATCCATCTGCTTTCCGGCGGCGAGAAGGCGTTGACGGCGCTGTCCCTGGTGTTTTCGCTATTCCAGCTCAATCCTGCGCCGTTCTGCCTGCTGGACGAAGTGGATGCGCCGCTGGATGATGCCAATACGGAGCGGTTTGTTCGGCTGGTGCAGAAAATGTCCGAGCAGACCCAGTTTCTTTTCATCACGCACAACAAGATCGCCATGGAAATGGCCCACCAGCTGGTGGGCATCACCATGGCCGAATCCGGCGTATCCCGCATGGTTGCGGTGGACATCGAAGAGGCCATGCGTCTGACCGAAACCGCTGCTGCTTGAACCGGCCAGGACGCAGGGATGCCAAAGAGAGGGGTTGATGAGTGACTTGCAAACCGGTTTGGCTGCGCTGGGAGCGGTGCTGATTGCGGGGATTTTCGTGTTCAGCCGGGTCCAGGAGTACCGATACCGACGCATGGCCGAACAGGTCCTCCCTGAAAGCGGCACGGATGTGCTGCTGGAGGGCGAAGCAGCCGTGCCGGCGCGCAGCGAGCCCGTCCTGGAGAACGCCCCAACGGGGCTGGCCGGTCTTTCCGAAAGCGCTGCTGCAGACCCCGCCCTGGAGTTTGCTGTGACGTTGCGTGGCACCCATCCCGTCAGTACGGCCGATCTTTGGCAGGGGCTGATTGCCAGTACGGTCACGACGCGCAACATTCGCTGGGCAGGCCTGGAAAACGCAAGTGGCCGATGGTTTGCCATCGCGGGCCCTTCGGAACACCGGTTTGACGCATTTGCGGCCATGTTGCAGTTGTCCAGCCGCAGCGGTCCCGTCAACGAGACGCGCTTGACGCTGTTTGCGGACGAAATGCGTGCCCTGGCGCAGCATCTGGGACTGGACGCCGAATCGGGCGACCTGGCCACGGCGCTGACGGCAGCAGATGCGCTGGATCGCTTTTGTGCCCGGGTGGACGTGCTGATTGGCGTGAACGTCATGTTTACGGAAGGAAGCGAGCCCAGCATGCAGCGCGTGCGCAGCGTCGCAGAGGCCGAGGGGCTGCAGCTTGGAGAAGACGGGGTATTCCATGCCCGGGATGTCCGGCAACGCGACCGCTTTACGCTGGCCCATCGGGATTCCCTGCCCTTTCTGGACATAGAAGTCGATCCTTCACCGGTTTCAGGCGTGACATTCCTGCTGGACGTGCCTCGCGTGGGCGATGGCCTTGCGGCATTGCGCGACATGTACGCCATGGCGGGACGGCTTGCGGGCACCCTTTACGGGCAGGTCGTGGACGACAATAACGCGCTCCTCGGCACCCGCCAACTGGCCGCCATCGAAAAGCAGCTCACGGGAATTCTGCAGCAAATGGACGCGCAGGGCGTTCCCGCCGGGAGTGCGTTGGCGCAGCGACTGTTTTCCCACTGACCATGCCCGATCTTGCGGCGCGCGCCCAGGCGTTGCGCGAAGCGCTCGCCCTGTATAACTACCAGTACTATGTCCTGGATGCGCCGACCATTCCCGATGCGCAGTACGACAGTCTGTTTCGCGAGTTACAGCAGCTGGAGGCGTCGCATCCTGATCTGATGACGCCGGATTCCCCCACGCTGCGCGTGGGTGCCGCGCCACGCGACGGGTTTCGGGAAGTGGCGCACGGGGTGCCCATGCTGAGCCTCAACAACGGTTTCTCGGAGGCCGACGTCCTCAATTTCGATCGTCGCGTGCGCGAGGGCCTGGGGCAGGACGAGGTGGATTACGCCTGCGAACCCAAGTTCGACGGATTGGCCGTGAGCCTGCTCTACCGCGAGGGCCTCCTGGTGGAGGGGAGCACCCGCGGCGACGGCGAGACGGGCGAGGATGTGACGGCCAATCTGCGAACCATTCGCGCCATTCCATTGCGGTTGCCGGTGCCCAAACCGCCGCAGGTGCTGGAAGTTCGTGGCGAGGTGCTGATGCTGAAGCGGGATTTTGCAGCGCTCAATGCGGCCCAGGCGGCTCGCGGCGAGAAGGCCTTCGTCAACCCGCGCAACGCCGCGGCCGGAGCGTTGCGTCAACTGGATCCCGCGCTGACTGCACAGCGTCCCCTGTCATTTTTTTCCTATGGCGTGGGCGAGACCCGGGGCTTTGATCTGCCCCCGACCCAGGGCCTCCTGATGGACCGTCTGGCCGAACTCCATTTTCCGGTGGCCCCGGAGCGCGCGATCGTTCGCGGTGCCACGGGGCTGCTCCAGTACTTCGATCGCATTGGCCGGCAACGCGCTGATCTGCGCTACGACATCGACGGGGTGGTCTACAAGGTGAATGCCTTTCGATACCAGGAGGAACTGGGCTTCGTGTCGCGCGCCCCCCGCTTTGCCCTGGCCCATAAATTTCCGGCGGAAGAAGCGCTGACCGAAATCGAGGATATTGACGTCCAGGTGGGGCGCACCGGCGCACTGACGCCCGTGGCACGCCTGAAACCGGTATTCGTGGGCGGCGTGACGGTGACCAATGCCACGCTGCACAACGAGGACGAGATCCGGCGCAAGGACATTCGCATCGGGGACCAGGTCTGGGTTCGGCGGGCGGGTGACGTCATTCCGGAAGTGGTTGCAGTGGTGCTGGCGCAACGGCCAAACGATGCGCGCGCGTTTGTGATGCCCACCCACTGTCCCGTGTGCGGCAGTGCGGTCACGCGGGCCTCCGACGAAGCGATCAGCCGTTGCAGCGGCGGGCTGTTCTGCCCCGCGCAGCGCAAGCAGGCGCTCCTGCATTTTGCCCAGCGGCGGGCCATGGACATTGACGGGTTGGGGGAGAAACTGGTGGACCAGTTGGTGGAGGGTGGGTGGGTGCATGCCGCGCCGGACCTGTATGCCCTCGACGTGGACAAGCTCGCCCAGCTGCCGCGCATGGGCATGAAATCCGCCCAGAACCTGCTTGCGGCCATCGTGCACAGCAAGGAGACCACCTTGGCCCGGTTCATTTTTGCGCTCGGCATCCGCAACGTGGGGGAAACCACGGCGCGCGACCTGGCGCGCCACTTTGGCGATTTGCCGCCGTTGCTCGACGCTTCCCTCGAGGCATTGCAGGCGGTTCCCGAGGTCGGGCCCGTGGTGGCGCAATCCATTCACGATTTTCTTGCTGAGCCGCACAACCGCGAAATCATCGCGCGCTTGCAGCAGCAGGGTATCCATTGGCCCCAGGCGGCCCCGGAACCCTCTGGCCGGGCCCAGCCTCTGGCAGGCCTGACGCTGGTGCTGACAGGCACACTGCCGCATTTGAGCCGCACCGAGGCGCGCGTTAGAATCGAGAATGCCGGTGGAAAAGTGGCCGGCAGCGTTTCGAAACGGACTCACTACGTGGTGGCCGGAGAGGATGCCGGCGGAAAGCTGGAGCAGGCGCGCGCTTTGGGCGTCCCGGTCCTGGACGAAGCGCAATTGTTGTCACTGTTGAATCAGGAAACCTCATCGCAATGAAACCGATCAAGAAAGCCGTATTTCCCGTGGCAGGGATGGGCAGCCGCTTTTTGCCTGCAACCAAGGCGAGCCCCAAGGAAATGTTGCCCATCGTGGACAAACCGCTCATCCAGTACGCGGCAGAGGAAGCCATCGCCGCCGGGATCACCGAACTGATCTTTGTGACGGGGCGTGGCAAGCGGGCCATCGAGGACCATTTCGACAAGGCCTACGAACTGGAAGTCGAACTGGAGCAGCGCGGCAAGACAAAGTTGCTGGAGCAGGTGCGCAACATGTTGCCGCCTGGCATCAGCTGTGCCTACGTGCGCCAGGCCGAAGCCCTGGGGTTGGGGCACGCCATTCTCTGTGCGGCACCCCTGGTGGGCGATGAACCGTTTGCCGTGGTGCTGGCAGATGACCTGGTCGATGCCGAAGTGCCGGTGCTGCAGCAAATGGTCCAGTTGCATGCGGCCACGGGGGCTTCGGTGCTGGGGGTGCAGCAGGTGCCGCCCGAGCAGACGCGCCAGTATGGCATCGTCGAGACGGAACACGGCCCGGGACCCATCCATAAAATCGTCGGCATCGTCGAGAAGCCCGGCCCCGAGGAAGCGCCTTCCAACCTGGGGGTGGTGGGACGTTATCTGCTCACGCCTGCAATTTTCGACCAGCTGCGCAGCGTTCGTCCGGGGGCAGGCGGCGAGATCCAGTTGACGGACGGCATTGCCGGTTTGCTCAAGCAGGAGACCGTACTGGCCCTGCCGTTCGAAGGCGTTCGCTACGATTGCGGCAGCAAATTGGGGTACCTCAAAGCCACCGTGGCCTACGGTATCCGGCACGCCGAGGCGGGTCCGGAATTTCGCGAATGGCTCGCACACACAGGGTTGCTGCAGCATGGCCGTTAAGGAAGTCCTGCGCATGGGCCATCCCCTGCTGCTGCAGGAGGCTCAGCCCGTCACGCGTTTCGATACGCCCGAGTTGCACGCGCTCCTCGCGGACATGCGCGACACCATGGCGCATCTGGATGGTGCGGGCCTGGCTGCGCCGCAGATCGGCGTGAGCCTGCAGGTGGTCATTTTTGGCGTGGCGCATAACCCCCGGTACCCCGATGCGGAGCAGGTGCCCCAGACAGTCCTGATCAATCCGGAACTGACGCCGCTGGACGATGAACAGGAAGACGGATGGGAGGGGTGTCTGTCGGTGCCGGGGTTTCGCGGGGTCGTGCCTCGCTACACCCGCCTGCGCTACCGGGGATTCGACGAAAAGGGGCAACCCATCGATCGCAGCGTGACGGGGTTTCATGCCCGCGTCGTCCAGCATGAGTGCGACCACCTGATGGGTATCCTCTACCCGATGCGGATCGAGGATTTCAGCCGGTTCGGGTTTACCGACGTGCTGTTTCCGGGGTTGGTCGGCGTACCCGAAAGCGAATAACGCCGACGCGTCTGCGCGGCGCTACTCCGCGAGCTCGGCCAGCAACTCCTGGCGCAGTTGTTCCTTGCCGGCTGCGGATTCCACGGCTGCTCCCGAAATCATGAAGGTGTCCTCGGCACGTTCGCCCAGCGTGTTGATGCGGGCATCGTGGAGGTTGATACCATGCTGGACCAGCACGCGCGAGATGCGATACAGCAGGCCGGGGCGATCGCCGGCCACAATGGTCATGGGGCGGATGGCATCGCGTTCCGGTTCGCCCAGATGCACCATGACCGGAATCGGGAAGTGGCGCAGGTGGCGTGACAGGCGGCCTTTCTGGGGTGCTGCGAGGGCGGCCTGGGTTTTGAGGAGATGCTGCAAATCGGTCTCGATGCGCTTCAGGGTGTTCCGGTAATGTTCCGACTCCGCACTGCGTGGCATGACCTGGAACGTATCCAGTGCATGTCCGTCCAGGGTGGTGTGAATGCGGGCTTCCATGATGCTGTAGCCAATGCTGTCAAAATATCCGCAGATGCGTGCAAACAGGGCTTCCTGGTCGGGTGAGTAGATCAGGATCTGCAGACCTTCCCCCACCAGCGACAGACGCGCGCGGACCACGGGTTCGGCCGAGCCCACCCGGCTGTGCAGGCTGCGGGCGTGCCAGGCAATGTCCTGCGAATCGTGGCGCTGGAAATAGGTGGGGTCGAGGGTTTTCCACAGGTGGATGTCGGCGGCGTTGGTAAAGCCGTACTGGCGCAGGATGCGCAGCGCGTCCTGGCGCTTTTCGGCAATCACCGTATCCACGTCTGCCCCCGAGCCTGCCAGATAGCGTTGCGTGGCACGGTACAGATCTTCCAGCAGCTTGCCCTTCCAGGCGTTCCAGACCTTGGGGCTGGTGCCGCGTACGTCGGCCACGGTGAGGAGATAGAGCGCCGTCAGGTGACGCTGGTCTCCCACCCGTTCGGCAAAGCGACGGATGACCTCAGGGTCGGACAGATCCTGTTTTTGTGCCGCGGACGACATCTGCAGATGCTGTTCCACGAGCCAGGCGACGAAAGCGCTGTCGGCGCGGGAGAGGCCGTGGCGCCGGCAAAAATAGCGCGCATCCGAGCGTCCCAGCACGGAATGGTCGCCGCCGCGCCCCTTGGCGATGTCATGAAACAGCGCGGCCAGGTAGAGCAGGTCCACCCGGTCGAACTGGCGCATCAGCATGGAACAGAAGGGAAATTCGTGATCGTACTGGGGGATGGCAAAACGCCGGATGTTGCGCAGGACCCGCAGGATGTGTTCGTCCACCGTATAGACGTGAAACAGGTCGTGCTGCATTTGTCCCACGATGCGGCCAAACACCGGGATGTAGCGGCCCAGGATGTCATAGTAGTTCATGCGCCGTAGGACATCCGCGGTGCGCAGGGGCTGGCGCAGGATCTCCATGAAACGCTGCTGGTTGTCCGGGTTGGCGCGAAAGGCGGCATTGATGTGGTTCTTGCCGCGCCATACGGCGCGCAGGGCGGACGGCGTGAATCCGCGCAGGTGCGGATGGCGCTGCAGCATCAGAAAACCTTCCAGGATCTGGTCGGGCTCGTGATCGAACAGGTCTTCCGGCGTCGTGCCCAGCAGGTCGCCGTGGCGGACGAAAGGCCCTTCCAGGGGTTCGATATCCTGCGGAACTTCGGGATGGACGAGGGTATTGAGCTGTTCGATCAGGATGGTGTTGAGCAGCAGGACGGATTTGGCCGTCTTGTAGTAGGTCTGCATCATCACTTCGCTGGCGCGCCGGTGCCCATGGTCCTGATACCCCAACTGCTGCGCAAGCGGGGTCTGGTAATCGAACAGCAGCCGGTCTTCGCGGCGTCCGGCAAGGTAGTGCAGGCGGATGCGCAGGTCCTGCAAAAACCGTTGCTGCTTGCGGGCCTGCTGCACCTCGCGCAGGGTGATCAGCCCTTCGTGGGCCAGCGTGGCCCAGTTGGCATCGAGTCCGGTGCCCCAGGCCAGCCACATTACGGAATGCAGGTCGCGCAATCCGCCCGGACTTTCCTTGATGTTGGGTTCCAGGTTGAAGGCGGTGTCATTGTGCTTGAGGTGGCGCGCGCGTTGCTCACCGATTTTTCCGGCAACGAAAGCGGGCAGATCCAGGGCCTGACGCAGGGCGATGCGCAGGCGCGCGATGGCGCCAGGGTTGCCGGCCAGGTAGCGCACGTCGGACAGGGTGGTCGCGATGGTGAGGTCCTGCAAGGCCACGAGCAGGCATTCGTCCTGGGTACGGACGCTGTGGCCGACTTCGAGGCCGATGTCCCACAACAGTCCCACCAGTTGCTCGATCTTTTCGGTGGTGTCGGCATCGGGCGCTTCGGGAAGCAAGAGCAGCAGGTCGATGTCGGAGTACGGATAGAGCTCGCCGCGCCCGTAGCCGCCCACAGCGGCAAGCGCGGCGCGTGAATTGAAGCCGGTGTTTTCCCACAGGCGCGCCAGCACGCCGTCCACTGTCCGGCTCCAGCCGGACAACAGACGCGCAGGGTGGGGCGATTGCAGGTAGGCTTGTTTTAACGCTTCACGCGTTTCGCCCAGCTCCTGCCTGAGGGGCTTGGCGTCCGGCGGGCTCACGGTGGCGGCGGGGCGCCGTCGGACAGGGTCAGCACCTCAAAACCGTCGTCTGTGACCAGGACGGTGTGCTCCCACTGGGCGGACAGGCTATGGTCTGCAGTGACGATGGTCCAGCCATCGGCCATTTGCCGGATGTCGCGCTTTCCGGCGTTGATCATGGGCTCGATGGTAAAGATCATGCCCGGACGCATCCTGGCGCCGGTGCCCTTGCGGCCGTAATGCAGGATCTGGGGGTCTTCATGGAACTTGCGGCCGATGCCGTGCCCGCAAAATTCCCGCACCACGCTGTAGCCGGCGTTTTCTGCAAAGGTCTGGATGGCATGCCCGATATCCCCCAGGTGATGGTCGGGGTGCACGGTGCGAATGCCCAGCCACATGGCCTCATAAGTGATGGCGCAGAGCCGCTGGGCCTGCTTGCTGGGTTCGCCCACGCAGAACATGCGGCTGGTGTCCCCATGAAAGCCATCCTTGATGACCGTGATGTCAATGTTGACGATGTCGCCGTTCTTCAGCACTTTCGAACCGGGAATACCATGGCAGACCTGGTGGTTGACCGAGGTGCAAATCGAGCTGGGATAGGGCGTGTGGCCGGGTGGACAGTAGTGCAGCGGGGCCGGGATGGTGTGCTGCACGTTCACCATGTAGTCGTGGCACAGGGTATTGAGCTCGCCGGTGGTAACCCCCACCTTGACGTAGGGGGTAATGAAGTCCAGAACTTCGGCGGCGAGGCGGCAGGCCACGCGCATATGCTGGATTTCATCCGGTGTTTTGAGGGTAATGGACATGGATGGGTGGTGTGGGCTTGCGGCACAAGGTGGTTGAACTTTCCCGGAATTATAGCACCCCGCCCAGGCGCCCTTGTACGTAACTGTCCAAAAATGCTAGAATACGCGGCTTTATCGGGCCGGCATCATCGGCCCCGATTTGGTGCGGTGGCAACACCGCAAATACGCACACCGGTCTGGAAAAACCAGGGTGCCCGCCTTGAGGCGGGTGTTATCGACCGGTGGAGGCTCAACCCTTAAAAGGAGTCAACCATGTCCGTGACCATGCGGCAAATGCTTGAAGCCGGAGTTCACTTCGGCCACCAGACCCGTTACTGGAACCCCAAGATGGCCCCCTTCATTTTCGGCCATCGCAACAAGATTCACATCATCAACCTGGAAAAGACCCTCCCGATGTATCAGGAGGCGATGAAGTTTGTGCGCCAGCTTTCGGCTAACAAGGGCAACGTGCTGTTTGTGGGCACCAAGCGTCAGGCCCGCGAAATCGTGCGCGAAGAAGCGCAGCGCGCCGGTGCGCCCTTTGTGGATCACCGCTGGCTGGGGGGCATGCTGACCAACTTCAAGACGGTCAAGCAGTCCATCAAGCGCCTCAACGACCTCGCCACCATGACCGCCGACGGCTCCATGGAAAAGCTCTCCAAGAAGGAAGCCCTCGACTACCAGCGCGAACTCGAAAAGCTCGAACGCAGTTTGGGGGGCATCAAGGACATGAACGGCATTCCCGATGCCATGTTTGTCATTGACGTCGGCTACCAGAAAAACGCCATCGTCGAAGCGCGCAAGCTGGGCATTCCCATCATCGGGGTGGTGGACACCAACAACTCCATCGAAGGCATTGATTACGTCATTCCTGGCAACGACGACTCGACGCGCGCCATCCGGCTGTACGCCCGCGGCGTGGCAGACGCCATCCTGGAAGGTCGCGCTCAGTCCCTCTCGGAGATCGCTGCGACGGAAGAGTTTGTCGAAGTGGAAGAAGACAAGGCTGCTGAATAACTTTTGAATCCTGCAGCCTTGCTGCAGTGCATAGTGGAGTACTGAAATGGCGGAAATTACCGCAGCAATGGTCAAGGAACTGCGCGAGCTTACCGGGCTTGGCATGATGGAATGCAAAAAGGCGCTGACGGAAGCCCAGGGCGATCTGAAAGCTGCCGAAGATCTCCTGCGCATTCGCAGTGGCGCCAAAGCCAGCAAGGCTGCCGGACGTATTGCGGCTGAAGGCGTTGTCGCGACATATGTTTCGGCCGATGGCAAGGTGGGTGCGCTGGTGGAAGTCAACTGCGAAACCGACTTCGTTGCCAAGAACGAGGACTTCGTCGCTTTTGCGCGCCAGGTTGCAGAGCAGGTGGCCCGTCAGTCACCGGGCGACGTGGACGCCCTGGTCAACGGTGCCCTGCCGGAAGGCGGTACGCTGGAGGCCGTGCGCAAGGCGCTGGTCATGAAGCTGGGCGAGAACATGACGGTGCGCCGTTTTGTCCGTTTCGATGCGGCTGGACGCCTTGCCCAGTACCTGCACGGTGCCCGCATTGGCGTGATGGTGGATCTCGTGGGTGGCGACGATGCGCTGGGGCGCGACATCGCCATGCATATTGCTGCCAGCAAGCCCATTTGCGTGTCGAAGGAAAACGTTCCTGCCGAGCTGTTGGCCAAGGAACGGGAAATCTACACGGCCCAGGCCGCCGAGTCCGGCAAGCCTGCGGACATCATCGCGCGCATGGTGGACGGACGCATGGTCAAGTATCTGGCTGAAGTCACCCTGCTGGGGCAGCCCTTCGTCAAGGATCCCGACCAGACGGTCGAAAAGCTTCTGGCCGCCCGCGGCGCCCGGGTGAACGGCTTTAGCATGTTCATCGTTGGCGAAGGGATCGAGAAGAAGAGCGAGGACTTTGCGGCGGAAGTGGCTGCCGCTGCAGGTGCGGCGGCAGGGGCCTGAGGCTTCGTCATGAAACCTGCCTATCAGCGTGTTCTCCTCAAGTTGTCGGGCGAAGCCCTGATGGGCGACGACGCCTACGGCATCAATCGCACCACCATCGACCGCATCGTGGCCGAGGTGGCTGCGGTGATCCAGATTGGCGTGCAGGTGGGCGTGGTGATCGGCGGCGGCAACATTTTCCGCGGGGTGGCGCTCGGTGCTGAAGGCATTGATCGGGCTACCGCGGATTACATGGGCATGCTGGCGACTGTCATGAACGCGCTGGCGTTGCAGGATGCCATGCGACGGGTGGGGGTGGTCAGCCGCGTCCAGTCGGCGCTCAACCTGGAACAGGTGGCCGAGCCCTACATCCGGGGCAAGGCACTGCGGTATCTGGAAGAAGGCAAAGTGGTCATCTTTGCTGCCGGGACAGGCAACCCGTTCTTTACCACCGACACTGCAGCCGCCTTGCGCGGCGTCGAAATGAGTGCAGAGGTGGTGCTGAAGGGCACGAAAGTGGATGGCATCTATACGGCGGACCCGCTCAAGGATCCCCAGGCCCGGCGCTATGAACGGCTCACTTTCGAAGAGGCCATCATCAACAATCTCAAGGTCATGGACGCGACCGCGCTGACGCTGTGCCGCGACCAGAACCTTCCTATCTGCGTGTTCAGCATCTTCAAGCCCGGCGCCCTGAAGCGCGTGGTGATGGGCGAAGCTGAAGGCACGTTTGTCACGAATTAAGCTGCCTGGAGAATGCCATGATTGCCGATGTCAAGAAATCTGCTGAACAAAAAATGCAGAAATCCGTCGAGACGCTCAAGACAGACCTCGGCAAGGTCCGTACCGGCCGTGCTCACGCCGGTCTGCTGGATCATGTGCGGGTGGACTATTACGGCACCCCGACCCAGATCAATCAGGTGGCCGGCATCAACCTCATTGACGCCCGGACCATCGGCGTGTCCCCCTACGAAAAGAAAATGGTTGCTGCCATCGAAAAAGCGATTCGTGATGCCGACCTGGGGCTCAATCCCTCAGCCCAAGGCGACCTGATCCGGGTGCCGATGCCGTCCCTCACTGAAGAGCGCCGCCGCGACCTGACCAAGGTCGTCAAGGCCGAAGCCGAAAACGCCCGCGTGGCCGTGCGCAACATCCGGCGCGATGCGTTGGCCCATTTGAAAGAATTGCAAAAGGCCAAGTCCATTTCTGAAGACGAAGAGCGTCGTGCCCAGGACGACATCCAGAAGCTGACGGACCGTCATGTGAGCGAGATCGACAAGCTGCTTTCCGTCAAGGAAGCCGAGCTGATGGCTGTTTAGTCCCCCCTGGAAAACTTGCTGGGGAGGCCGGCATGGCGCGCGCACAAAGCTCAACACTCGATATCCCCGAGGCGGGAAAAATTCCCCGGCACATTGCCCTGATCATGGACGGCAACGGTCGCTGGGCGCGACAGCGACTGCTGCCGCGCATTGCAGGTCACCGACGCGGCAGCGAAGCCGTACGTACCCTGGTGGAGAGTGCGACGCGCCTGGGCGTGGAATACCTTACCCTGTTCGCCTTCAGCAGCGAAAACTGGCGCCGCCCCGCCGACGAGGTGTCCATGCTGATGCAGCTGTTCATCAGCAACCTCGAAAACGAAATCTCCCGCCTTCACCGGGCCAACATCCGGGTCCGCATCATCGGTGACCTGACACGCCTGGGTGCGCGCCTTGAAACCCTGATTACCGAGGCCCACGCCCTGACCAGCGACAACACCGGCCTGACCTTGACCGTTGCCGTCAACTACGGCGGCCGCTGGGACATCCTGCAAGCCATGAACGCCTTGCTGCGCGCCCATCCCGAAAAGGCCGCAGGCGAAATCACGGAGTCAGACCTGACGCCGTTTCTGTCCATGGGGGAGGCTCCCGAGCCCGATCTTTTCATCCGTACCGGCGGGGAGCAACGCATCAGCAACTTCCTGCTCTGGCAGTTGGCCTATACCGAACTGTATTTCACCGAAACCCTGTGGCCTGATTTCAATGCGGAAAGCCTGAATGAGGCTATCCACTCCTACCAGCAGCGCGAGCGCCGTTTCGGGCGGACCAGCGAACAATGTTGCGCGCCAGACTCCTGACGGCACTGGTCCTGTTGGTTTTGCTGGGGCTCGTCCTGTTCAGGGTATCTGCCCTCGCCTGGCAAGCGGCCGTGCTTGCGGCAGCCCTGGTGGCCAGTTGGGAATGGGCGGGGCTGGCCAGGTTTCCAGGCGTTTCCCGCGTGTTTTATGTCCTCGTGACGGCCGTGCTGGCCGGCCTCGTGTCCTGGGTCTCCGCGCAGGATTCGGCGGCCGTCCTGAAGGTGCTCTATGCCGCCTCCATCCTGTTCTGGGGTGCCGTGGCGCCGCTCTGGCTTGCGCGTCAGTGGCGGGTTGCAAGCCCTGCCTTGCTGGCGCTGACGGGATGGGTGGTGATCCTGCCGACGGGGTTTGCACTGGTCAGCCTGCGCGCGACGGGGCCCTGGACGCTGCTCATGTTCATGGCCGTCCTCTGGCTATCGGATACGGCGGCCTATTTTTCCGGGCGCGCCTTTGGGCGGCGCAAACTGGCGCCGGCCATCAGTCCCGGAAAAACCTGGGAAGGGGTTGCAGGCGCCGTCGTCGCGGTGCTGGGCTATGCCGTATTGTTGGGGCAGTGGGCCTCGCCAGACCGCGGCGCGGCAGGGCAGATCATTCTCACGCTTCAGGCTGGCTGGATTCCGCTGCTGCTGGTCATGACGGCGTTGGGCATCGAGGGCGACCTGTTCGAATCCTGGATCAAGCGCTGCGCCGGCGTGAAGGACAGCGGCACGATTCTGCCCGGCCATGGCGGCGTTCTCGATCGCATTGACGCATTGACGGCCACCTTGCCCCTGGTGGCGCTGCTGGTGCTGGAGAAGGGATGATGGCCCCGCAATTCCTGACGCTGCTGGGAGCCACGGGCACTATCGGGTGCAACACCCTCGAAGTGGTGGCACTGCATCCCGGGCGCTATCGCATCTTTGCGTTGACAGCCCACCGCAACGTGGAAAAGCTGGCCCAGCAATGCCTGCGGTTTGCGCCACGTTTTGCCGTGGTGGCCGATGCCGCCGATGCGGACCGGCTGCGTGCACTTCTGGATGTGGCGGGTACCCGCAGTGGCACCGAGATCCTGCACGGTCCCGAAGCCCTGTGCCAGGTGGCGTCCGCCCCCGAAACCGCCATCGTCATGGCGGCCATCGTCGGCGCCGCGGGCCTGGCGCCCACCCTGGCCGCCGCGCGGGCAGGCAAACGCGTTTTGCTGGCCAACAAGGAAGCCCTGGTGATGTCCGGAGCGCTGCTGATGGATGCCGTGCGCGCAAGCGGCGCAGTCCTGCTGCCGGTGGACAGCGAACATAACGCGGTATTCCAGTCGCTTCCGCACCACGCGGCCCCGGGGCTCTCGGCTGCCGGAGTCAGCCGCATCACCCTGACGGCTTCCGGAGGACCCTTTTTGCGGCGCCCCCTGTCCGAGCTTGCCCAGGTCACCCCCGAGGAAGCGTGCAAGCACCCCAACTGGGTGATGGGGCGCAAAATTTCCGTGGACTCGGCCACCATGATGAACAAGGGGCTCGAACTGATCGAGGCCTGCTGGCTGTTCGAGGCCAGCCCCGAGCAGGTGGACATCGTGATCCACCCCGAGAGCATCATTCACTCCATGGTGGCGTACGTGGATGGCTCGGTCATTGCGCAGTTGGGGTGCCCCGACATGCGTACGCCAATTGCCCATGCGCTGGCCTTCCCCGAACGCATTGCCTCGGGGGTGGCAGCACTCGATCTGGCCGCTGTGGGTGCGCTGCATTTTCAGGCCCTCGACCTGCAACGCTTTCCTGCGGTGTCCCTGGCTTATCGGGCCATCCGGACCGGCGGTACGGCGCCGGCGATTTTGAACGCCGCCAACGAAGTGGCCGTGGCTGCTTTTCTGGAGCGACGGATGCGTTTTGACCAGATTCCGGGGCTGATCGGGAACGTCATGGACGCGCTTCCCTCCGGGCGGGTCGCTACGCTCGAGGACGTGCTGGAAGCCGATGCGAGAGGTCGCGCCAGTGCGGCTGCGCTGATCGTGAAGCAGGCGTTTTGAAATGGCGCTGATCGGAAGCGGCATGCAAACCATCCTGGCCTTTCTGGGCGCACTCTTGCTGCTTATCCTCGTGCACGAGTGGGGGCACTATTGGGTGGCACGCCGCGTGGGCGTCAAGGTGCTGCGTTTTTCCATCGGCTTTGGAAAACCGTTGTGGCTGTCCCGGCGCGGACCGGATCAAACTGAATGGGTGATCGGGGCCTTCCCGTTCGGAGGCTATGTGCGCATGCTCGATGAGCGTGAAGGGCCGGTCTTGCCAGAGGAGGCACCGCGCGCCTTCAACCGCCAGTCCCTGCCGCGTCGCTTTGCCATCGTGCTGGCAGGCCCCCTGGCCAATTTCATCCTGGCCTTTCTGATTTACTGGGGCCTCTACCTGTATGGCATTCCTGGACTCGTCCCCTACGTGGATGCCCCTCCCCAGGGTACCCTGGCAGCCAGTGCGGGATTCCAGGCGGGCGAACGCATCACGCGCGTGGGATCGCAGCCCGTAGAAACCTGGAATGAGGTGCAGTTGCTCCTGATTGACCAGGCGCTCGAGCGGGGACGCCTCGAGCTGGAGACGCGCGACGACGCTGGCCATATTGCCTTGCATGGGCTCGACCTGTCCGAATTGGCGCCGGCGCAGCGCGATGCCGACCTGCTCGACCAGATCGGGCTCAGGCCCTGGGATTTCCCCATTCCTCCCGAAGCGGGCCGGGTGCTCCCGGACAGCCCGGCGGGGCATGCGGGGCTGCAGACGGGCGACCGGATCGTGGCCGTTGACGGGCAGCCGCTGGCCTCCTGGCAGGCACTGGTGAAAATCATCCGGGCCAGCGCAAACCGTCCGTTGGTGATGACCCTCGAGCGCCATGGCGCCCCCCAAACGATCACGATCACCCCGCACGCCGAGCAGGGAGAGCGGGGCGAGGTGGTGGGCAAGATCGGCGTGTCGCCCCGCCTGACGCCCGAACTCAATGCGCGTTACTGGACCACGGTGCGAGAGGGGCCGCTCGATGCCTTGCAGCATGCAGGCAGCAAGACCTGGGAAGTGATCCGGCTGACCTTCAAGACGTTTGCAGCCATGGTGGCGGGCGAGGCTTCCTGGAAAAATGTGGGCGGGCCCATCCAGATCGCCGACTATGCCGGGCAGACGGCGCGCATGGGGGCCATCCCCTACCTCACCTTCATTGCATTGATCAGTATCAGTCTGGGAGCGCTCAATCTGTTGCCGGTACCCTTATTGGATGGCGGGCATTTGATGTATTATGTTGTCGAATTGATCAAGGGAAGCCCCGTTTCCGATCGTACGCTGGCGCTGACGCAACGGGTGGGTCTGATGATTCTGACCGCCCTGATGGGATTTGCACTTTATAACGATATTCAACGTCTGCTAACCAACTGATCGGGTCCATGACAATTCGCACGTTTCTTGCCATGTGCTGTGTGCTGTTAAGCACGGCGGCCTGGGCCCTCTCCCCCTTCACGATCCGGGACATCCGGGTTGAAGGCGCGCAGCGCATCGAGGCGGGGACGATCTTCAGCTACCTGCCGCTCAAGGTGGGCGATACCGTGACCAGTGAAAAGGCGGCCGCGGCGGTGAAGTCCCTTTATGACACGGGTTTTTTTGCCGACGTCCGGCTGGAATCCGACGGGGATGTCCTAGTGGTGGTGGTGCAGGAGCGCCCCTCCATCGCGCGCATTGATATCAACGGAACCAAGGCGTTCAGCAAGGACCAGTTGAAGGACGCCTTGAAGTCCATCGGGATTGCGGAGTCCCGCATTTACGACAAATCCCTGCTCGACAAGGCCGAGAAAGAGTTGAAGCGCCAGTATCTGGGCAAGGGCAAATATTCAGCGCAGGTCACCACCACGGTGACGCCGATGCCCCGCAACCGTGTGGCCCTGACCTTCAACATCGTGGAAGGGGAGGTGGCGCACATTCGCGAAATCAATATCGTCGGCGCCAAGGCCTTCAAGGAAAAGGACCTTCTGGAGCAACTGCAGCTCAATGGCCCCAACTGGCTTTCCTGGTACACCAAAAACGACCAGTACTCCAAGCAGAAACTGTCGGGTGACCTTGAAACCCTGCGTTCCTATTACCAGGACCGCGGCTACCTGGAATTTGCCGTGGAGTCCACCCAGGTCTCCATCTCTCCCGACAAACAGGACATCTACATCACCATCAACATCAATGAGGGGGAGCAGTACAAGGTCTCCGACGTCAAGCTGACGGGGCAGTTCGTAGTGCCTGAAGAGGAGCTGAAAAAACTCGTCAAGCTCAAGCCGGGCGATATTTTTTCGCGCGAGAAAGTGACCACTTCCAGCAAGGCCATTTCAGACCGTCTGGCCAACGAGGGCTACTCCTTCGCCAATATCAACGCCGCTCCCGAAATCAACAAGGAAAACCGCACGGCGGCCTTCACTTTTGTGGTTGATCCGGGGCGGCGCGTCTACGTGCGGCACGTCAATATTTACGGCAATACCACGACCCGCGACGAGGTCATCCGGCGTGAAGTCCGTCAGATGGAGGGGGGCTGGTACTCCATCGAAAAGGTCAATCGTTCCAAGGAGCGGATCGACCGCCTGGGCTTCTTCTCGGAAGTGACGGTGGACAGCCCGCCAGTGCCCGGGACCACGGACCAGGTGGATGTCAATTTCACCGTGGTGGAGCGTCAGACGGGACAGATTCAGGTGGGGGCGGGTTACTCTTCCGCTGAAAAAAGTCGTGTTGAGCGCCGGGATCAGCCAGAACAACCTGTTCGGCAGCGGCAACTCCCTGTCCCTGAGCGTCAATTCCGGCGCCATCACCCGGACTTACGCGTTGACCTACTTCAACCCCTACTGGACGGAGGAAGGCATCGGGCGTTCCTGGAGCGTGTATGATCGCACCATGAACACCACGATGCTGACGGGTGTCAGCCCCTATATGACGCGCACGATTGGGGGGGACGTTCACCTGAGCGTGCCGTTGAGTGAAACCAACGCCTACTCGGTGGGGGTCGGTTTTGAGTCCACGGCCATCACGGTCGTCAGCGACAGCCCCATCCAGTACCTCAACTTCGTCAACCAGTTCGGGGACACCGCCAAAACCATCAAGGCCGACGTCGGCTTTTCCCGGGACAGCCGGGACAGCATCATCTATCCCATGAAGGGGCTCAACCAGCGCTATAGCCTCGAAGTGGGGTTGCCGGGCGCGGATCTCAAGTACTATCGGGCCACGCTCAACGAGCAGTGGCTGAACCCCATTACCCATGACACCACGCTTTCGCTCTCCGGACAATTGGGTTACGGTGACGGTTATGGCGGGATGCCCCTGCCGTTCTTCAAGAACTTCTTTGCGGGGGGCGTGGATTCCGTGCGGGGTTACTTCACGGGCAGTCTTGGTCCCCATACCTTCGATATCGTGGGCAATACGCTCAACCTGGGGGGGAACAAGCTCGTCACCGGAAGTGCAGAATACCTGTTTCCCATGCCGGGCATGAAAAACGACCACTCCTTCCGTTTGAGCACGTTTTTCGATGCCGGTAACGTTTATGGGCCGGGAGAACAGATTTCCTTCGGGGAGTTGCGTTACTCTGCCGGGCTGGCCCTGTCCTGGTATTCCCCCATGGGTCCGCTCAAGTTCAGTTACGCCGTTCCCATTCGCGCTCAGCCATTGGATAATATCGAGCGGTTGCAGTTTCAGATGGGTACCACCTTTTAAGCGAGTACTGACATGAAATCATTCAAATCTTTGATTCTTGTGGCGGGGCTGTTGGCTCTGGCACCTGCTTTTGGAGCCGACCTCAAGCTGGGTTGGATCAACATCGAGCGCATTTTCCGTGAAGCCGGGCCAGCCCAGAAAGCCACCAAGAAGCTGGAAAAGGAATTCGACAAGCGACAGGCAGACATCCAGAAGATTGGCAAGCAGATGAGCGACCTGCAAACCCAGCTGGACAAGGAAGGAATGACCCTGAGCGAAGCCGATCGCGCCCGCAAGGAGCGTGATCTCGCCAATCTCAACCGTGATTTTCAACGGATGCAGCGCGAATTTCGCGAAGACCTCAACACGCGGCGTAACGAAGAGTTTGCCAGTATCCAGGAGCGCGCCAACAAGGTCATTCGTGAAATTGCCGAGTCCGAAAAGTACGACCTGATTCTCACGGATGCCATTTACGCCAGCCCAAAAATCGACATCACGGAAAAGGTCTTGAAGGCTCTGGCCGACAAGTAGCCTCCGTGCCCCTCGTTGGAAGCGACTCGAGCCTATTCCCTGAAAGACCTCGCCGAGGCATGCGGCGGCGAGGTCCTGGGTGATGCACAGACCCTGATCCGGGGCATCGGAACCCTGGAGCAGGCCGGCCCTGGCGAAATCACCTTTCTGACCAATTCCCTCTACCGCGACCTGCTGCACAAGACGCGGGCCTCCGCGGTCATTCTGGGGCCGTCTGATCGCAACGCAAGCCCCCTGCCGCGCATCGTCTCGGACAATCCTTACGCCTGTTACGCACGCATCGCGCAGCGCCTGTTTCCTTTTCCTCACGCCGTACCGGGGGTGCACCCCAGCGCGGTCATCGCGCCCACGGCCAGGATCGCGCCCAGTGCCAGCATCGGGCCCCAGGTCACGATCGGGGCCGGGGTCGTCATCGGCGAAGGCGCTGTGGTTGGCCCAGGATGCGTTCTGGGGGAGGGGGTGACTCTGGGCGAGGGGGTATGGTTGTACCCGCGCGTGGTGATTTATGCGGGTTGCGAAATCGGTGCCCGCAGCATCCTGCATTCGGGCGTGGTGATCGGTGCGGATGGGTTCGGCATGGCGCCCGATCGGGGCGGTTGGGTGAAGATTCCCCAGATCGGGCGGGTCCTGATCGGTGCCGACGTGGAAATTGGTGCCAACACGACGGTGGATCGTGGGGCCATTGAAGACACCGTGATCGAGGAAGGGGTCAAGCTCGACAATCAAATCCAGATTGCGCATAACTGCAGGATCGGCGCGCATACGGTCATTGCCGGTTGCACGGGAATTTCTGGAAGCACGCGGATTGGACGCAATTGCCGGATCGGAGGGGGCGTGGGCATGGTCGGCCATCTCGAGATCTGCGACGGCGTCACCGTATCGGGTTTTTCCCTCATCACAAAATCCATCACCCAGCCTGGGGTTTATACCTCATCCATTCCAAGCCAGCCGCATCGCACGTGGATGGAAACGCTGGCCAACCTGCGCGCGTTGCCCCAATGGGTCAAGAAATTGAAAGCGCTCGAGCAGGACATACAAAAATTGAAGGAGGAGTAGTCATGGCAGGCATGGACATCAACGAAATCATGGAATATCTGCCGCACCGGTATCCATTCCTGCTGGTGGATCGGGTGCTGGAGGTCGTTCCAGGCCAGACCATCACGGCCCTCAAGAACGTCAGCATGAACGAGGAATTTTTCCAGGGGCATTTTCCGCGGCACCCCGTCATGCCGGGTGTCCTGATCATCGAAGCCCTGGCCCAGGCTGCGGCATTGCTGACCTTCAAGACCGAAGACACCAAGCCCGACGGCAAGATCGTGACTTATTTCGTGGGGATCGACAAAGCGCGTTTCAGAAGCCCCGTCTTCCCGGGCGACCAGTTGATGCTGCATGCCAAACTGTTGCGCCAGTCCTATCGGGTATGGAAGTTTGCCACCCAAGCCACGGTGAATGGGCAGGTGGTGACGGAGGCGGAGTTGCTGTGCACGGAAAAAGTGTTGGAAGCATGATCCATCCCAGCGCCATCATCCACCCGGGAGCCCAGCTCGCAGGCGACGTCACGGTAGGCGCCTACTCGATCATCGGTGAGCAGGTGCGCATTGGGCCCGGGACCACCATCGCCGACCACGTGTGCATCAGCGGTCGGACCACCATCGGCGCGCGCAACCGCATTCATTCGTTCTGCGTCCTGGGAGGCGATCCCCAGGACAAGAAGTATCACGGCGAAAACACGGCGCTCGAGATCGGCGATGACAACACCATTCGCGAATTCTGCACCTTCAACATCGGTACGGAAGATGACGTGGGCGTCACCCGTCTGGGCGACCGGAACTGGATCATGGCCTACGTGCATCTGGCCCATGACTGTCAGGTAGGCAACCATACCACCTTTGCCAACCACGCTACCCTCGCAGGCCACGTACATGTGGGCGACTGGACCATTCTTGGGGGGTTTGCCGGCGTCCACCAGTTCGTCCGGGTGGGCGCGCACAGCTTTATCGGCATTTCTGCCGTCATTACCCAGGATGTGCCTCCCTACGTCATGGTGGCCGGGCACCCGGCAGCCCCCCACGGCATCAACAGCGAGGGGCTGCGCCGGCGCGGCTTCGGGGCGGACGAAATCGCAGCCATCAAGCAGGCCTATCGCAAGCTCTACCGTTCCGGCCTCAGCCTGGATGAGGCCCGCGGCGAAATCGCCCGGATTGCGGAACAGTTTCCCCGGGTGCGGGAAATGCTGGACTTCCTGGCACATTCTTCCCGCGGTATCGTGCGCTGACCATGCGCATCGGCGTGGTGGCTGGCGAAGCATCAGGCGACGCGCTGGGAGCTACCCTCATTGAAGCCGTGCGGATGCGTTACCCCGAGGCTGTTTTCGAAGGCATTGCCGGTCCGCGCATGCAGGCCTTGGGTGCACGTTCGCTCTTTCCCATGGAGATGCTTTCCGTGCGCGGCTACCTGGAGGTGCTGCGAGCACTGCCGGCACTGTTGTCGATCCGCCGTCAATTGATCCGCCACTTTCTGGCCTCCCCGCCCGATCTCTTCGTGGGGATCGATGCGCCCGACTTCAACCTGGCACTTGAAAAACGACTCAAGCATGCCGGCATTCCCACGCTGCAGATGGTCGCTCCCACGGTGTGGGCCTGGCGCGCCAACCGCCTGCCGGCCATTCGCGAGGCGGTGTCGGGCGTACTTTCCATCTTTCCCTTTGAGCGCCCCATTTTCGAGGGGGCGGGCATTCCCATCACTGACATCGGGCATCCCCTGGCGCAGCAGATTCCGGAACAGATCGATCGTGCGGCGGCACGCCAGGGGCTTGCACTGGGAGAGGCTACGCCGATCGTGGCCCTGCTGCCGGGCAGCCGCATTTCCGAAATCGAGTTTCATGCACAGCTGTTTGTGGATACGGCCGCGCTCCTGAAGCAGCGCTTCCCGCACGCCTGCTTTCTGGTGCCCCTCGTCAACCGGCGGACGCGCGGGTTGTTCGAGCAGGTCCTGCAGCGCGCGCCGGTGAACCTCGACATCCGGGTGCTGGAAGGGCAGGCCCATGAGGTGCTGTCTGCGGCCGATGTGGCCCTGGTGGCCTCGGGAACCGCCACGCTGGAAGCAGCCCTGCTGAAATGCCCCATGGTCATCACCTACCGCCTCTCTGCCCTGACGGCCTGGCTGGTGCGGCGACGCGCCACAGCCCGGTTTTTTGGGTTGCCCAACATCATTCTCAACCGGGACGTGGTCCCCGAGATGATTCAGGAAGCGGCGACCCCCGAGGCCCTGGCTGCCCGTCTGGCCGACATCCTGAACGACCCGGCGGCGCAGCGGGCCATGGTGCAGGCGTTTGTGCAGCTTCATCACCTGCTGCGCACGGACTCGCATCAGGGCATCCTCAAGGGCATCGCACAGGCCTTGCAGCATGCGTCCTGACCGGGTCATCCGTGCCGGACAGCCCCTCGACTTTCCGGACGGAGTGTTGTGCGGCGTGGATGAAGCGGGGCGCGGCCCGATTGCCGGTCCCGTGTGCGCTGCGGCCGTCATTCTCCATCCCGAGAGACCCATCCAGGGACTCGACGATTCAAAAAAACTGAGTGCAGGGCAACGCGCTGCGCTGGAAACGCAAATCAAGCGGGATGCACTGGCCTGGTCCACGGCATTTGCAAGCGTGGCCGAGATCGACCAGCTCAACATTCTGCAGGCCACCCTGCTGGCCATGCGTCGTGCCGTTGAGCGCCTGGGCGAGGTGCCCGGAGTGGTGGCGGTGGACGGTCTTCACAGCCCGCGCCTGCCCATGACCACCATCGCCGTGGTCCAGGGGGATGCCCGGGTTTTGGCCATTTCCGCGGCTTCCATCCTGGCCAAGACGGAACGGGATCGCGTCATGGAGGCGTTGTCGCGCGAGTATCCGCAGTACCAGTTCGAACGCCACAAAGGCTATCCGACGGCGCTGCACCTCGCCCGACTGCGCGAGCATGGCGCAAGCCCCCACCACCGCCTGTCCTTTGCCCCGGTGAGCGCCTGCGTATGCGCGTGATCCGTTCGCGCGACAACCCGCTGGCCCGGCAGTTTTCCAGCCTAGTCCACTCATCGCGACATCGGCACAAGTCGGGGCTGACCGTGCTGGACGGAATCCATCTGGTGGCGGCGTACGGCGAGACACAGGGCGCGCCGCAAACGTTGCTGGTGAGCGAGAGTGGCCTGCGCCATCCCGAAGTGGTGCAACTGCTGGCCCGCAGCCCCATGCCGGAACCCGTCGTGCTGAGCGATGCATTGTTTTCCGAATGCGCCGCGGTCCAAGCCCCGCTGGGCATTGCCGCGATCATCGCAATGCCGGCTCCCCCGTTGCCGCCGGGCCCTCTTGGACCGTGCCTGATGCTGGAGGACATCCAGGACCCGGGCAACCTCGGCACACTCCTGCGCTCGGCCGCGGCAGCAGGCATTCCTCGCGCCTTTCTCTCGTCAGGCTGTACGCTGGCCTGGGCGCCGCGCGTGCTACGTGCCGGGATGGGGGCGCACTTCCAGATCGAACTGTACGAGGGCGTGGCGCTGGCCGAACTGGCATCGCGCCACGAGGGGCGGGTTCTCGGGGCAACCCTGCACGGGGCCCGCCCCTACTTCGACGTGGACCTCACCGGGACGGTGGCCCTCGTGATCGGCAACGAAGGCGCAGGCATCTCTTCCGGCCTCCTGGCCCAGGTGCATGAGCGCGTGTACATCCCCATGGCCGCCGGCATCGAGTCGCTCAATGCGGCAGTGGCGGGCTCCATCCTGATGTTTGAGCGGCAGCGCCAACAGCACCGCTAGTACAGGTGCCGGACGAGTCCCGTCTGGTGCAGGATGGTGGTGGACAATTCCTCGATCGACATGTTGGTGGATTCCAGGAAGGGAATTCCGTGGGTGCGCATCATGGCTTCGGCGGCCTGAATTTCGTGGCGGCAATTGGACAGGGACGCATAACGGCTGTCTGGACGGCGTTCGGAGCGGATTTGGTGCAGTCGTTCCGGACGGATGGACAGTCCCCAAAGTTTCTTGCGCCAGGGATGTAGTGCGGACGGCAGTTGCTGCTTGTCCAGGTCTTCTGGAATGAGGGGGTAGTTGGCGGCCTTGATGCCGAACTGCATGGCGAGATACAGGCTGGTGGGCGTCTTGCCGGAGCGGGATACGCCGATCAGGATGATCTCGGCCTCGTCGAGCCCCTTGCTGTTGACGCCGTCGTCATGTGCCATGCAAAAGTTGATGGCGTTGATGCGCTGGGTATAGGTGTGCAGGTCGCCCGTGCTGTGTGACTTGCCGACGGCATGGGAGGAAGGCGTTCCCAATTCCGACTCCAGCGGTGCGATGAAGATTTCAAAAAAATCCAGCACCAGCGCGTCTGCGGTCCGGAGCATCTGGCGCATGGACTGATCAATCAGGGTGCTGAAGACGATGGGGCGTTGTCCGTCGGTTTTGGCTGCCAGATTGATGGCGGCAATCGCATTCCGGGCGCGTTCCGGGTTGTCCACGAAGGGCATGGTGTGGCGCCGGAATTTCAGGGCCTCGAACTGGGTGATCAGGCTTTGGCCCAGCATTTCGGCGGTGATCCCGGTACGATCGGAGACGTAGAACACACTTCGCTTCATCAAATCCACCAATTTTCAAAAGGTTATCCACAGCATAGCAGATGTCTTATAATAGACAACTTTTAGAGGTCGGGAGGCGCCATGGCTGCCGGGTACATTCGCTGGTTTCAAGATCTTCGCATGACCGACGTGGACTCTGTGGGAGGCAAGAACGCTTCCCTGGGTGAAATGTTCAGCCAGTTGAGCCACGCCGGGGTCCGCGTTCCGGGAGGGTTTGCCACCACGGCGGCGGCCTACCGGGATTTTCTTGCGCAGGACGATCTTGCGACGCGCATCGAAACCGTGCTTGCCGCCCTCGACGTGGACGATGTGGAGGCGCTGGTCCAGGCGGGCGCCAAAATCCGCGATTGGGTGCTCAAGGCGCCGCTGCCCGAGCGGCTCGTCAAGGAAATTGCGGCGGGCTACGCCCAACTGGAGGCCGAGTCCGGACCCCATCCCTCTGTCGCCGTGCGCTCCTCGGCAACGGCTGAAGACTTGCCGGATGCCTCCTTTGCCGGCCAGCAGGAAACGCTCCTCAACATCACCGGCATCGACCAGGTGCTCGAAGCCGTCAAGCACGTGTTCGCATCACTCTACAACGATCGCGCCATTGCCTATCGCGTCCACCAGGGGTTTATCCATTCCGAGGTTGCGCTGTCGGCGGGGATCCAGCGGATGGCGCGCAGCGACGTGGGGGCGAGCGGCGTCCTGTTTACCATGGACACCGAGTCGGGCTTCGATCAGGTGGTGTTCATCACGGCAAGCTGGGGGCTGGGGGAAAGCGTGGTCCAGGGCGCAGTCAACCCGGACGAGTACTACGTCAGCAAGGTGGCACTGGCGCAGCACCGGCCCGCGGTTCTGATGCGCAACCTGGGCTCGAAGGCCACGCGCATGATCTACAGCGGGGACAAGACGGCGGGGCGCACGGTGACCACGGTGGAGACCGATGCGGCCGACCGTCACCGCTTTTGCCTCACCGATGCCGAACTGGAAGAGCTGGCACGCTACG
>JAJZRV010000061.1 GCA_021850135.1 Pseudomonadota bacterium
CCCCACCCAATGGTCCTCCAGCGCCTTCGCCATGGACCCGCCGGCCTTCCCCGCGCCGATCACGATAGTCCGGCCCTTGGGCGGCTCGGGCAAATGGGCCGGCAGGCAACGGAAGGGGTCGGCCGCCGCAACGGCGGCATCGAACAGCGCGCGCAAGAGCGCCTGGGAAGCGTCAGAGGTCATGATGAGGGTCTGTGAGATAATCGAAAGTCGAATTGTAGTTATACCCGCGGCAGATTGGGAACCGTATCACTTATAGATATGAAAAGACTTTACTAATTTTAATATTGTCCAGATTGTGGCTTAATTGAGGATTAACCTGAGCAATCAGGACATACTAAAGCCTGCGCTGCGGCGCAACATCCAGGAGGTTTACCGTGTTTGATTCCAGAAAGCTCATCGCCGATACTGATCCCGAACTGTGGAGCGCCATCCAGAAGGAATACCGGCGCCAGGAAGACCATATCGAGCTGATCGCCTCTGAGAACTATACCAGCCCTTCCGTGCTTCAGGCACAAGGTTCGGTATTGACCAATAAATATGCCGAAGGCTATCCCGGCAAGCGCTACTACGGCGGCTGCGAATTCGTGGACATCGCCGAGCAGTTGGCCATTGACCGCGTCAAGAAGCTCTTCGGCGCCGAATACGCCAACGTGCAGCCCCATTCGGGCTCGCAAGCCAACGCGGCCGTGTACATGGCCATGCTGCAGCCCGGCGACACCGTGCTGGGCATGTCGCTCGCCCACGGCGGTCACCTCACCCACGGCGCCTCCGTCAACTTCAGCGGCAAGATCTACAAGTCCGTGGCTTACGGCCTCAACCCCGAAACCGAACAGATCGACTACGCCGAAGTGCAGCGGCTGGCCGAGGAACACAAGCCCAAGATGATCGTGGCCGGTGCCTCCGCCTACTCCATGATCATTGACTGGAAGCGCTTTCGCGAAATCGCTGACAGCGTGGGCGCCTACCTGATGGTGGACATGGCCCACTACGCCGGCCTCATCGCCGTGGGCGAATACCCCAGCCCCATCGGCATCGCCCATTTCGTCACTTCCACCACCCACAAGACCCTGCGCGGCCCGCGCGGCGGCATCATCCTGTCTTCGGCGGAATTCGAAAAGCCCCTCAACTCCATGATTTTCCCTGGCATCCAGGGCGGCCCGCTGATGCACGTCATCGCGGCCAAGGCCACCGCCTTCAACGAAGCGCTGAAGCCCGAATTCAAGGAATACCAGAAGAAGGTCAAGGTCAACGCCAAGGCCATGGCCAGCACCTTCATCGAGCGCGGCCTGCGCATCGTGTCGGGCGGCACCGAAAGCCACCTGTTCCTGATGGACCTGCGCGCCAAGAAGATCACGGGCAAGGACACCGAGGCTGCCTTGGGTCGTGCCCACATTACCGTCAACAAGAATGCCATTCCGAATGATCCGGAAAAGCCATTCGTCACCTCGGGCATCCGGATTGGCACACCCGCCATGACCACCCGGGGATTTGGTGTTGCCGAAGCCCAAAAGGTGGCACACCTGATTTCCGATGTACTGGACGCGCCAGGCGATGACGCCACCACGCAGCGTGTGGTGGGCGAAGTCAGCGCCCTGTGCAGCAAATTTCCAGTGTACGGTTAAGCAATCCGCAATCAAAACTACAGACTTAACACACTTATAGAGCTTGAGGAGACTGATACCATGGCTGGACAGAATTTTCTGTTTGTACCCGGACCCACCAACGTGCCGGCCCGCATCCAGCGGGCCATGATGGTGCCGATGGAAGACCATCGCTCACCCAAATTCCCGCAACTGACCCTGGAAGTCATCCAGGGGCTGAAGAAGGTCTTCAAGACCGAAAAGGGCACCCCGATCCTGTTCCCCTCTTCCGGAACCGGCTGCTGGGAAGCCGCCCTCACCAACTGCCTCAACGTGGGCGACAAGGTCCTGGCATCGCGCTTTGGCCAGTTCAGCCACCTGTGGATCGACATGTGCCAGCGCCTGGGCTTTGAAGTGGAGCTGATTGACGTGGAGTGGGGCGAAGGCGCGCCACCCGACCGTTACCTCGCCGCCCTCGAAGCCGACAAGCAGCACAAGATCAAGGCCGTGCTGGTGTGCCAGAACGAAACCGCCACCGGCGTGACGAGCGACGTGCCCGCCATCCGCAAGGCAATGGACAGCGTCAATCACCCCGCCCTGCTGTTCGTGGACGCGGTGAGCGCCCTGGGCAGCATCGATTTCCGCATGGACGAATGGAAAGTGGACGTGTGCGTTTCCGGCTCGCAGAAGGGCCTGATGTTGCCCGCGGGCCTGGGCGTCACCTGCGTCAGCGAAAAGGCCCTGGCCGCACGCCAGACCGCCACGCACCCGCGCTGCTACTTCGACTATCTCGACATGGTCAAGAACAACGCCACCGGCTACTTCCCCTACACCCCCTCCATCCCCATGCTCTACGGCCTGAAGGAAGCGCTCATCACCATCGAGGAAGAAGGGCTTGAAAACATCCTGGCCCGCCACACCTACCTCGCCGGCGGCGTACGCGCTGCGGTCATGGAAGGCTGGGGCCTGAAGCTGTGCGCCAAGGCTCCCCAGTGGTACTCGGACACCGTCTCGGCCATCCTGGTCCCTGAAGGTTTCGATGCCGCCAAGGTGATTGCACGGGCTTACACGCGCTACAACCTGTCGCTGGGTGCCGGGCTGTCCAAGGTTGCGGGCAAGGTGTTCCGCATCGGCCACCTGGGCGACCTCAACGAACTGATGCTGATGGGTGCCATCGCCGGGGCCGAAATGGCCATGCTGGACATGGGCATTCCCGTCGAAGCCGGCAGCGGCGTCGCCGCAGCATCGGCCTTCTGGCGCAACAACCAGGTTCAGGCCCGGGCGGCAGCATGACAGGGAAAGTCGTCTTTCTCGATCGCGCCTCGCTGAAGGCCACGGTACGCAAGCCGTCCTTTGCGCAGGAGTACATCGAGTTCGAGAAAACCTCCCCCGACCAGATCGTGGCGCGCCTGCAAGGGGCCACGGTGGCCATCACCAACAAGGTGCCGCTGCGCGAGGACACCCTCAAGCAGTTGCCCAAATTGAAGATGATTGCCGTGGCGGCCACGGGGTACGACGTCATTGACGTGCCGTACTGCAAGGCCCACGGCATCGCCGTGGCCAACATCCGCAACTACGCCACGCATACCGTGCCGGAACATGCCTTTGCGCTGATCCTGGCCCTGCGTCGCAACATCCTGGCCTACCGCCAGGATGTGGAAGCGGGCGTCTGGCAGAAGTCGGACCAGTTCTGCTTTTTCACCCACACCATCGGCGACCTGCACGGCGCCACGCTCGGCATCATCGGCGAAGGCGTGCTGGGTCGTGCCACGGCCCACATCGCCGAGAAGGGTTTCGGCATGCGGGTGCTGTACGCCGACCACGCGCCTCCCAAAATGGAGGGCGTGACCTTCACCCCGATGGAACAGGTGCTGGCCGAATCCGACGTCATCTCGCTGCATTGCCCGTTGACCCCCGATACCAAGAACATCATCGGCATCAACGAGTTCCGCAAGATGAAGCGCTCCGCCATCCTGATCAACACCTCGCGTGGCGGACTGGTGGACGAGCCGGCGCTGATCCAGGCGCTGGACGAAGGCTTGATCGCGGGTGCCGGCTTTGACGTCATCACGAGCGAGCCGCCCAAGAACGGACACCCCTTCCTGGACATCCGTCGCCCCAACTTCATCCTCACCCCGCACGTGGCCTGGGCTTCCGATGGCGCCATGCAATTCCTGGCCGATCAGCTCATCGACAACATCGAAGCCTGGCAAAAAGGGACGCCGCAGCATCTGGTGACCTGATTCATCACCGCATCGAGCGGTTTCCCGCCACGCCTCCTGCTATCATTGCCGTAACGATAACAGGAGGCGTTTTTCATGGATATTCACGAGTATCAGGCCAAGGAGTTGCTGGCCGGCTTTGGGGTTCCCGTGCCCCGTGGCAGCGTGGCTTACAGCCCCGACCAGGCCGTTTATGTGGCCACCGAACTGGGGGGCTGGCATTGGGCCGTCAAGGCCCAGATCCACGCGGGCGGCCGCGGCAAGGCGGGCGGCATCAAGCTGTGCCGCACCTATGGCGAAGTGGCCCAGGCCGCCAAGGAAATGCTGGGCAGAAAACTCGTCACCCACCAGACCGGCCCTGAGGGCAAGGTGGTGCAACGCCTCTACGTCGAAGTCGCCGAGCCCTACGAGCGCGAAATCTATCTGGGCTTTGTGCTGGATCGGCGCGCCCAGCGCATCCGCGTCGTCGCCTCCTCCCAGGGCGGCATGGAAATCGAGGAGATTGCCAAGGCCAACCCCGACTCCCTGCGCCAAGTGCAGGTGGAGCCCGCCGTCGGCCTGCAGCCGTTTCAGGCGCGCGAACTCGCCTTCGGGCTCGGGCTCAACATCAAGCAGGTCAGCCGCGCCGTCACCGCCATCATGGGGTGCTATCGGGCGTTTCGCGACCTCGATGCCACCATGGTGGAAATCAATCCGCTCGTGGTCACCAAGGACAACCGCGTGCTGGCGCTCGACGCCAAGATGTCCTTTGACGACAACGCCCTCTTCCGCCGTCCCAAGGTCACGGAAATGCGCGACCCGTCGCAGGAGGACCCGCGCGAAGTCCAGGCCAACCAGCATGGCCTCAACTACGTGGGGCTGGCCGGCGACATCGGCTGCATCATCAACGGTGCGGGACTCGCCATGGCCACCATGGACATGATCAAGTACGCTGGGGGCGAGCCTGCCAACTTCCTGGACGTGGGCGGTGGCGCTTCGCCCGAACGGGTGGCCGAGGCCTTCCGCCTGGTGCTCTCGGACAAGAACGTGAAGGCCATCCTGGTCAACATCTTTGCCGGCATCAACCGCTGCGACTGGGTGGCGCAGGGCGTGGTGCAGGCGGCCCGCGACCTCAAGGTGCCCCTCATCGTGCGCCTGGCAGGCACCAACGTGGCTGCCGGCCAGAAAATCGTCGAAGAGAGCGGCCTGCCCATCATCAGCGCCAACACGCTGGCAGAAGCCGCAGAAAAAGCCGTTGCCGCCGCGCGCGGCAAAGCGGCCTGACCCGTTGACCGAGGAGATTTTGATTCCATGAGCATTCTCATCAATGAACGCACCCGCGTGATCGTGCAAGGGTTTACCGGCGACAAGGCCACCTTTCACGCCACCGAAATGATCCATTACGGCACCAATGTCGTGGGCGGCGTCACGCCCGGCAAGGGCAGCCAGAAGCATCTCGACCGTCCCGTCTTCGACACCGTCAAGGACGCGGTGGCCGCCACCGGCGCCGAAGCCAGCCTCGCTTTCGTGCCGCCCCCCTATGCCGCCGACGCCCTGATGGAAGCTGCCGACGCGGGGCTTCGCCTCGTGTGCATCATCACCGATGGCATTCCGGCGCAGGACATGATGCGCGTCAAACGCTACCTGATGCGCTACCCCAAGGAAAAACGCACCATGGTGGTGGGCCCCAATTGCGCCGGCATCATCAGCCCGGGCAAGGCCATGCTCGGCATCATGCCGGGACATATCTACAAGCGCGGCAACGTGGGCATCGTCTCCCGCTCGGGCACCCTGGGTTATGAAGCGGCGGCCCAGATGACGGCGCTGGGCATCGGGGTGTCCACCAGCGTGGGCATTGGCGGCGACCCCATCAACGGCAGCTCGTTTCTGGACCACATGGCGCTCTTCGAGCAGGACCCCGAAACCCGGGCCGTGGTGATGATCGGCGAAATCGGCGGCTCGCAGGAGGCCGAAGCCTCGCAGTGGATCAAGGAGCACATGACGAAACCGGTGATCGGCTACGTGGCTGGGCTGACGGCTCCCAAGGGCCGACGCATGGGCCATGCCGGCGCCATCATCTCCGCCGAAGGCGACACTGCCGCCGAGAAGGCCGCCATCATGGAGTCCTACGGCCTGTACGTCGCGCCCAGCGCCGCTGAACTGGGTTCCACCGTGGCCCGCGCCCTCGCTTCCCTGTAAGGAATCCATCCATGAGTTTTACCCTCATCCCCCAGGCCACGCCGCGGCTGCACCGCTCCGAGCTTGCCGTGCCCGGCTCCAATCCGGGCCTTTTCGAAAAAGCGGCGCGTTCGGCGGCGGACGTCATCTTTCTGGATCTGGAAGATGCCGTGGCGCCCGACGACAAGGCCCAGGCCCGCAAGAACATCATTGCCGGGCTCAACGACGTGGACTGGGGCAACAAGACCATGATGATCCGCATCAACGGTCTCGACACGCATTACATGTATCGCGACGTGGTGGATATCGTGGAGGTCTGCCCGCGCCTCGACATGATCCTCATCCCCAAGGTGGGCGTGCCCCAGGACGTGTATGCGCTGGACATGCTGGTGACGCAAATCGAAAACGCCACCGGACGCACCCGGCGCATCGGCTTTGAAGTGCTGATCGAAACGGCACTGGGCATGGCCAACGTGGAGGCCATCGCGCAATCGAGCAGGCGCCTGGAAGCCATGAGCTTTGGCGTGGCGGATTACGCGGCTTCCACGCGCGCGCGCACCACGGTGATCGGCGGCGTCAACAAGGATTCGGGCGTGCTCACCGACAAGGATGACGCGGGGTCACGCCAGTACTACTGGACCGACCCCTGGCACGCCGCCCAGACCCGCATGCTGGTGGCCTGTCGCGCCTACGGCCTGCGCCCCATCGATGGCCCCTTCGGCGACTTCAACGATCCCGAGGGTTTCGTCGCCGCGGCCAACCGCGTGGCCGTGCTGGGCTACGAGGGTAAGTGGGCCATCCATCCTTCGCAGATCGCGTTGTCCAACCAGGTCTTCACGCCCTCGGTCGAGGAAGTCACCAAGGCCCGCCGCATCATGGAGGCCATGGCCCAGGCCGCCCGCGACGGGCGCGGTGCCGTCTCGCTGGACGGCCGCCTGATCGACATCGCCAGCATCCGCATGGCCGAGGGGCTGCTCGCCAAGGCCCGCGCCATGGGGCTCGCGGACTGACGATCAGCCGCACCGCGTCGTCGTTTTCGACGGCGACGCGGCACGCAATGCGCGTTAGGGTGGCGGGCCATGCCCACTGCCCTGCTCTCCTTCCTCCTTCCCTGCTTCTGGGCCCGCGCGCCCGACCGGACCCGCGCGGGCGGCGCAGTCCTGCTGCTCTACCTCATGGCGGCCCGGGAACAGCCGCTCGCCATCCTCCGCGTGTTGCCGCAGTACTCCCCGGCCGAGGCCCTGGGGCTGTGGCTGGCCCACGGCATGCTCCTCGCCCTGCCCTGGTGGCTGGCCTGGCAGCCTGTCCGGGCCGCACCGGTGCGGCGCGCAGGGGCCCTTCTTGCGGCGCTGCTGCTGGGACTGCTGCCGCCTTTCGGGATGCTGGGCTGGCTGCATCCCCTCACCTTGGGCGGCTGGCTGTATCCCGCCTGGGGGCTGACGGGCCTTGCCGCCACCACGGTACTGCTGCTCGGCCTCACGCTCGGTGCAACGCGCTGGACGCTGGCGTTCACCGCCGCCGCCCTTGTCGCCAACGCCCTCTACCGCCCCGTGCCCCAGCCGTCCGATTGGGTGGCGCTCGACACGCAGTTGCCGCGCATGACCCCCGACGCGGCAAGCCGCATGGCGCGCCAGCTGGCCCTGATCGCGCAGGTGGAAAAGCAGCTGGCGGCCTCTCCCGCCGTGGTACTCCTGCCCGAGGAGATCGCAGGCCCCTGGACCGCGGCCGAAGCCTTCTGGTGGCAGCCCACATTTGAGGCGGCGCGCGCGCACGGCACCACCCTCATTCTGGGTGCCCAGCGCCCCGACCCGCAGGGGTGGCGCAATGGCGCACTGATCGTGGCCCCCTGGGAGACGCGCTGGCAACTGGCGCGCCAGCCCATCCCGCTGGCCGAATGGCATCCGTGGGCAGACGATGCCGCGCCGACAGGCTGGCTGAGCCCCGCGCACAGCCTCGCCACGGGGATGGCCGACGTCGCGGGACAACGCGTGCTGTTCTCTTTCTGCTATGAGGATTTGCTGACCCTGCCCATGCTGGTGTCCGCGCTGCAGGGACCCGCCCCCCAGCGCATCGTGAGCCTGGCCAATCAGTGGTGGGCCCGGGGCATGGCGGAGCCCGTGGTGCAGCAACAAACCCTTGCAGCGTGGGGACGGCTGTGGGGAATTCCGGTACTCCGGGCCGTGAACCGGCCCGATTAGGCGGACTGCTGCACCACCCAGGCGGCAATGGCCGCCAGCAGCATGGCGGACTCGCCGATGGCGGGCGTCACCTGGATGGTCACGCCGGGGTGGTCCACCTGCAACGCCTTGACGAGCAATGGCAGGTCTTTCTTGAGATGCCCGCCCTGGGCCATGAACAACGGCACCAGCGTCATTTTGCGCACGCCCTGCGCGGCAAGGTCGGCCACGCATTCCACGAGGCCGGGTTCCATCAGCTCCAGAAACGCCAGGGCCACGGGCACGCCGGGACGCAATGCCTTGACCTGCTCGCGAATACGCTGGAAGGGTTCGGCCCACTGCGGGT
>JAJZRV010000012.1 GCA_021850135.1 Pseudomonadota bacterium
GTAATTTCTGCACAGAGGAATATGTCCAAGCAACCATTCAGTCATTGGGCGATTCACAGGGCTGACATGATTGGCTATAAAAGTGACCAGCCACACGATTTTGTTTATTCCATTGGGGTGTTGCACCATTTAAAAAATCCAAAGGAAGGGCTCGACTCTGTCATCGCAAATACAAGACGCGGTGGGAGATTCCATTGCTGGGTATATGCGAAGGAGGGTAATGGTCTGGTGAGGCTCATTGTCGATCCCATTCGGATGATTGCTTCCCGGCTTCCCTGGTGGATAACAAAATATTGCGTGGCAACGCCGCTGGTCATTCCTTATTTCCTATATGCGAAGGCCATTGGTTCAATTGGAAAGATTTCCCTTATGAAAAATTTTCCACTCTATGAATACAGCCTGTGGATCAGCCGCAGGAATTTTGGGTTCTTCAGGCACGTGGCTTTCGATCAACTGGTCACGCCGCAGACGGCGTACATCAGCGAATCTACCATCAGGCATTGGTTGTCCAGCTATGACAATGTCGATCGAGACAGCATCTATGTGATCATGAGGAACGGAAATTCCTGGAAGTTTGGTGGGGTGGTGAAATGAAATGCAGGTATTTCCCCTGCGTTTTTCCGCTTGTGGAGAGATCTGATGCCCATTTCTGAATCATTTTTGGAATTGCTTCAATGCCCTGCTACCGGGAAGCCATTGCGAAAAGCCGTGAATGGATTGATCGTAGATGACCCGGAACAATGCTATCCGGTGAGTGCATCCGATATTCCATTGTTTGCCGAGAGGTACTGTTCGGAAGATGCCGTACGGCAAAGGGAGCACTACGAGCGTATAGCGCTGGACTACCTATCCAATCTTGGATATGCACATACCCGGGAATATATGCGCTACCTCGATGATGCCTTTACCAACGCATTAGGCGCAAGGGATCTTGGCACTTGTGCAGAAATTTGTTGTGGCAGCGCTGAAGCGTTTCAATTGCTTGAACCAAGAATACGTCGGGGAATTGGCGTCGATATTTCACTGTCAATGCTTGAATCCGCGAAGCGGAATATCTCATCAGAAAATTTTCTGTTTGTTCAAGGCGATGCCACATCACTTCCCATTAGAAATTCTGTTCTGGACAGCGTCGTCATTTTTGGCGGAATCCACCACGTCAACGACAGGGAAGGGTTGTTTCGGGAAGTATTCAGGGTATTGAAGCCTGGTGGATCATTTTACTGGAGAGAACCTGTCAGTGATTTTACGGTATGGCGATTGCTACGAGCCATTATCTACCGCATGTCACCTACTCTGGATCATGAAACAGAACAGCCGCTTCGATATCAGGAAACCAGACTACCTCTGGAAAAGGCGGGGCTTGAATTGAAGGACTGGAAGACCTACGGTTTCTTGGGGTACTGTTTTCTGATGAACAGTGATGTCCTGGTTTTCAACAGGGTGTTCAGGTTCATTCCAGGAATTTCCGCGCTGACGAGACTTGCTGCAAAAATGGACGACCTCATGGTTCGTTTGCCCGGCATGGGGCGCAACGGCCTCATTGTGATAGGCTCTGCAAAAAAACCGGAACAGGAGGCCTTGTTTTGAAGCTGCTTGCCGCATTTTCCTGCATGATTTTTTTCACTGTCACGGCAAATCTTCTCCTAAAATCCGGAGTGGCGGAACCTGGCGTTTCCCAGACAGGCCTTTCAGGCTTCATCAACTGGCGTGTTTTTTCCGGACTTCTGAGTTTTGGGGCGGGTGTGGTGTTCTATATGCTGATCCTGACCCGTTTGCCATTGAATGTTGCCCAGTCTTTTGCATCGATTCAGTTTGTTGCTGTGATATTGGCTTCATGGCTGATCCTTGGTGAGCCCATAGGCACGATGCGTTGGTTTGGCATAGCCCTGATCAGCCTGGGTATCGTTCTTGTTGGAATAACAGTGTCCTAGAATAGGCAACCGATGATATCAGTCATTATTCCTGTCTATAACGAAGAAGCCAACCTTCAGCCGCTATACGACCAGGTCAGCGGGATTTTGAGAAGTCTTGGGCGCCCTTGGGAGCTTATCCTGGTGGATGACGGAAGTACCGATCGTAGTCGCACTCGGATGAACGAATTGGCCGACAAGGATGAATTGGTCAAGGTTGTTTTTTTGCGCAGAAACTTTGGTCAAACAGCGGCGATGATGGCCGGACTGGATTTCTCGAGGGGGGAAATCATCATTTCCATGGATGGTGACCTGCAGAACGACGCGCGCGACATTCCAAAACTGGTTGAAAAGCTGGAAGAAGGGTTTGATGTGGTGTCCGGGTGGCGAAAATTCAGGAAGGACCATCCGGTGAAGAGAAATCTTCCAAGCCACATGGCAAACTGGATCATCTCCAGGATCTCTGGAATCAAACTGCACGATTATGGCTGCTCACTCAAGGCCTATCGCAAGGAAGTGGTCAAGGACATCAAACTGTATGGAGAGATGCATCGCTTCATTCCAATTTACGCCAGTTGGTTTGGAGCACGCATTGCAGAAATCCCGGTGGCCCACCATGTTCGCGTGCACGGAAAGTCGAACTACGGGTTGGAGCGGACAGCCAAAGTCATTTTTGACCTCATGGTCGTCAAGTTTCTCTCAAAGTACTCCCAAAAACCCATGTATGTCTTCGGAATGGTTGGACTGGCCAGCCTTTCTGTCAGTTTCCTTTCGGGTCTATGGGCGCTCTACCTCAAGTTTTTTGAGCACACCTCTTTTATTTCAACTCCCTTGCCACTTCTTGTGGTCATGACGGGTATCACGGGGTTCATGTGCATTCTAATGGGCCTGCTTGCCGAACTCGTCATCCGAACCTATTACGAATCACAGCACAAGGCGGTCTATCTGGTCGGACAAACTCGTAACATCACTCAAGAATCCGCCTGATGTGTGGCATTGCCGGTTTTGCTGGCCGCGGTTCAGCCCACGATCTCAAGCTCATGACAGATGCCCTGCAGCACAGGGGGCCAGATGGTGAGGGGTTCTGGATGGATTCCGCAAAGGGAATTCATCTGGGGCACCGTCGTCTTGCCGTAATTGATATTGCAGGCGGCAGGCAGCCCATGTGGACGCGTGACCAGCGTCTGGGGATTGTATTTAACGGTGAAATATACAACCATGCCGCACTGAGAGTTGAACTGGAAGGTCTGGGTCATGTGTTTTCATCAGACCATTCCGATACCGAAGTGCTGCTCTACGGCTATCTTCAATGGGGAAGGGATCTCACGAAACGCCTTAATGGCATGTGGTCCTTCGCCTTATACGACAGATTGAAGGAAGTTATATTTTGCAGTCGCGATCGGGTAGGGAAAAAGCCCTTTTACTACACCCTTCAGAAAGATACATTTGCCTTCGCATCGGAACTGACGGCTTTGACAAGGCATCGTGAAGTTCAGGCCACGGTTTCAGCGCTTGCATTGAAAAAATATTTTGGGTACGGCTATATTCCCGCACCTTTATCGCTTTATGGAGAGATCAGCAAGCTTCCTGCAGGGTGTTCTCTCCTGTTCTCGTTGTCTGATCGTTCCATCAAGGTGGAGCGCTACTGGCAGTTTTCACTTGAACCAACGGATGAGCGCCCAGCCGGGTTTGAGGAGCGATGGACTGAAGAGCTTCGTCATTTGCTGGATGGCGCCGTGGCGCGAAGATTGGTTTCTGACGTTCCTCTCGGAGTGTTTCTGAGCGGAGGAATAGATTCTTCAGCCATCGCCGCAAGTGCTTCGCGCCTGAAATCGGAGAGGCCCGGCCAATTAGCTACTTTCAGCATCGGGTTTGACGAAGATGAGTTCGACGAATCACAGTATGCGCGCATGGTCGCGAAACATCTTGGAACGCAACATCATCCGGAACTGCTTTCTTTGGAGAAGGCAAGGGCGCTTATCCCTGAAATTTTGGAGAAACTGGATGAGCCCATGTCTGACAGCTCCATTCTTCCCACGTTCCTTCTTTGCAAACACGCGCGAGAAAAAGTCACGGTCGCGTTGAGTGGCGACGGTGCCGATGAGCTTTTTGCCGGCTACGCGCCATTTCGGGCGCTGCGATGGGCCGAACGCTATCGAAAGATCGTTCCGTCGAAAATTCACACCGCCATCAGGTTTCTGGTTGCGGCGATGCCCGTGCGTCACGGTTATATGAATCTCGATTTCAGGATCAAAAGAACGCTGCGGGGGCTGAGCTATCCAGAAAAACTCTGGAACCCCATGTGGATGAGCCCGTTGGATCGTCCGGAATTGGAACAGTTGTTTCAAGGACACGTTGATCTGGATGAGGTGTTCTCTGAAGCCGTAACACTATGGAACACTTGTTCTGGCCTCAGCATTGAAGACCAGACCCTGCAGTTTTTTACGCGACTGTACCTTGAAAACGACATACTGACGAAAGTCGATCGCGCGAGCATGCTCAACTCCCTGGAGGTGCGCTCTCCATTTCTTGATATCGACCTCATCGATTTTGCGAGAAAAATTCCCTCTGAGTTCAAGATCCGAAACGGTGAAACAAAATACCTGCTGAAAAAGGCTGTTGCGCCAATGTTGCCCGCAGAAATATTGAGACGATCAAAGCAAGGCTTTGCCGTTCCCATGGCCAAGTGGTTTAAGGAAGCCTATTTGTCCGTGAGTACGGTGCCTAGACTTCCCGGGTTGTCCGTGAATTTTGTCCGTCATGTGCAATCCCTGCACCGTGATGGCAAAGCTAATTACCACGATTTCCTTTGGGGTTATCGTGTTTTGCAAGCCCATAACGGGTGATATCGTCAGCCGCCCCCAAAAAATGGCAGTTTTATTTCACGAGTACCCACGCTATACGCCGAATTGATGGCCTATTTCCCCTTGTATTCCTGCTTTTGATTCGTTGACCACCGAAACGCCACACTATACATTCGATTCCAAGAAATCGATGTATTAACCACTGGCTGGAGGTGCCGCGCATGATCAAGTTAATCAGCCCGCAACATCCCGGAGAAACGCTCCGTGACCATGTACTCCCCGCCTTGGGACTCAATGTTACCCAAGCCGCAAATCAACTGGGTGTTACACGTGCAGCCTTGTCACGCGTTTTGAACGGGCGTGCTGCCATTTCTCCTGAAATGGCACTACGCCTGGAGAAATGGCTTGAAAATGTACGCGGTGCCCGGGCTGATCTGTGGATTGCCGAACAGGCTTCTTATGATCTCTGGCAGGCACGTCGCAGGTTCAAACCCAAGGTGAAAGTCGCAAATGGACTGAAGTTGGCAGCATGAATCCGAAACAGTTTCAGAAGTAGACAGATATCAATATTCAATCATCTAAATTAATGCATCTGAAACAAGGAGAGGAAGAATGGAACTCATTTCAGACACGAAAACTTTGCTTGATGCCAATTACTCACAAATGCGTACGCGTTTTGATTCCGAATCTGGAATTCTTTGGACATTATTGGACCAGGATGCCGTACCTTGCGTTACACCTGATCTTCTGAGCGAGTTGCAGCATCATCATGAGGCCATTGAAACCAGTGGCGGACAGCTTTGGATTGGGGAGCAGCCATGTAATGTGCGTTACTCAGTCATGGCTTCCCTGACGCCTGGTGTATTCAACCTCGGCGGGCAGCTGTCGCTTTTTCGCGAGCTTATTAGGGCAAAAAATCGGGACGCATTGCTGCATTACGGCGTCGAGTGCATCAAGGTGCTTTTTCCAAGAATTAACCATTTTTACCTTCCATTGACGACAATCGCGCTCGTACAGGGCGATGCTCTCGGGGGAGGACTTGAAGGTGTCTTGGTGAGCGATGTGGTGATTGCCGAACGCGGCGCCCAAATGGGTTTTCCAGAAATTCTGTTTAATTTGTTCCCTGGGATGGGTGCCTATAGCCTGCTCGCCAGAAAAGTCGGCACGGCAGTTGCAGAAAAAATGATGCTGAGCGGGAAGATTTACGCGGCAGAGGAGCTGCATGCCATGGGTGTAGTGGACGTGCTTGCCGAACCCGGCGCTGGTGTACAGGCCGTTTATGACTATGTCAAAAAGCAGGAACGGCGTGCCAATGGCTTCATGGCGGTGCAACAGGTTCGTCAGCGCTTCAATCCGGTAACCTACGAAGAGATGATGGACGTGGTCCGCATCTGGGTCGACGCGGCGCTGCGGTTGACTGAAAAGGACCTCAAGGTCATGGACAGATTTGTACGATCCCAGGAGAAGGCTTTTCTACACCAGAAAGAACAAGAATACCTTATTGCGTAGAAGAGGGGAGCAGCGAATCGCTCTCAGGCTTGCTCAGGTAGCGAGTTAAAGCTTCCTGGGTGGTCTTGAAAGTGTGCTGTGCTTCAGAAAGCATGGCCTCCGCATTGGCCGCGATACCGCTTGCGCCTATCTGCATGATATTGCCGCAGATAAGGTGTAGTGCCTCCGCGCCAATGTTTCCGGCACTTCCCTTTATGGTATGCGCCAGTTCAAGGAATGCATCGTGGTCATGATGGGCTAACGCATGCCGCATGGCCTCGAGCAGCTTTTCTGTTTCAGAAATGAACCCATGAATCACTATGGGCATGAAGTCATCCTGCCCTTCGCCAAGAAGCTCCAGATGCCGCAAAGTCGCTTCTCTGATCAAGGGCTGTTGTTCAGAAATGTCGGGGTTATTGTGAGGCCCATCAAATTCAGCAGGGTCTTTGCGCGTTTCAGTCGAAGTCAGGTTACTGATTTTTTCAAGAAGAGAAACAGCATCGACAGGTTTGCTCATGTAGGCATCTGCCCCGGCCTCCTCACATTCCTGCATGGCTTCAGTGGTTGCATTTGCGGTCAGGACGATGACCGGGGTCGGAGGTTTTTGGCGTGAGGTTGCACGGTGAATTTTTAGGACATCCAATCCGCCCATGAGTGGCATATTCATGTCCAGAATGATCAACCCATAATGACCGTTTTCGAGTTTATCAAGCGCTTCTTCGCCATTTTCGGCAAGATCAACCCTGTGTCCACCGTACTCCAGAATCTTGGAAATGATCTTTCTGCTGGTTCCATTATCTTCTGCAAGTAAAATAGACGTGCCCGTTTTCTCCAGTGTGCTACGTTGGTAATGCTCTTTGAATGAAATGACACCCTGCTGTGGTTGAGGGGCCATAATGCCATGCAGCGCGTTGAAAAGGAGCGTCTTGTCCACTGGCGATCGTAGCAGGCAAGAGTAACCCATTTCCAGAAGGTCTTTTTCATCCAGTCCCTGAAGGTCTGCGGTAAGCCAGATCAGCGATATCTCCCTGGACGGGCATGCTTCTACAACACGGCTCGCAAATTCGCCAGCATTTATTCCAAGATGCTGTGGGCTGCACAAAACGATAGTCGCCTTATGCTGGCTGGCTGGTAACCGTTCGAGGTGAGAAAAAAAATGTGGAAGCGCAATCTCGTGCTGAAATTGGACACCCCAACCATTCAAATATTCGCCAAGGGTTTCTCTTTCACTGGATCGCATACCCAGGGTAATAACGCGAAGTTGCCCCAATGCACGAGGTGCATCTGAAAGTTTTGAGGCAGGTTGCTTGTCAAAAGGGAGTTCAAACCAGAAGACGCTGCCAACGCCGGGTTCGCTTTGGAGCCCCATCTCGCCCCCCATGAGACCCGCAAGTTGTCGTGAGATGGTCGTTCCCAATCCACTACCACCGTACTGACGCGAGATATCAGTGCTTGCCTGGGTAAAACTGTCAAAAATTGATTTTTGCGCCTCGGGTGAAATCCCTATGCCTGTATCGATGACTTCAAATCGGATTCGAGTGCTTGTTCCGTCTTGTTGCGACGTGCTAACGCGTAATTCCACGCTGCCTTTATTGGTGAATTTAATGGCATTCCCGACCAGGTTGATGATGATCTGACGCAAGTGAAGCGAGTCTCCCCGCAGCAAGAAGCATGTCTCAGAGCTAAAGCGTACGTCGAGTCGTAATCCCTTAAGGCGCGCCTGGGATTTGAACATCTCAAGCGTACCTCTTACTAACTGGTGCAAATCAAAGTCTACCTTTTCACTGGCCAGCTTACCGCTTTCAATCTTCGCAAAGTCAAGGACGTTTTCAATCAGCTGTAGCAGCGTCTGCGCTGATGTCTTCAGGGTATTGACCAGATCAAATTGTTCGCCATTGAGCGGTGTAGTTGTCAGTAGGTCGCTCGTTCCAATGACCCCATTGAGTGGCGTACGCATCTCATGGCTCATATGGGCGAGAAAGCGGCTTTTTGCCTGATTTGCCTCCTGAGCCGCACGTACCGCATGATTCAGCTGGTTGAGAAGCTTCAGGAGGTAGGGTGGAATGAGCGTAAGCGTAAGCAGCAATCCAAAGGCTAGCCTGGGTTGTGATAACCAGAATGGGTTTTGCGTAACAACGAGGGAGAAGCCCAGCAAGCTAAAAATATACGATCCAATGAGGGAGGGGACACCGTATCTAATCCCATTGCCGACAATGACCCACAGATAAATCCCATAAAACAAATAGCCTGCTTCCTGCAAATTCAGCATGACGTAGGTGACTGCACCAATATCCAAAACCATGGCCAGCCATTGCCGTTTTCTCGAGCTGATTCTGTTGATCAAAACAATAAGCAGCAAACCTATGGACAACAAAAGCCAAAATTCTGAAAACGTATAAACCTTTTTCGGAATGACCTGCTGCGGGTCTAGAAGATTTTCTACAGTCAGGTAAAGCAGAATGAAAAATGAGAATGTGACTCTGAGCACGACTTGCTCATGCTCACCTTCGCGCTCTCTCACTCTTTGAATGAAATAGCGAATTTTTTCATTCATTGAATCACCTTGATCGAAGGCGTCGTCATCGTGTCCCGAAGTTGTTGCTGCACCAGGCTGATCTTGCTGAACTGGGCAATGAAGGCGTCCACGCAGGCCGGGTCGAAATGCTTGTTGCGGTTGGCCGAAAGGTAGGCCAAGGCATCATCGTTGGACCACGCTTTTTTATAGGGCCGCACCGAGGTCAAGGCGTCAAAGACGTCGGCCACCGCGACAATGCGGGCTTCAAGCGCGATGTCATTGCCCTTCAACCCCTGGGGATAGCCGCTGCCATCGTATTTTTCGTGGTGTCCCAGGGCGATTTGCGCGCCCTGGATGAGAATGTTGGAGGGACTTTCCTTGAGAATCTTGTAACCGATCATGGGATGGTTCTTCATCACTTCGAACTCTTCAGAAGTCAGGCGGCCCGGCTTGAGCAGGATCTGGTCAGGGATGCCGATCTTGCCGATATCGTGCATGGGGGCGGCCATCTCGATGAGCTCGCAGCGTGTCTGGTTAAGGCCGATCCCCTCTGCAATCAGGCGGGAATAACGCGCCATTCTCAGAATATGATTGCCCGTTTCTGCGTCCCGAAATTCGCCCGCCTTGGCAAGGCAGTACAGGGTTTCCTGTTCCCGCTCGCGGATTTGTTGGGTTGCCTTGTAGACGGCATGTTCGAGGTCCTGCGAATGCGCCTGCAGGTTCTTTTCATGCTGGCGCAGCACCAGCAGATTGCGGCAACGCACGCGACATTCGTAAGGGTCGATGGGCTTGGTCATGAAATCCGTTGCCCCGGCATCCAGGGCACCGTAGCGGATGCCCAGCTCGTCGTGCGATGTGATGACGATGATTGGAATCGTTTCCAGGGAGGGGATCTGGCGAATCGCGATGATCACATCCAACCCGGACATTTCCTTCATCCTGTAGTCCACCAGGATCAGGTCGGGCTGATTCCACTGGATCCATTCCAATGACTGCAGCGGGGAGGGGAAAGTATGCGTGACGATGTCGCTTTGAATGCTGCGAACGATCTTGTCGAGAATGACTCGACTGGTGAATTCGTCGTCAATGATGGCGACCACCGGCGGGGCCTGATGGACGGCACTAGGCGCGGATTGCTGGAATGACATGAGAATCCCCTCTCACTGACACGAAATGATCAGTTTAGCGCGTACTTTATCCTTAAATCCGGTTGTCCACAATTCAGGCCATCTTCCTGTTAATTCTGGAAAACTTTGCAGGTCTGAAGTGGGGGGAGGGCAAAGAAAAAGGGCTAGCGACACGACGTGCGCTAGCCCTTGAATTTTGGCTCCTCGACCTGGGCTCGAACCAGGGACCTGCGGATTAACAGTCCGTCGCTCTACCGACTGAGCTATCGAGGAATCGGTAAACCGTAGATTTTAAATGCTTAGAGAGGGGGGGTCAAGAGAGACCCCCGCCTAATTTAGCCCAATACCTGCGCAATGGCTTCCACGACCGTGTCGATATTGCGGGTATTGAGTGCAGCGACACAGATCCGCCCCGAGTCCACGGCATAAACTGAAAACTCGGTCTTGAGGCGGGCCACCTGGGCCTGACTGAGTCCGGAAAACGAAAACATGCCGTTCTGGTGCGCGACGAAACTGAAATCCTGCGCGGGCAGGCGCGCCTTCAGTTTGGTGACGAAGCTCTGGCGCATGGCTTTGATGCGGTCACGCATGCCTGCCAGCTCCTGCTCCCAGAGGGCCCTCAACTCCGGCGTGCCCAGCACGGTCGCCACAATCTGGGCGCCGTGGGTGGGCGGATTGGAATAGTTGGTGCGGACCACGCGCTTGATCTGTGACAGGACACGCTGGGCCTCTTCACGGCTGGTTGCCACCAGATTGAAGGCCCCGATGCGCTCACCGTACAGCGAGAAAGACTTGGAGAATGAATTGGAAACCAGCAGGGCCCGGCCCGTGGCTGCAAAGCGGCGCACCACAGCGCCATCTTCGGCGATCGAGCGCGAAAATCCCTGATAGGCCAGATCGAGGAAAGGAACGAGTTCGCGCCGTCCGATGACTTCAATCACCTGATCCCATTGACTGTCGGTCAGGTCGACCCCGCTGGGATTGTGGCAACAGGCGTGGAGCACGATGACGGTACCGGCCTTGGCGCCTTCGAGTGCCTTCAGCATCCCCGGGAAATTCACGCCGTGGCTGGCCGCGTCATAGTAGGGGTAGGTCTTGACCGGAAAACCGGCGGACTCGAACAGGGCGCGGTGGTTTTCCCAACTGGGGTCGGAAATCCACACTTCGGCATCCGGGTTGAAACGCTTGAGGAAGTCGGCGCCGATTTTCAGCCCCCCGGTGCCGCCCAGGGATTGCACAGTGATGGCGCGGCCTTCGGTGACGGCGGGAGCGTCTGTACCAAACACCAGGGCCTGAACGAGCTTGTCGTAGCTCGCCAACCCGTCGATGGGCAGGTAGCTCCGCGGCGCGGCAGCAGCGGTCAGTTGGGCTTCGGCGCGCTTGACGCACTCCAGCAACGGCACCTTGCCGTTGTCGTCGGTATAGACGCCGACCCCCAGATTGACTTTGGCGGGGTTGGTGTCCGCGTTGTAAGCTTCAGTAATCCCCAGAATCGGGTCACGGGGGGCCATTTCGATGGAACTGAACAGGGATCCGGTCATGATACGCTCTGAATGTTAAAATCGTGGTCCAATAACTCGTCAAACGCCCCATTCTAGCAGTGATCGCCACTTTCCCCAACAGCCCCTACCGCCTGCACCAGCCGTTTGAACCTGCAGGGGATCAACCCCAGGCCATCACCCAGCTGGTGGAGGGGCTTGCCGACGGCCTGCAATACCAGACCCTGCTTGGCGTGACGGGGTCCGGCAAGACGTTTACCATGGCCAACGTCATCGCCCGGCTGGGGCGCCCGGCCATCGTGATGGCGCCCAATAAAACGCTCGCTGCCCAGCTGTACGCGGAATTGCGCGAATTCCTTCCGGAAAACGCGGTGGAGTATTTCGTGTCCTATTACGATTACTACCAGCCCGAAGCCTACGTGCCGGCGCGCGACCTGTACATCGAGAAGGACTCCAGCATCAACGAGCACATCGAGCAGATGCGCCTGTCCGCCACAAAGTCGCTGCTGGAACGGCCGGATTGCGTGATCGTGGCCACCGTCTCGGCCATCTACGGGATTGGCGAGCTCGCCGAATACCACAGCATGATCCTGCATCTGCGCGATCAGGAAAAAATTGACCAGCGCGCCATCGTCTCCCGGCTGGTGGCCATGCAATACACCCGCAACGAAATGGAGTTTCGACGGGGCGTCTTTCGCGTCCGGGGCGACGTCATCGACATCTTTCCTGCGGAAAACAGCGAGGCCGCGTTGCGTGTGACGCTGTTTGACGACGAGGTGGAAAGCCTGATGCTGTTCGACCCGCTGACAGGTCGGACATTGCAGCGCCTGGGCCGCTTTACCGTGTTTCCTTCCAGCCATTACGTCACGCCACGCGACACCGTGCTGCGCGCCATCGACGCCATCAAGGCCGAGCTGCATGACCGCATCGAATTTTTTGCCCGCGAGCACAAACTGGTGGAGATGCAGCGCATCGAGCAGCGCACCCGCTACGATCTTGAAATGCTCAATGAAATCGGCTTCTGCAAGGGCATTGAAAACTACTCGCGACACCTGTCCCGGCGCGCCCCGGGCGAACCCCCGCCGACCTTGATCGAATATCTGCCCAAGAACGCCCTCATGTTCGTGGACGAATCCCATGTCACCATTCCCCAAATTGGTGGCATGTACAAGGGAGATCGGGCGCGCAAGGAAAATCTCGTCAATTACGGTTTCCGCCTGCCGTCGGCGCTGGACAACAGGCCCCTGCGTTTTGATGAATTCGAACGGTTGATGCCCCAGTGCATTTTCATTTCTGCCACTCCCGCAAGCTACGAAGCCAGCCACGCCGGGCAGGTGGTGGAGCAACTGGTCCGACCCACGGGATTGATCGATCCTGTGCTGGAAGTGCGACCGGCCCGCACGCAGGTGGACGACCTGTTGTCCGAAGCCACAGCGCGGGTTGCTGCCGGAGAACGCGTCCTGGTGACCACGCTGACCAAGCGCATGGCCGAGGATTTGACGGAGTATCTGGACGAGCATGGCATCAAGGTACGCTATCTCCATTCCGACATCGATACCGTGGAACGGGTGGAAATCATCCGCGACCTGCGCATGGGCGTGTTCGACGTCCTGGTGGGAATCAATCTGCTGCGCGAAGGGCTGGACATTCCGGAGGTCTCACTGGTGGCGATCCTCGATGCGGACAAGGAGGGCTTCCTGCGCTCCGAACGCTCGCTGATCCAGACCATCGGACGGGCCGCGCGGCACATCCACGGAAAGGCCATCCTGTATGGCGATGCCATCACGGATTCCATGCGCGCAGCCATGGGTGAAACCGAACGTCGGCGTGCCTATCAGATCGCCTACAACGAGGCGCATCACATCACGCCGCGCGGGGTGAGCAAGCGCATCAAGGACATCATCGAAGGGATCTATGACCCGGAATTCGCCTCGCAGGAACTGTCCAAAATCTCGGCGACAGAGCACCTCGACGAGCTGTCTGAAAAGCAGTTGACGGCCCTGCTCAAGCGATTGGAGAAGGAAATGCTTGAAGCGGCGCGAAACCTTGAATTCGAACTGGCTGCGCAAAAACGAGATGAGTTGAAAAGCGTACGGGACTTCCTGTTGTTGTCGTGAATTTCAAGCAAGGATGGTATTGATGAAATGGATGCTCTGGGGGGGGACCCTGATGTTGATGGTTGCAGGTTGTGCAGAATTGCCACCCCCGCCCGTTCAATCCGGGGTGGAATCGCAGTGGATGGATGCCGCAGTCCGGCCACAGGACGACCTGTACCGGCACGTCACTGGCAAATGGCTGGAAACGGCGACCATTCCACCGGATCGTGCGCGCTTTGGGGCGTTTGACCAGCTGCGGGATCAGTCCGAGGCGCATCTGCGCACCCTTATCGAGAAGCAGACGGCGCAGCCGGATCTGGACCCGGCATCGGAGGCTGGAAAAATGGCTGTTCTCTACCGCGATTTCATGGATGAACCTGCACTTGAAACCGCAGGCCTCGCCCCCCTTGCCGGCGAGCTCGCGCAGATCGATGCCGTGAAATCCCACGAAGAACTGGTTGGCCTGATGGCGCACTTCGCGGCGCAGGACGTTGCCGTGCCGATGGAACCCTCGGTGGCGCCGGACGCGCGCGAAGCCACCCGCTACGCCGTGTACGTGAGCCAGGGGGGGTTGGGTATGCCGGACCGCGATTATTATCTGAACACGGCCGATCCACGCCTGGGCCACGTGCGCGAAGCCTACCAGCGTTACCTCGAAACGCTGTTCACGCTGGCGCACGATGCGGATCCCGCGCGGTCGGCACAACAGACGCTTGCCCTGGAGACGGCGCTGGCGCAGGGTCAATGGACCAAGGTGGAAAATCGCGACAGCATCAAGACGTACAACAGGATTGCGACGGACGATCTTGACGCGCAGATCTCGCCCGATTTTGCCTGGACCGCCTGGCGCAAGGCCCTGGGCATCGAAGGTCGCGTCGAGGCCCTGATCGTGCGCCAGCCCAGCTACTTCAAATCCCTGGCCGCCCTGAGCAGGACGGTCCCCCTGGAAGAATGGAAGTCCTATTTCAGGGCGCGCCTCCTGGATGCGTACGCGCCTTATCTCGATGCCGCCTTTGTCAATGCGCAATTCCAGTTTCACGGCAGGACGGTTCGCGACATCCCTGAAAACCGTCCGCGCTGGAAACGCGGCGTTGCCATCGTGGAAAGCAGCATGGGTGAAGCCCTGGGGCACCTGTACGTGGATGCGTACTTTCCGGAATCAAGCAAACAGCGGATGCAAACCCTGGTGGACCACCTGCTTGAAGCCTATCGGCAGAGCATCGAGACCCTGCCCTGGATGGGGCAGAGCACGCGCGAAGAGGCCCTGCGCAAGCTGGCAGCCCTCAACACCAAAATCGGGTATCCCGAGCGCTGGCGGGATTACAGCGATCTGGTCATCCGGCCTGGAGACCTGCTGGGCAACCTGATACGCGCAAGCCAGTTCGAAACCCGTCGCCAGCTCAACAAGCTGGGCCAACCCATTGATCGTGAGGAGTGGGGCATGACGCCACAGACGGTCAATGCCTACTACAGCGCCCGTCTCAACGAGATCGTATTCCCTGCGGCCATTCTCCAGCCGCCGTTTTTCAATCCCGATGCGGACGATGCCGTCAATTACGGGGCCATTGGTGCCGTTATCGGTCACGAGATCAGCCATGCTTTTGATGATCAGGGCAGCCAGTCCGATGGCCAGGGTAATTTGCGCAACTGGTGGACGGATGCAGACCGCCAGCAGTTTTCGCAACGCACCCACGCCCTGGTGGCGCAATACAACGCCTACAGCCCCTTGCCGGGCTATTTTGTGAATGGCGAACTGACCCTGGGCGAAAACATTGCGGACAATTCGGGACTCGCCATCGCCTTCAAGGCCTATCATCTCGCCCTGGAGGGGGAATCCTCGCCCATCATTGACGGCTTGAGCGGAGATCAGCGTTTTTATTGCGGATGGGTACAGGTGTGGCGCAGCAAGGTCAGGGAGGCCGAAGCCATACGGCTGCTCAAGGTGGACCCGCATGCCCCCGCCGCAGTCCGGGCCAACGGCGCCCTGGTCAATCAGCCGGGGTATCAGGCCGCCTTCGGCACGAAACCGGGGGACCGGCTTTATCGTGCCCCCGATCAGCAGGTCATTCTTTGGTAGGGCGGAAAATCTTGCCGGGATTCATCAGGCCCAGGGGATCCAGCGTCTGCTTGATGCTTCGCATCAAATCGAGCTCCACGGGATTTTTATAACGCACCAGTTCGTCCACCTTCAGCTGGCCTATTCCGTGTTCGGCGCTGATACTGCCGCCCAGGCGGTCCACGGTGTCGTGCACGATGCGGTTGACGGCAGGCGTCTGCGCGATGAATGCGGTGTTTTCCACCAGATCGGGTTTGGACAGGTTGTAGTGCAGGTTGCCGTCTCCCACGTGGCCAAAGCACAGCAGGCGGATTCCGGGAAACTGTGCCTCCAGCCGTGCGGTGGCGTCTTCGATCAAATCCGGAATGCGGCTGACAGGAACGCTGATGTCGTGCTTGATGCTGATGCCTTCCAGCCGTTGCGCTTCTGAAATCTGCTCGCGCAACGCCCAAAGCGTGTCCGCCTGGGCTTCGCTCTGGGCCAGCGCAGCATCGGTGATCATTCCGTCGCGCAAAGCCTCGTCGAGGCTGCCCTCGAGCACGGCATGGGGGTTCGAGCCCGGGTCCGTGTCGTCCATCTCCACCAGGACATACCAGGGGGAGGGCTGTTGCAAGGGATCCTGGCTGCCTGGAATATGGTCGAGAACCATCTGCAGGGCGGATCGCGAAACCAGCTCAAAACCGGTGACACGGTCGCCGCTGCGGGTCTTGAGAAATCCCAGCAACGCGACAGCGGCGCGGGGGGTTTTGAGGGCCACCCAGGCCGTGGTGCGCACGTGCGGTAGCGAAAACAGGCGCAGCACAGCGGCAGTGATGATGCCCAGGGTCCCCTCGGCGCCGATAAACCACTGCTTGAGGTCATAGCCGCTATTGTCCTTGCGCAGACCGCGCAAACCATTCCAGACTCGGCCATCCGGAAGGACGACCTCGAGCCCCAACACCAGGTTGCGCATGTTGCCGTAACGCAGGACGGCGGTACCGCCGGCATTGGTGGAAATGATGCCGCCCACTTCTGCGCTGCCCTCTGAAGCGATGCTGAGCGGAAAGAGGTGCCCCCCGCTGCGGGCGGTATTTTGTACGGTGGCCAGCACGGTGCCAGCCTCGCAGGTCAACGTATCGTTGTCCCAGTCCGTGGACAGGATGCGGTTCATGCGCGACAGATTGAGGATGATTTCGCCCTGGCCGGGTCGTGGAATGGAGGCGCCACATTGGCTGGTGTTGCCGCCTTGCGGCACGATGGCAATCCTGTTCTCGTGGCAGGCGCGAACGATGGCTGCAACCTCGGCGGTGCTGGCCGGCTTGACGACCACAGCCGCATCACCATGATAGCGCCCGCGCCAATCCGTGTTGTAAGGGGCAAGGTCGCTGGGGTCGGTGATCAGGCCGGAGGGGCCGACGATTCCTGCAAGGCGTTCAATGAAGGGCATGGTAGCGGGATTTCATGAGGGAGAGGGTGGCCTCGATGAGTTGACGGGCGATGCTGACCGGATGGGGAAGCAGGGGCAGTGCGTCGGGCGTAAACCACCGCGCGTCCTCGATTTCACCAGGTTGGGGCACCACGATGCCGGATTGGTAGTGGCAAGTGAAAGCCACCATCAGGGAATGGGGAAAGGGCCAGGACTGGCTTTTGAAATACTGCAGGTCCCGGACTTCCAGCCCGACTTCCTCGCTAATCTCGCGCTTCAAGGCCATCTCCAGACTTTCCCCGGGCTCGCAATAGCCGGCGATGGCGCTGTAGACTCCGGGCGCGAAGTGCGGGCTGCGTGCCAGCAGCAGTTCGTGGTCGCGCAGGATGAGCCCCATCACCACCGGGGCGATGCGTGGGTAGACCACCAACTGGCAGGAGGGGCAGGTGCGGGCGCGTTCATGTGTGCGCAGCTGGGTGGGGGCGCCGCAACGTCCGCAGTACAAATGGGTGCGATCCCAATCAATGATCTGCAGCGCGCGTCCTGCCAGGGCCAGGAGCACATCGTCGGCGCGCCCGAAGAGCGCGCGCAGGCCGGCGAACGCATAGCCTGGGGGGGGAGCGCTGTGGGCTGCAACCTCGATGCCGTGGCAGACGCGGCCTTCCAGTTGTCCGATGACGTGGCGACGCACGATGACGTCGCCCAGATGGGAGGCCGCCGCGTCATCCGGAAGCGCGACGGGGCCCTCGGAATGGGTGACCAGCAGGTGGGAACCCTGAAAAATGAACCAGAGCGGTTCGCCTGCCGACTGCTCAGGAGCTTGCAGGAGCGGTTGGAAATCCATCAGGAGTCCTTTCTGCGCGGTTCCTGATCGGGGACGCTTTCCAGCGACTGCAACCAGACCGTGGCCACGGCATCGCTGGGAGCGCGCCAGTCGCCGCGCGGGGAGAGGGAGCCCCCCGACCCCACCTTGGGCGCATTGGCGATGCAGGAACGCTTGAATTGACTATCCTGGAAAAAGCGCTTTACAAAGACCTGCAGCCAGCGCCGGATATCGCCAATGGGGTATTCGGCGCGCTTGTCCTTGGGGATGTGCGGCCATTCGCCGCGCTTCACGTCGCTCCAGGCGCACCATGCCATGAAGGCGACGCGGGAGGGGGTGAATCCAAAACGCAGGATATGGTACAGGCTGAAGTCCTGAAGCGCGTAAGGCCCAACGGTGTCTTCCGTGCGCTGCACGCCTTCCGGCTGGTCGGCGGGAATCAGCTCGGGCGAGATGTCGCTAGCCAGCACGGCGGCAAGCACTCCGGACACTTCCTGCCCCATCCTGCCGCTGTCCATGACCCAGTGGATGAGGTACTGGATCAGGGTTTTGGGGACGCTTGCGTTGACGTGGTAATGCGCCATGTGGTCGCCCACGCCGTAGGTGGACCATCCCAGGGCCAACTCGCTCAGGTCGCTCGTGCCCACCACCAGCCCGGCATGCTGGTTGGCGAGGCGGAACAGATGGCTCGTGCGCTCGCCCGCCTGCACGTTCTCGAAGGTGATGTCATAGACCGGATGGCCGTGATGGAACGGGTGACCGATGTCCTTCAACATCTGAAGACAGCTGGGGCGAATGTCGATTTCCGATGCGGTGACGCCCAGCGCCTGCATCAACCGATGCGCCAGGCCCAGGGATTTGTCCGAGGTGGCAAATCCGGGCATCGTATAGGCATGCAGGTTTTTGCGCGGCAGCGCCAGCCCATCCAGTACGGCAATGGCCACCAGCAGGGCATGTGTGGAATCCAGACCGCCGGATATCCCGATGATGAGTTTCTTCAAGCCTGTGGCGCGTAGCCGCGTGGTCAGCCCCTGGACCTGGATATTGAACACATCGCGACAACGCTCATCGCGCTGCAGCGGATCGTTGGGCACGTAGGGGTAGCGCAGCGGCGGAACCAGCAGCGGCAAATGGCGATCCCGTGAAAGGGGCAACTCGAACGGAATGGTCACCCACTGGGCGACGTCATCCTGGTAACGGCGCACAGTTTCGGTAAAGGTATTCTGGCGCATGCGCTCCTGGTGCAGGCGCACCAGATCCACGTCGGCCAGAATGAGCTGGTCCTTGTCTTCAAAGCGGACGCTCTCCGCCTTGATTTCGCCGTAGTCCGCGATCAGCCCGTGCCCATCCCAGGCCAGGTCGGTGGAGGATTCGCCACGGCCCGAAGCGCTGTAGAGATAGGCCGCAAGGCAGCGGGCCGACTGGTTGGAAACCAGTTGCCGGCGGTAGACTTCCTTGCCGATGGTGGCATTGGAGGCTGACGGATTGACGATGAGGGTGGCCCCGGCCAACGCCGCCACGCTGGAAGGCGGGATGGGCACCCACAGGTCTTCGCAGATTTCTGCTGCCAGCGTCAACAGGGGCTGGTTGCTGGCCTGGAACAGCAGGCGGGTCCCGAAGGGAACGTCGGGAAAGCCCGGCAAATCCAGTGTCCGTGCCTCGATCAGGTCGCCTGCGGCAAAATGGCGCGCCTCGTAAAATTCCCGGTAGTTGGGCAGATAGGTCTTGGGAACGATGCCCAAAACCTCCCCGCCGGAAATGAAGGCTGCGCAATTGAACAACTGGCCGCGGTGACGTATCGGCAGTCCGACAACGGCCACAACCGGAATTTCGCTGCTCTCCCGGACCAGGTGGGCCAGCGCCTGCAGTGCGGCCTCCAGGAGGGCGTCCTGATGGAACAGGTCCTCGCAGGAATAGGCGGTCAACCCCAGTTCCGGGAAAACCACGAGGCAAGCCTGACGATCGGCAGCCTGTCGGATCAGGCCGAGGGTGCGCGCCGCATTCCAGTCAGGATCGGCCACGCGCACTTCCGGGATGGCCACGGCAACCCGGACAAACCCATGGCTGTAGAGATTAAAAAAAGGGCGGTCGGGGTTCATGCGCTCAGTTTAATCCAAAAATCGTTGCGCCCTTCATTCGGCGTGGGTCCAGCCCCCACCCAGCGCCACGACCAGTTGCACGCCAGCCACGTATTCGCGGCTGCGCAGGCTGATTTCGGTGATCTCGTTCGTCAAAAGGGTGGTCTGAGCCGTGATGACGTTGAGATAGCCGACGATGCCCTCGCGGTACTGGCTGTCGGTCAGGGAGAGCGTCTGGCGTGCCGCCTCCACGGCCTGTTGCTGGACCTGGATTTCATGGGACAGGATGGCTGCGGCAGCGAGATTGTCCTCGACATTCTGGAAGGCTTCCAGGACGACCTCGCGGTAATTGGCCACCGCGAGATCGTAACCGGCCACGGCCTGGTCCACTGCAGCGGCGCGCAATCCGCCATCAAACAGGGGTTGCAGTACCTGCGGGCTGAAGGCCCACATGCTGTTGGGCTGGGTGACGAGATTGCTGTAAGCGCGATTTTGATACCCGGCAGAACCATTCAGGGTCACGGTGGGAAAAAATGCGGCTTTGGCCACGCCGATCTGGGCACTTGCCGCAGCGGCACTGCGCTCGGCGGCCGCAATGTCCGGACGGCGTTCCAGCAGCACCGAAGGCACCGTCAGGGGCAGTTGGGGCATGCCCGAGCCCAGCGGGTTTTCCGCAATGTGAAAGACTGAGGGCGGACTGCCGGTCAGAACGGCAATGGCGTGTTCCAGCTGCGCGCGCTGCACACCCACATCCAGCAGTTGCGCCTCGGCGGTGCGCAGTTGGCCTTCGGCCTGCAGGACGTCGGTTCGGGCAGCGATGCCCGCCTCAAACCGGCTTTGGGTCAGATCAAGGAACTGTTTGTAGGCCGCCACGGTGTCCGTCAAAAGCCGTTTCTGGGCATCGTCGGCGCGCAACTGGAAATAATCCACAGCCAGCTGGCTTTGCAGGCTGAGGCGCGAAGCGGCCAATTGTCCTGCGCTGGCCTGCATGGAAGCGGTGTTGGCTTCGACCGAGCGGCGGATGCTGCCCCACAGGTCAGGCTCCCAGCTCGCCTGAGCCGCGAACAGGTAGTTGTCGTAGATCATCCCCTGGGCCAGGCCGATGGCACCGGCAGAAGCCTTGTTTCGCGTGCTGTTGGCGCTGGCGTTGAGCGTCGGGAAGAAGCCTGCTTCGGCGCTCTGGACCAGGGCGCGCGCCTGCCGCAGCGCTGCCTCCTTCTGTGCCAGCGTCTGGTTGGAGGTGGCGACTTTTCCTTCCAGCTCGGCCAGCAGGGGGTCGTCGAAGAGCTTCCACCAGTCCGAAGGAATCTCGGCATCGTGGGCTTCGGCGGGCTTCCAGCCCTGCGGCACCGTAAAGGAGGCCGGAGTCTCGACATTGGGGCGGACATAATCGGGCCCGACGGCGCAGCCTCCCAGCAGGGCAGTGAGCGCCCCCGCAACGATGGACCTGTACACAAAATTAGCTGTTTTCATGATGGGGCAGGGCAGGTGAAATATGGAAACGGGCCAGCATGGCGGTCCGGAAGCGGTCCAGGTAAATGTAGACCACCGGGGTCGTGTAGAGCGTCAGGGCCTGACTGACCAGCAGTCCGCCCACGATCGAAATCCCGAGCGGTTGGCGCAATTCGGAACCCACGCCAAAACCGATGGCCAGCGGTACGGCACCCAGCATGGCTGCCAGCGTGGTCATCATGATCGGCCGGAAACGGAGCAGGCAGGCCTGCGTTATGGCAGCCTCGGGGGTCAGTCCGGCGTTGCGCTCGGCCTCCAGAGCGAAATCAATCATCATGATGGCGTTCTTCTTGACGATCCCGATCAACAATATAACGCCGATCAGGGCCATCAGGCTGAATTCCACCTTCATGATCATGAGCGCCAGCAGGGCGCCCACGCCTGCGGAGGGCAGGGTGGAAAGGATGGTCAGGGGGTGGATCAGGCTTTCGTACAGAATGCCCAGCACGATATAAACCACCAGCAAGGCCGCCAGGATCAGAAGCGGTTGGTTGGCAAGCGACGCCTGGAACACCTTGGCCGTGCCCTGGAATCCTCCCTGGATGGACGCGGGGACGCCCAATCGGATGAAGGTGTCGTTGATGGCGCGTGTGGCTTCTCCCAGGGACACGCCAATGGGGAGGTTGAAGGTCAGGGTGCTCGCAGGAAACTGCCCCTGGTGATTGACGGCCAGGGCGGAGTTGCCTGGGGTAAAGCGGGCCACGGCAGAGAGGGGAACGATCGCGCCATTGGCACCCGACACATAGGTTTGCTCCAGCATCGCAGGGGATTGCCAGTAGGGCGGGGCGGCCTCCATGACCACGTGATACTGGTTGAGCGGGTGGTAGATGTTGGAGATCTGGCGCTGCCCGTACAGATCGTTCAGGGCCAGGTCGATGGTTTTGGGGGTGACGCCCAGGCGGGCCGCACTGTCCCGGTCCACCGTCACCCAGATGTCAAGGCCCTTGTCCTGCTGGTCGGTGTTGACGTCGGCCAGTTGCGGAAGCCTGGACAATGCCGCGCGTATCCGTGGTTCCCACTGGCGCAACTCCTCCAGATCGTTTCCCTGCAGGGTGTACTGGTACTGGGCGTTGCCCATGCGGCCGCCAAAACGCAGATCCTGGACGGACTGGAAATACAGGCTCGCGCCGGGAACCTGGGCGAGCTTTTTGCGCAGGCGTGCGATCACCTGCTCCGACGAGACCTTTCTCTCGTTCTGGGGTTTCAACACCACGAACACGTTCGCCGCATTGCGCGCTTCCCCTCCCGTAAACCCGATCACTTCCTGGGCGGCTGGATCCGCTTTGCAAATGGCGATGAATTCAGTCAGCTTGTCGCGCATGGCCTGAAAGGAAATGCTCTGGTCCGCCTGGACACGTCCGATCAGGCGCCCCGTGTCCTGCTGCGGGAAAAATCCCTTGGGAACGATGACATAGAGATAGACGTTGAGGGCAATGGTGGCCAGCAGGATCAGCATCACCCAGCGCCGATGATTGATCGCCCAAACGAGGGAACGTCCGTAGTGCACGTGCAGGGTGTCAAAATGATCGCGCACCCAGCGCACCGGCAGCGCCAGGCGTTGCGCCCAGCGGCGACCGGCGGAAGGCGCTTGCGGTCCGTGGGGCGGCGGCGCGGCCTTATTGCGCAGCAGTCTTGCGCACATCATGGGCGTGGCGGTCAGGGAGACCAGCAGGGAGACCAGGACGGCAACGGACAGCACCACGGCAAACTCCCGGAACATTCGTCCCACGAGCCCCCCCATCAGCAACAGCGGCACGAACACGGCGACAAGCGACAGGCTGATCGAGATGATCGTGAAGCTGACCTCACGTGCCCCCTTGATGGCGGCTTCCATCGGGGAACTCCCCGCTTCGATATGACGGGAAATATTCTCCAGCATCACGATCGCATCATCCACCACAAACCCGGTGGCTACGGTCAGCGCCATGAGCGATAGGTTGTCCAGGCTGTAATTGAGCAGGTACATCACGCCAAAGGTGCCGATCAGGGAAACCGGCACGACGATACTGGGAATGATCGCTGCATGCGCTTCGCGCAGAAAGAGAAAGACCACCAGGATGACGAGCGCCGTGGCGATCACGAGCGTGCGTTCCACGTCGTGCAGCGAATCGCGGATGGAAGGCGTGCGGTCCATGACCACGTTGAGGTCTATGGCCCGGGGAATGGATGCGCGCAAGTGCGGAAGCAGGGCGTTGACGCGGTCCACTGTTTCGATGATGTTGGCGTTGGGCTGGCGACTCACGATCAGCAGCACGGCGCGCCGATCATTGGAGATGCCCAGGTTGCGCAGGTCCTGGATGGAGTCCTCAACTTCGGCGACGTCGGACAGCCGCACCGGCGCGCCATTGCGCCAGGCCAGCACCAGTGAACGGTAATCGGCGGCGCGCATGGCCTGGTCGTTATCCTGGATTTGCCAGCGTTGTCCCGCATCCTCGAAAAAACCCTTGGGGCGATTGGTGTTGGTGCTGGCAATGGCGATACGCACATCCTCGATGCCAATGCCATACCGGTTGAGCGACGGCGGGCTCAATTCCACGCGAACTGCTGGCAGCGAACTGCCGCCCACCGTGACCTGGCCCACGCCATCCACCTGGGACAGGCGCTGCGCCACCACCGTCGAGGCGGCGTCGTAGATCTCACCCGGTGTCAGCGTCGCAGACGTCAGCGCCATGATCATGATCGGGGCATCGGCGGGGTTGATCTTGCGGTAGATGGGGTTGGTGGGCAATCCGGTAGGCAGGAGCGTGCGTGCGGCGTTGATGGCGGCCATGACGTCACGCGCCGCGCCGTCGATATTGCGGTCCAGGTTGAACACGAGGCTCAGACGGGTTTGGCCCGAGGCACTGCTGGAAGTGACTTCCTCGACGCCGGCGATGCGGCCGACCGCCCGCTCCAGCGGGGTGGCGACCGTGGCGGCCATGGTTTCCGGGCTGGCCCCCGGCAGGCTGACCTGGATGTTGACGGCGGGAAAGTCCACCTGGGGCAGCGGGGCCACCGGAAGCAGGCTGAAACCGACCAGACCGGACAGGGTGATGGCCGCGGTCAGCAGCGTGGTCGCGACGGGCCGTTGAATGAATATGCCGGTCAGGCTCATGCCGGTTTGAAACGGGTGGCGAGCCGGTCCATGGCAAGATAAATGACCGGGGTCGTAAACAGCGTCAGCAACTGGCTGACCAGCAGGCCGCCGACCATGGCGAGCCCCAGGGGCTGGCGCAATTCGGACCCGATGCCCGAACCCAGCATCAGGGGCAGGGCGGCAAAGAGTGCAGACAGGGTGGTCATCAGAATCGGGCGAAAACGCAGCAGGCAAGCCTGGCGGATGGCCTCCAGGGGGGCAAGCCCCTGGTTGCGCTGCGCGTCCAGTGCGAAGTCGATCATCATGATGGCGTTCTTCTTGACGATGCCGATCAGCAGGATGATGCCGATGATTCCCAGCACCCCCAGATCGGTGCCGGACACGGCAAGCGCCAGCAGGGCGCCTACGCCGGCCGAGGGCAGGGTGGAGAGGATCGTGATCGGATGGATGTAGCTTTCGTACAGCACGCCCAACACGATATACATGGTGACGATGGCCGCCAGGATCAGCAGCAGCGTGGAGGACAGGGATTTCTGGTAGGCCCGGGCAGCACCCTGGAAACGGGTTTCGATGCTGAGCGGCAGGTCGAGGCTCTGCTGGACCTTATGGATGGCATCCACGGCCTGACCCAGCGAAGCCCCGGCGCCCAGGTTGAAGGAAATGGTGGCTGAGGGAAACTGGCCCAGATGGTTGATCGCAAGCGGCCCGCTGCGTTCGGAGAAATGCGCCACCGCGCTCAGGGGAACCTGCGTGTTACTGGTGCCAGAAACGTAGATGTTCTGGAGCTGTTGGGGATTCTGGCGAAAGTCGGGCTGGACTTCCAGGACGACGCGATATTGGTTGGATTGGGTGAAAATCGTGGAGACCAGGCGCTGGCCGAACGCGTCGTACAGGACATTGTCTATGGCTGCGACGGTCACCCCCAGGCGGGAAGCATTATCCCGATCAATATCCACGTAAACCCGTCGGCCCTTGTCCTGCAGGTCGCTGGCCACATCCTTGAGTTCGGGCAACGTGCGAAGCTTCTCCACGAGGCGCGGCGTCCAGTCCTGGATTTCCTGGATTTTCGGGCTTTCCAGCGTCATCTGGAACTGGGTGCGGCTCAGGGTGTCCTCGATGGTCAGATCCTGCACGGGCTGCAGGTAGACCGCCATGCCTTCCACGGTTTGCAGGGCCCGCTGCAGGCGCGTGATGACGCTGGAAATGTCGCCATCGGGGCCGCGTGCCTCGAGCGGCTTCAGATTGATCAGCATGCGGCCGCTGTTGATCGTGGTATTGACGCCATCCACCCCGATAAACGAGGAGAGGCTCTCCACCGCAGGGTCCTTCAGGATGACCGCTGCCACGGCCTGCTGGTTCCGGGCCATGCCCTGAAAGGAAATCGTCTGGGGTGCGTCGGTAATGGCCTGCAGGATGCCGCTGTCCTGGACCGGAAAGAATCCCTTGGGGATGAACAGATAGAGCACGACGGTCAGCGCCAGCGTCCCCAGCGCCACCCACAGGGTCGCCGTTTGGCGCTGCAGCACCCAATCCAGTGCCCGGCCGTAGCGGGCGATCAATTGATCCAGCCCCACCTTGATGCGCCCGGTGCTACCAGGGCTTTCCTCGGGACGGTGCTTGAGGATGCGGGCACACATCATGGGCGTAAGCGTGAGCGACACGATGGCAGAAATCAGGATGGATACCGCGAGCGTGATGGCAAATTCGCGGAACAGGCGGCCGATGACGTCGGACATGAACAACAGGGGAATCAGGACGGCGATCAGCGAGAAGGTCAGCGAAATGATGGTGAAGCCGATCTGGCGCGCTCCCTTGAGCGCCGCCTGCATGGGCGACTCGCCTTGTTCCAGGTAGCGCGCGATGTTTTCGATCATCACGATGGCGTCATCCACCACAAATCCGGTAGCGATGGTCAGGGCCATCAGGGTGAGATTGTTGATGCTGAAATTGGCGAGGTACATCACGCCCAGGGTGCCGATCAGGGAGACTGGAACCGCCACGCTCGGGATGATGGTGGCGGGCAGGTTTCGCAGGAACAGGAAGATCACCATCACGACCAGGGCCACGGCCAGCAGGAGCTCGAACTGGATTTCCCTGACGGAGGCGCGGATGGTGGTGGTGCGGTCCGTCAACAGCGCAATTTCGACGGATTCCGGCAGGGATTGCCTGAGTTGCGGCAGGAGCGCCTTGACCCGGTCGGAGACCTCGATCACGTTGGCACCGGGCTGGCGCTGGATGTTGACGATGACCGCCGGGGTCCGATCCTTCCAGGCCGCAAGGTGCACATCCTCTGCGCTCTCCGTGACTTCTGCCACGTCACCCAGGCGCACCGGCGCACCGTTGAGGTAGGCCACCACCATCTGGCGATAGTCGTCGGCGGAGCGGATCTGGTCATTGGCGTCCACGACAGCGGCCCGCTCGGGCCCGTCAAAACTCCCTTTCGCCATGTTGACGTTGTTGTTGGCGATGGCCGTGCGAATGTCCTCAAACCCCAGCTTGCGAACGGCAAGCGCCCCTGGATTGAGCTGGACGCGCACTGCAGGACGCAGCCCGCCCCCCAGGCTGACCATGCCGACGCCGGGCAGCTGGGAAATCTTCTGCACGAGGCGGGTGTCCACCCAGTCCTGCAGGCGCGGCAACGTCATGGTCGAAGCCGTCACCGCCAAAGTCAGGATGGGCGCGTCTGCCGGGTTGACCTTGTTGTAGAGCGGGGGCATGGGCAGGTCGGTTGGCAGGAAGGTTCCTGCCGCATTGATGGCGGCCTGGACCTGTTGTTCGGCCACGTCCAGCGAAAGGTTGAGCGAAAACTGGAGCGTGATCACCGAAGCGCCGCCCGAGCTGCTGGAGGTCATCTGATTGAGCCCGGGCATTTGCCCGAACTGCCGCTCCAGCGGAGCGGTCACGGCGGAAGTCATGACTTCGGGGCCCGCCCCGGGATACAGGGTAACCACCTGGATCGTGGGATAGTCCACTTCGGGCAGGGCGGACAGGGGCAGGAATCGCCAGGCAATCAGCCCCGACAATAAAATCGCGACCATCAATAATGAGGTCGCGACCGGGCGTTCGATAAAGATCCTGGAAATGTTCAAGGTTTGGTCGTGCCCTTGCTGCGGCTCGAAATCTCGACGGTCACGCCTTCGCGCAGGTTGTCCACACCATCGGTGACCACCTGGTCCCCGGCGGCAAGCCCCTCCAGAATGGCCACCCGATCGCCATCGGTAGGACCGAGCCTGAGTTTGCGCACGGACACCACATGCTGGTCATTGACCACGTAGGCGTAGGGGCCCTGGCTGCCTTGCTGGACGCCGGAGGCCGGAATGACCACGGCATTTTTCAGGGTGTCCACGCGCACGCGTGCGTTGACAAACTGGTTGGGGAACAGGCTGTCATCCGCGTTGGAAAACAGGGCACGCAGCTTGACCATGCCGGTGGTGGTGTCCACCTGATTGTCCACCGTCATGAGATGCCCTTCGCTGATGCGCGTGCTGTTGGTCCGGTCCCAGGCCTCGACGCTCATCTTTCCAGGTTGCTTCATGCCCTTGAGGATGGCGGGGAGCACGTCCTGGGGCAGGGGGAAGATTACCGTGATGGGGGAGAGCTGGGTGAGGACGACCATGCCTGTGGTATCGCTGGCGTGGATGATGTTGCCCTGGTCCACCAGGCGCAGGCCCAGCCGCCCGGACACCGGCGCCGTGATTTTGCAGTACACGAGCTGCAGTTTTGCATTGTCGACCTGGGCCTGGTCCGACAGGATCGACGCCTGGTACTGGGCCACCAGGGCCACCTGCGTGTCCAGTTGCTGCTGGGGAACGGCGCCCTTGACCACCAGTGCCCGGTAGCGCTCCAGATCCAGTTTTGCATTCTGCAGCAGGGCCTCGTCGTGGGCGAGCACGCCCTGGGCCTGCTCCAGCTGCACCTGGTACGGACGGGGGTCGATTTCAGCCAGCAGATCGCCTGCTTTGACTAGCTGGCCTTCCGTGAAATTGACTTTCATGAGCTCGCCATCCACCCGGGATTTGAGCGTGACCGTGTAGATCGGGGTCACGGTGCCCAGACCGGTCATCCAGACGGGGAAATCGGTAATGCGCGCTGTTTCGACGACCACGGGCGCAAGGGGGCGTCCGCCGCCGGGCGCCCCGGCGCGTCGGGCCTCTGGTGAAGACGGGGTGGTGCCGGGCCGGAATTTGACAAATGCCACAGTGGCCGCGATCAGGACGAGGATCAGGAAGCCGGCGAGGAGCCGCTTGCGCCCTGGTTTCTGGAGCCAGGAGGTCAATGGGTTCATACGGTACTCGTGTGGGAAGACTTAAACCGGAAATCGCTGGCCAGCGTCGGGGCCGGCACCTGGAATGGAACCGGGCCATCCGGTTCGGCGTGGATGAACTGATGGGCGTAGGCATCGCTGGAGCTGCTCAGCGTCGCTGGATCGCCGTGGCTCACGATGACCCCTTCGGAGAGCAGAAAAATTTCATCGACCACTTTCAGGGATTCGCTGACGTCATAGGTGACAACGATGGATGTGATGCCGATCGAGTCATTAAGTTCACGGATCAGCTTCGCCACGGCATTGAGGGAAATGGGGTCCAGCCCGGCAAAGGGTTCGTCGTAAATGGTCAGGGTCGGGTCCATGGCGATGGCGCGCGCCAGGCAAACCCGGCGGTTCATCCCCCCGGAAAGCTCGGCCGGGAACAGATCCCGGGCCCCGCGCAACCCCACCGCCTGGAGCTTCATCAGGACGAGATCCCGAATCAGGCGTTCGGGCAGTCGGGTATGTTCCCTGAGCGGAAAGGCCACGTTGTCGAATACGGTCAGGTCACTGAAAAGCCCGCCCTGCTGGAACATCATGCCCATTTCACGGCGCATTTCGTACAGCTGGCGGTCGTTCATTTCGTGGACGACCCGGCCCCTGAACCGCACCGCACCCCGGTCAGGGCGCAACTGGCCGCCCACCAGCCGCAACAACGTCGTCTTGCCGCAACCGCTGGTCCCCAGGATCGCCGTGATCTTGCCTTCGGCGAGCGTCATGTTGACGCCTCGCAGAACCTGTCGCGAACCGTAGCTGAAATGCAGATCTTCAAGCTCAATCAAGGGAATGCTCATGCCGGTCTCAAAGAGGTGGGAGGGTGAACTCGCAATCCTAGCGGGGGAGCCGGCCCAAGGCAAGGAAAACAGCCGCCGGATGGGAAAACCTGGCAAAAAATCAGGGCCTTGGCATATGGCTATCGAAGCCGTAGAATCTTTAGCTTCGTCTGTACCCATATTTTTTCAATAAGTATCGGACACTGAATGGTGATGACACCTGTGGCACGAAGTACCCTGGCTGAAGTGGATCATGACAAACCGGCTTTTGCGCCCCACCTGTTGGAATTGCTGCAACTGGTGTCGCTGGCCTATGTCCCGATCACCAAAGGCCAATTACTCCAGTGCCTTGAAGCAGCACAGTGCCGCGATGCCGAAGGCCAGCCCTGGACGCTGACCACACTCTCGCCGGTACTGGAATCCCTCACTGTCGAAGGCGCCCTGATTGCCCAGGGGCCGCGGATCGGCTGCGAGCCCACCCTGTCGGAACAGCTCGCGCGCCTTCTTGCGCCCACAGCCCGTTGCGCGCCGATGGTGGAAGCCATCCGCACCGTATTCAAGATCGCCGACTATCGCTACGGTTACTTCGTGCGCCAGTTTGGCGAAGGCGTCCGCGATCTGCGCCTTGCCCTGTATGCCGGCCGGTTCGACGATTTCACCCGCCTTGCTCAAACCATCCAGAGCTATTTTTCAGCGGAATGGCGCAGCAAGAACCCCTATGTGGCGATTTTCGACAATCCCTTCCAGCCAGACCAGTTTGACAGTCTGCCCCCTGAAATCAGCCTGCCGGTTGCCGCCACGCTGTTGATGGTCCGCCTCAACCGGATGGAGTCCTGTTCGGGGCCCATGTCCTGGCTGCGGGACCGCGCCAAGACGGCGCGGGACGAGCAGAAGGGCTGGTTTGCCACCGTGCTGTGCGAACCCATGGTCATGCGCGGCCACATTGACGATGCCGTGCTGCTGTCGCGCGGCAAGAGCGGCAATGCCACCACGCCCGTGGCCGGACTGGCCTGCGTGTTGCGCGGCCAGATGGAAGAGGGACTGAAAATTTTCGAGGCCGTCCTCAAGGACAGCAAGAAAACACAGGACCTGCGCAAGGCAGGCATGGCTGGCCTGAGCGGCGTGGCCTATGTCGTCGCCCTGATTTCCACCGGGGACCCCAAGCGCCTGGAAAAGGCCTCCAGCCACATCGCTGCCGTCATCAAGGGCGGCTCTCCCATGCTTTCGGTCTTTGCCTGCCTGGGTCACGTGGCGCGCGCCACCCAGTCGGTGGACGTGCTTTCATCCGAGGACCGTACCGAAGTTTCGGAACGCGACCCGCTGGGCACCCTGTTCCGTGCCCTCGCGAGCTGGTGGGTGGACGGCGCCGGCGAGCGCATCGACCGGGACCGCTTGCGCGAGCTTGCCGCCAAGGCGGAATCCCAGGGTTACCGGTGGATTGCGGCGGAAGCCCTGGGATTGCTGGGGCGCATGGATAACGCCACCTCCGGTGAGCGCGCGGAAAAACTGCATTACGAATTGGGCACCGTCACGCTGGCCGACGCGATTCGACGCCAACCCCTGTGGGAACGCGCCCTGGGCGCGCTGGATCGGCTGGGCAACGAGTTCTCCAGCACGACACCGCCTCCCAGAAACGTGCGTTTTGCCTGGTATCTCACCTACATGCCGGAAACCGGCCAATGCCTTCTGGAGGCGCGTGAACAACGCCGCACCCCGGGCAGCACATGGAGCCAGGGAAAGGCCGTCACCATCAACCGCATGCTGACCGCGCAGCAGGATCTGGAAGGGCTGACCGACCAGGACCGCGCCGTGATCGCCATGCTGCGGCACGCAGATATTGCCAAGAAGGGCAGCGAAAAGCGGATTGACAGCCTGCCCGCGCTGGCCCTGCTGGCCCATCACCCGCTGCTGTTCTGGGCGCAGAACCCGGACCAGCCGGTGCAACTGGTGCGCGGCCAGCCCGAAATCGTGGTCCAGCGCGAACGCAACCAGCTGCGCCTTGCCATGACGCCCACCCTGCCGGAGGGCTCGCGCTTTTACCTGATGCGTGAAACGCGCAATCGCCTGCGCATGATCGAAGTGTCTCCCGATCAGGAGCGTGCCCTGGGCGTGATCGGACGCGAAGGCCTGGTGCTGCCAAAATCCGCCGAGGAGCGACTCGTCAAGACCATCGAGGGGCTGACCCTGCGCTTTCGGGTCCGCTCCGATGTGGGCGGGGGCAATACGGAAATCGTCCCGGCCGATCCGCAAATCTACGCCCTGTTGTCTCCCTCGCCCTCCGGGCTGCAGGTGGAGCTGATGGTCTATCCCGAGGGCGATCGCGGCGAACCCTACACCCCGGGCGCTGGGCAGGAATGCGTGGGCTATGCCGCGGCCGACGAGCCGTTGCAGCGCGAAGTCCTGCGCCAGCTGCGCCAGGAGCGCAGCGCAGCGGACCGTGTGTTCGAGATCTGTCGTCCCTGGATCAAGCCTTCCGACTACGACTACCATGGCCACAGCCTCAATCCCGCCACAGCCTGCGAATTGCTGCTTGCGCTGCGCGAACTGGGCGACGAGGTCAAGCTGCGCTGGCCCGAAGGCGAAACCCTGAAGATTCGGGGGGAGGTGGACGCGAGCCAGCTGAGCCTGCAAGTTTCCTCACAAGGGGACTGGCTGGGCGTTTCAGGCAGCGTGGCGGTAGACAGCAACACCGTGGTGGAACTCAAGGCGCTGCTGGAAGCCGCCTCCACGCCAGGGACCCGGTTTGTGGCGCTCAAGGACGGGCAGTATCTGGCGTTGAGCGAGCAGTTGCTGAAGCGGGTGCGCGAACTGGGCGGGTTGTCCGAGCAGCACGCCGACCTGCTGCGCATCCATGCGCTGGCAGCCTCGCAACTGTCCAGCGTCGTGGACGAAGTCACCGAAACCCACAGCGATCCGGGCTGGCGTGCCCTGCTGGAACGTCGCGAAGCCCTGTCCGTCTGGCAGCCCGAGTTGCCCAAGGGCCTGAATGCCGAATTGCGCGATTACCAGAAAGTGGGATTCGAATGGCTGGCACGCCATGCGCATTCGGGGGCAGGGGCCTGCCTTGCCGACGACATGGGCTTGGGAAAAACCCTGCAAACCCTGGCGCTGCTGCTGCATCGGGCCGATCAGGGCCCGGCCCTGGTGGTGGCACCTACCTCGGTGTGCGGCAACTGGGACAGCGAAGCGCGCCGATTCGCGCCTTCGCTCAAGATCCGCTGGCTGGGCAACGGACCGCGCGACCGCAACTTTGCCGATGCTGGTCCGGGCGATCTGATCATCATGAGCTACACCCTGTTCCAGCAGGAAACCGAAGCCCTGGCCACCAAGGAATGGGCCACGGTGGTGCTGGACGAGGCGCAGGCCATCAAAAACTCCGGCACCAAGCGTTCGCAGGCTGCCATGAAGCTCAAGTCCCAGTTTCGGCTCATCACCACAGGGACGCCCATCGAAAACCACCTGGGCGAGCTGTGGAACCTTTTCCGGTTCATCAATCCGGGATTGCTGGGCTCCCTGGATTCCTTCACCGATCGTTTTGCAGTGCCCATCGAAAAGAACAACGACGTGGAAGCGCGCGAGCGCTTGCGTCGCCTGATCCAGCCCTTCGTGCTGCGGCGGACCAAGTCCCAGGTGCTGTCCGAGCTGCCGCCGCGCACCGAAGTGACCCTGACGCTCGACCTCAGTCCGGACGAACGGGCCATGTACGAGGCGGTCCGGCAGCAGGCTCTGGAGAGCGTCACCGTCGAAGGCGAGGATCAGCCCAACCGGATCCGGGTCCTGGCAGGCATCATGAAGTTGCGCCGCGCCTGCTGCCATGGCTCCCTCGTCATTCCTGACCGGGAATGGGCTTCAGGAAAAGTGGCTGCCCTCATGGAAATCGTTGAGGAACTGCGCGAAAGCGGCCACCGCGCATTGATCTTCAGCCAGTTTGTGGATTACCTGGAAATCATTCGCGAGGCCGTCAGCGAGCGCGGCGTCTCGTTCCACTATCTGGATGGCTCGACGCCCTCCCTCGAGCGCGTTCGCCGGGTCAAGGCCTTCCAGGAAGGCGAGGGTGATCTGTTCCTGATCAGCCTCAAAGCCGGCGGGGTGGGGCTCAACCTGACGGGCGCGGACTACGTCATTCACATGGATCCGTGGTGGAACCCTGCCGTGGAAGACCAGGCGTCGGATCGCGCGCACCGCATCGGGCAGACGCGCCCCGTGACGGTTTACCGGCTGATCTCGAGGGATACCATCGAGGAGAAGATCGTGGCGTTGCATGAACGCAAGCGCCACCTGGCAGACAGCCTGCTGGAAGGGGCAGGGGAGACCAGCACCATTTCCACCGAGGAGCTGATCGGGTTGCTGCAGGAGGAGACCGGGCGCCCCAGTCCCTCCGCCAGCAGTACGGCTAAGCCCGCAGTGGCTTGAAACGGATGCGCTTGGGTCGCGCCCCTTCGTCGCCCAGGCGTTTCTTTTTGTCTGCTTCGTATTCCTGGTAGTTTCCTGCAAAGAAGACCACCTGAGACTCGCCCTCAAACGCCATGATGTGGGTGGCGATGCGGTCCAGGAACCAGCGGTCGTGGGATATGACCATCACGCAGCCAGCAAATTCCAGAAGGGCATCTTCCAGGGCACGCAGGGTTTCCACGTCCAGATCATTGGAGGGTTCATCCAGCAGCAGCACGTTGCCGCCCTGGATCAGGGTCTTTGCAAGGTGCAACCGTCCACGCTCGCCACCCGACAGGTTTCCGACGATCTTCTGCTGGTCGGCGCCCTTGAAGTTGAAACGGCCGATGTAGGCGCGTGAAGGCGTCTCGAATTTGCCCACGGTCAGGATGTCTGCGCCACCGGAAATTTCTTCCCACACGGTTTTCTTGTTGTCCAGGGCATCGCGGGACTGATCCACGAAAGACAGCTTGACGGTGGGACCGATCTTGATGCTGCCCGAGTCGGGTTTGTCCTGGCCCGTGATCATGCGAAACAGGGTGGATTTACCGGCACCGTTGGGGCCGATGATGCCCACGATGGCGCCCGGAGGGATGGCAAAACTGGTGTGATCCAGCAACAGGCGGTCGCCAAAGCCCTTGCTGACGTCATTGAATTCAATCACGGTATCGCCCAGCCGGTCGCCCACGGGGATGAAGATTTCCTGGGTTTCGTTGCGTTTCTGGTATTCCTGCGAGCTCAATTCCTCGAATCGCGCCAGGCGGGACTTGGATTTGGCCTGTCGCCCCTTGGGGTTCTGGCGCACCCACTCCAGTTCCTTCTGGATGGCCTTCTGGCGGGCGGATTCCTGGGATTCCTCCTGTTTGAGGCGGGCCTCCTTCTGTTCCAGCCAGGAAGTGTAGTTGCCCTTCCAGGGAATGCCATGCCCACGGTCCAGTTCGAGGATCCATTCGGCGGCGTTGTCGAGGAAATACCGGTCATGGGTGACGGCCACCACCGTACCTGGAAAACGCTGCAGAAACTGCTCGAGCCAGTCCACGCTTTCCGCGTCAAGGTGGTTGGTCGGCTCGTCGAGCAGCAACATGTCCGGTCTGGAGATCAGGAGGCGGCACAGGGCCACGCGGCGCTTCTCACCCCCGGACAGCTGTCCGATGCGGGCATCCCAGGGGGGCAGGCGCAAGGCGTCGGCAGCCACTTCCATCTGGAGTTCGGCGGTATGGCCATCCGATGCATTGATGATGGCCTCCAGGCGTGCCTGCTCGGCAGCGAGGGCATCGAAATCGGCATCGGGTTCGGCATAGGCGGCGTACACGGCTTCCAGGGCCTTCTGGGCCGAAAGCACTTCGCCCAGTCCCTGCTCCACAGCCTGGCGCACGGTGATATCCGGGTCGATCTGCGGTTCCTGCGACAGGTAACCGATGCTCAGATTGGGCATGGGCGTGGCTTCGCCCTCGATTTCCTTGTCAATCCCTGCCATGATGCGAAGCAGGGTGGATTTGCCCGAACCATTGAGCCCGAGCACCCCGATCTTGGCGCCAGGAAAGAAACTCAGGGAAATGTCCTTGAGGATCTGCCGTTTCGGGGGGACAATCTTGCTGACCCTGTTCATCGTGAATACGTACTGTGCCATCGTGCCTACTTCCGCAAGTCTGAAAACAGCGAGGTTACCAGAGCCGCCACATGGCAGCGAATGATTTTGCTCGAAATGGTCCACGGGAACCGGCGCGCTGCGTTAGACTCAAACGATCTGTAGTACAGCCTGACGCCAACCCGCTGGTGATGCTACAAATCTTCACAAAATCTTTGCGATTTAAAAAGAGCTATTGATTTACAATGCGTTATGTAATCATTTTGGAGATTTACATGAAAATAAGATCCCTTGCAGCACTGACCTTGACCGCCCTTGCTGCCGTCGCGCTCTCCGGCTGCACCACACCGGGTGTCGGCGGCTCCGACTACACTTATGGCCAAGTCCGCGGTGAGCAGTCCGTACGACTGGGCACCATCGAAAGCATTCGCAAAGTGAAGATCCAGCCGGGTGAACCCGGCGCCGTAGGCCTGCTCTCGGGCGCGGTTGCAGGTGCCGCACTCGGCCATACCGTGGGGCAGGGCACGGGCAATGCGGCATCCACCATCTTGGGAACGATTGCCGGTGCCGCTGCGGGAGAAGCCATCGAAAGTTCAGCATCCACCAAGGAAGGCCTTGAAATCACGGTGCGCCTGGATAGCGGGTATGTCATCGCCGTCACCCAGGGCGCCGATGAAGACTTCCGCGTCGGCGATCGCGTCCAGATCCTGGGTGGTGGCGGAGCCACGCGGGTGACGCGCCTGGATCCCGCATCCACCCTGAATAACGCCCGCCCGATGGCCCCGCCGCCCACCAACGGCAGCATGCCACCCCGTAACGCACCGCCGCCTGCGCCTCCTGCCAACAGTGCACCGAGTAACCTTTCCGAACAGATCCTTTATTTCTGCCCGGACAGCAATGCGTACTATCCTGCGGTGCCCACCTGCAAGTCGCCCTGGATGAAGGTCGTCAAGTAAGAAAAGAGGGCAGGCGCCTGGTTTTGACGGAGCCCCGCTTTTGCGGGGTTTCTGTCGCGCATATTATTTAACATAATATACATTATACGCAGCTTCAGTGCCGGCACCCCGTTGTCCCCGGGGGCACTTCCGGCGTCGCCGGCCACCTTCCAACCTGCTAAGATGCGGGACTTTCATTCTGTTCTGGCGCTGACGCCTAGAAGACCATGATTATTGTGACTGGTGGTGCTGGATTCATCGGATCCAACTTCGTTCTCGACTGGGTTCAGTCTACTAATGAGCCGGTGATCACGCTCGACAAGCTGACCTACGCCGGCAACCCCGACAACCTGGCCACCATTGACCATGGTCGCCAGCATCATCTCGTCAAAGGCGACATCGGCGACCCGGCGCTGGTGCGAAGCCTGCTGCGCACCCACAAGCCGCGCGCCATCATCAACTTTGCCGCCGAAAGCCATGTGGACCGTTCGATTCACGGGCCCTCCGATTTTATCGAAACCAATGTAGTGGGGACGTTTCGCCTGCTGGAAACGGTCAGGGCCTACTGGAGCGAGCTCGATGGCGCAGCCCGGGCGGCATTCCGCTTCCTTCATGTGTCCACGGACGAAGTCTACGGCTCGCTCAGCGCAACGGAACCGGCCTTTTCCGAAACGACGCCTTATGCGCCCAACAGCCCTTATTCCGCATCCAAGGCCGCTTCGGACCACCTGGTGCGCGCCTGGCACCATACTTACGGATTGCCGGTGCTGACCACCAACTGCTCCAATAATTACGGCCCCTACCAGTTTCCCGAAAAGCTGATTCCGCTCATGATTCTCAATGCGCTGCATGGCAAGCCGCTGCCGGTTTACGGCGATGGCCAGAACGTGCGCGACTGGTTGTACGTGACGGATCATTGCAGCGCCATCCGGCGCGTCCTCGAAGCCGGACGCCTTGGCGAAACCTACAACATCGGCGGCAACAGCGAACGGACCAACCTGCAGGTGGTCCACGCACTCTGCGCGATCCTGGACCGGCTGCGCCCCAATCCCGCCTTGGGCAGCCACGACGCGCTGATCCAGTTCGTGAAGGATCGCCCCGGGCATGACCGGCGCTATGCCATCGATGCCCGGAAAATCCGCAAGGAACTGGGCTGGACGCCTGCGGAAACCTTTGAATCGGGCCTGGAAAAAACCATCCAGTGGTACCTGGACCACAGCGAATGGACGCAACGCATCACGAGCGGCGCCTATCGCGAGTGGATCGAAAAAAATTACGCGGAACGGACGCCCTCATGAGAAAAGGCATCATTCTGGCCGGAGGCTCCGGCACACGTCTCTACCCGGTCACCCAGGTCATCTCCAAGCAGCTGCTGCCGGTGTATGACAAGCCCATGATCTATTACCCGCTCAGCACCCTCCTCCTGGCCGGAATCCGGGACATCCTCGTCATTTCAACGCCCCAGGATACGCCGCGCTTCGAGCAATTGCTGGGCGACGGCGCGCAGTGGGGCATTTCGATCCAGTACGCGGTGCAGCCCAATCCGGAAGGGCTGGCCCAGGCCTTCCTGATCGGCAAATCCTTCATCGGCAATGACCCCAGCGCACTGGTCCTCGGCGACAACATTTTCTATGGACACGACTTCTCCGGCATGCTGGACCGCGCATTGCAGCAGCAGGAAGGCGCCACCATTTTTGCCTATGCCGTCACCGATCCGGAGCGCTACGGGGTGGCCGAATTCGATGCCACGGGACGCGTCATCAGCCTGGAAGAAAAGCCGGCGCATCCACGCTCGCGCTACGCCGTGACGGGACTCTACTTCTACGACAACCAGGTCTGCGATCTTGCTGCGAGCCTCAAGCCCTCCCCGCGCGGCGAGCTTGAAATCACCGACCTCAACCGCTGCTACCTGGAACAGCGCCAGTTGCATGTGGAACTGATGGGACGCGGCTTTGCCTGGCTCGATACCGGAACCCACGAATCGCTTCTGGAGGCTGCGCAGTACATCCAGACCGTCGAAAAACGTCAGGGGCTGAAGATTGCCTGCCCTGAGGAAATCGCCTATCGCAAGGGAATGATCACGGCAGCCGAGCTGGAAGCGCTGGCCGCGCGCATGAAGAACAACGGCTACGGCCAGTACCTCTACCGTATCCTGAACGAGCAGCTTTTCTAGGCGCGGTGCGCGCCGAACAGCGGCTCCACCAGGGGTCATGCCGGGATAGATCG